>NZ_JAMZMM010000164.1 GCF_024178385.1 Limnofasciculus baicalensis BBK-W-15 | reverse complement strand
GCTATAACCGACAGAGAATAAATTCTCTGTCTCATAGCTTAAGTCAGTTAAAACTGACTGAAATTACCAAACTGAAATTACCAAATTTAGTCGGTTTCAATGAAACAGCCCTGCCCATCTAGGAGAGGGTAGTATGAAATCTTGCCCCCCCTTCCCTACCAGGGAAGGGGGCTGGGGGGTTAGGTTTTTCAACTTATTGAAACTGGTGCAAGATCTCTGTTTGAACTGATAAGCTGTAGTAGCTTACTTTTTATTGGGAATCACACTAGGAGAAGCAGCGGAAGCGACTCCATCCAGATAAGGTTGTAACTTCTTGCGAGTTTCACCTTCTGCACTGATAATGCCATCAGCAGCTAAAGAATTAGCTGTTTGAAACTCTTTAACTGCTTTATCAGTTGCTGGCCCAAATTGTTGATCCGCTGTATCAAGTTTTATCCCAGCTTTCCTTAGTGCTAGCTGTAATTGTCCTATATCTTTACCTACTTGTATGGGTGAGGTTAGGCACAAGGTTCTCGGATAGCCTACACCGCCGAAACCTTCAGCAGGTGAATTGTTAATGCACTGGAATGTTTTGGAATTTGCTAAATCCCCCATACCACCATCTACAAGGAGTTGTTGTCCACCTGGATTGGCGGCATTCCACAAGGCTTGGAATGCTTTAATTGTGTCATCTTTGATGAATTCAATACCTTTAGTCCAGTCAAAGTGCATACTATCTTTCATCCCATAAGTCCATTGCCATCCATTTTTAATCAGTAAATCTTTGATTTGAGGCCATTCTTCAATGTCTATCGATACACCATTTTGATGATCTGATTTTCCAGGTTGAGCTACCATCCCACCAGCTAAATTTTTGTTGTTCCAGAATACTGTTTGAACAATGACAGAGCGATAGGCATTATTGATAGTTATTGCTTTGCCATAACTTTTCAAAAAGTTGGCTAAAGCATCTCGCACTGCTGCTTGGCAGAAAGGTAAAAGTCCGTCTCCTTTATTGATATTTAAGTCATCAATGCTGACTAGTAAACCAGGACTCATTTGATTAAATTGCCAAACCACTTGCCTGTCCAAACCGCGAACTGGCATACTTCTGAATTCTTTGATGTCTTTGACTAAAACCATGATTTCCTATTGGTGAATGCTAAAAGAATGAACTTTTATTAGTCAAAAGTCAAAAACAAAACATAAATCTTATTTTGACTTTTGACTTTTGACTTTTGACTTAGAATCAAAAGTAAATAAATATATAGGGTGGGCAATGTCCACAATCTTCTGTGGGATTAGATTATATGACTTGTCGGAACATTGCCCACCCTACGTTTAATGACTTTTGACTTTTTACTTAGGCAATATCTGTACCTTTAGCAAAAGCTACCAGTTGGTCGAATGTACCTTTAAATCTGTTTTTATCGACTTTGCCAGTAACTCCATCGACAGTACCAGATTCGGTATATTGCCAAATGGTATAACCATTTCCTCCCCAATTTTTGGCAGGAACAGTTGGCTGAGGGCTGTCGGTATAGTGTGCCAACCATAAGGGGTAATTAACTAATGCTTGGGAATCCCCCATGTAATCTTTCCAGAAGGAAGGACTAGTGTAGATAATTGGACGGCGTTTTGTTTCTTTCTCCATTAATATTAGCCATTGTTTGACAGCATCAATCCGCTGGCTTAGATTCAGTTGTTTCCATTGATCTCCGACACTTGGAGGCCATGCTTCGACATCTACTACAGGGGGTAAATCGGTGACTTGGAGACTATTTTTAACAACGGTGAGAAAGTTGTTTACTTGCATTGCCGGGGGTCTTAAAGGTCGAAAGAAGTGATATGCACCACCAATTAAACCTACTTGTCTGATTCCTTGCCAATTTGTCGTAAATTTTGGATCTACCCAGTCGCCTCCTTCACTGGCTTTGAGAATAGCAAAGGTAACTCCTGATTTCTTGACGTTAGACCAATTTACAGGGGGATTGTTGCTGGAAATATCGATACCTATTGGGGGTTGAGTTGGCTTGGGAGTTGGTGTTGGTGTTGGCTTGGGAGTTGGTTGAGGTGTGGGTGTTGTTGAGAACAATGCAGCCACAGTTTGAGAACCAGCGACACCATCATCTTTCAGTCTGCGACTTTTTTGAAAGGCTTTAACTGCGGTTTCTGTTTTCCCGCCGAAGCTACCATCTGGAGTGCCAACATCAAATCCTAATTTTTTTAATTGCTGCTGAAGCGCGAGTACATCTGCTCCTGATGAACCTAGTTTTAAAGTTTTGGTTATTACGGTATTTGGAGTCGGAGTTGGTGTTGGCTTAGGGGTTGGTGTTGGAGTTGGAGTTGGCTTGGGAGTTGGTGTTGGTGTTGGTGTTGGCTTGGGAGTTGGTGTTGGTGTTGGAGTTGGTGTTGGCTTGGGAGTTGGATTAGCTGCAAATAATGCGGCTATAGTTTGAGAACCTGCGACACCATCATCTTTCAGTCCGCGACTTTTTTGAAATGCTTTAACTGCGATTTCAGTTTTCCCTCCGAAGTTACCATCTGGAGTACCAATATCAAATCCTAATTTTTCTAATTGCTGCTGTAATTTTACTACATCTGCTCCCGATGAACCTAGTTTTAAAGTCTGTCCTATTGTAATATTGGAGACAGGAATTGGGAAGAGATCTAGAAAAGGCTGCAAAGCCTTCCGTGTTTGACCTTCTGCACTGATAATGCCATCTGGTGTTAAAGAGTTTGCGGCTTGAAATTCTTTGACAGCTTGGTCAGTTGTTAGCCCAAATTGTTGATCTGCTGCATCGAGTTTCATGCCAGCTTTTCTTAGTGCTAGCTGTAACTGTCCCACATCTTTACCCATCTGTACTGGTGTCGTCAGCATTAAGGTTCTGGGATAGGGCAAATCAGGAAAACCTTCAGCGGGGGAATAGTTAATGAATCGGAAAGTTGTGGAACTATCAAGATCCCCCATACTGCCATCTACACTCAGTTTTTCTCCGTTTGGATTGGCGAGATTCCACAAAGCTTGAAATGCTTTAATTGTGTCATCTTTGATAAATTCAATGCCTTGAGTCCAGTCAAAGTGCATCGGATCTTGTCTACCATAAGTCCATCGCCATCCGTATTTGATCAGTGAATCTCTCACTTGTGGCCATTCATCAATGTCTATTGATGCACCGTTTTGATGATCGGATCTTCCAGGGGGACCGACAAGAGTACTAACGGAATTTCTGTTGTTCCAGAATACTGTTTGAGCAACTACTGAGCGGTAAGCATTATTGACAGTTAAAGGCTTGCCATAATCTTTTAAAAATCTCGCTAAGGCATTTTTTACTGCTATTTGGCAAAAAGGTAAAAGTCCGTCTCCTTTGTTAATATTTAAGTCTTCAATGCTTACCAGCAAACCTGGATTCATTTGATTGAATTGCCAAATGATCTGCCTGTCCAAACCTCGAACTGGCATACTGCTGAATTGTTTGACATCTCTAACTAAAACCATAATTTCCTCTTGATGAACGATAGAAAATTGATTATTTCTTGATTTGTTTCGCTCCGTCTGTGCCAGTGAGTTGTGCTACTGTGCTATCGATGAGCCAGTCTAATCAACCTTTAAATTTGTTTCTGGGTAACCAGATAACCATAATAACTTAAGCAGAGATCCTCCTAAATCTCCCTGAAAAGGGGGACTGTGACTCTTCGACTGTTCACCCCTTTTTTAGGTTGGCTCGGGGGTAAGGCGCTAGGAGCAGGCTTGGCGAAGGAGGTTTTCGGCTTTCAACGGTAAGTCCAAACCCTATTAAAGATGTATTTTATCTAGCCATGAAGCACGATAAACATTAATTTTTTCGGTAATTTTCCGAAAGCGGAGTTGAGGTGAAGGTAGCGTTGTTGGGTAATAAGCGTCAACCCAACCTAGTTATAGAGATTTTCAGTTACATGAGGCATAGCCTGGAAACCGGGTTTCTCTGTAACTCAATCATCCGAAAAGGGCTGTATCTTTATCAGTGGCGAAGATATCACCTAAAAAGTTACAACACTGCGGATAGATTCTCCCTGTTTCATTAAATCAAAGGCATGATTAATTTTCTCTAAGGGCATGACATGGGTAATTAAATCGTCAATATTGATTTTACCCTCCATGTACCAGTCAACAATTTTAGGTACATCTGTTCGTCCTCTCGCACCACCGAATGCGCTTCCTTTCCAAACTCTTCCCGTCACTAATTGAAAGGGACGAGTGCGGATTTCTTCTCCAGCTCCAGCTACACCAATAATAACACTTACTCCCCAACCTTTGTGGCAGCATTCTAATGCTTGACGCATGATCTCAACATTGCCAATGCACTCAAAGCTGTAATCGGCTCCACCTTTAGTTAAGTCTACCAAATAGGGCACTAAATCGCCTTCAATTTCATTGGGATTGACAAAATCTGTCATGCCAAATTTTTCTGCTAGTTCCTTCCTGGCAGGATTAATATCAATTCCGACAATTTGGCTAGCACCCACCATTCTAGCACCTTGAATAACGTTTAAACCAATTCCCCCCAGTCCAAACACTACTACTCTCGCACCGGGTTCAACTTTAGCCGTATTAATGACTGCACCAATACCTGTAGTTACTCCACAACCTATATAACAAACTTTATCAAAAGGTGCATCTTCCCGAATTTTAGCAACAGCAATTTCTGGTAATACGGTATAGTTGGCAAAGGTTGATGTGCCCATATAGTGATGAATCTTTTCTCCGCCAATGGAAAACCGACTAGTGCTGTCAGGCATTAAACCTTGTCCTTGTGTTACCCGAATTGCCTGACAGAGATTGGTTTTGAAATTTAAGCAATATGGACAATTACGGCATTCAGGAATGTAAAGAGGAATTACACTATCTCCTGGTTTGACACTGGTGACACCTGCTCCTACTTCTACCACTATACCTGCACCCTCGTGTCCTAAAATTGCGGGAAATAATCCTTCGGGATCTTTACCAGAGAGGGTATATGCGTCAGTGTGACAGATTCCAGTTGCTTTTATTTCTACCATCACTTCACCCGCTTTTGGTCCTTCGAGGCGAACAGTTTCAATGGTTAATGGTTTTCCTGGTGCGTGGGCTACTGCTGCTTTGATTTCCATTTATTTCTTCCTGTTAAATAATATTAACTGGATTAATTATACTTTCCTAGGACTTACTTGGCTCTACTACTAATAGAATGAATGGTGCGTTAGCTTCGCATAACGCCCCCTACTTATAAAGACTTTCTACGGTTATTATTGTAGTGTGCAAAATGTAAGATTAACTAATACTCCCACGTTTACGGGCTTCCTTATAAGATGTTCCGACATTTCTCAATCCTGTACGAATCATTTGTTGTTCTAAAAGGGCAAAAAAGCTAGCGCGGTCCCCTCCTCTTACTACTGCTTTATTGTGTGCTTCCGCTAAGGCTATTGGATATCCATATCCTTTATAAACTTGGGCCAACATTAAACTTAGCGCCTGATTTAATAAGGTAGAATTTTCCGCCACCCATTCAGGAATTTCAATACGGGCAATTTCTGTCCCCACATTAACGTAGCAGAAATAAATTTTGCGATCGCCATATAAATCCAAAATTCGCTGGGAGCTGCGAAACAAAGTCCCCCGTTGTCCAGGTTGCAAATAATTGCCCCAAAATGATGTATCTCGCAAGGGTTCCACTACCTGACAAGGTAACTTATCTGTAAGGCTACCACAATGAGTCATGCAGTTAGGATTGGGGTGGGGACAAGCTTCTAATCTTAAAAAATTTATGGCTTCACTACTTCGCGCTGCACTCAGATATCCCATCAAAGGTACGTTAACGGAGCGCAACCGATCCCAGGCTGCTAAAATTGGTGGTAAAATGCGATCGCGTGCTTCTGTTGGTATAGATTCCAAAAACCAATAAATTAGGGAGCCATCTACCATCGCCAAATTAGGAATATCAAAATGTGGCCCAGGAGGATTCACCCAACGAGAAGCCATTTCTGCTAATACAGATATCTCTGAAACTGTGCGTCGATACCCCATCCATTCTTCTGTACGAATCCCCCATTTTCTGGAAACATATAAGTCTTCTGGCTTGTAAAATACTTCTGGTGAACTATCTAATAAAGGATATAAACTTTGCCCGTAATGTAACATCACCCTGCCAACATTAATCAGATAACAGTAGGCAATTTCGTGATGAGATGGTGAAATTTGGGAACCATCTGTCGCAAAAACTGTATGACTGTAAGGCGCGGGATCTAAGTCAATACAAGTATCCAGAGGTTCGATGGGAATAGCCGCACTGAAGATAATGCGATCCCGCCATTTTTGTTGAGATTGTACCAGTTTTTCCTGCTTTATTTTAGCCTGAGATAGCAGCGTGCGAGCTAGCTCTAAGCGTTTGTTACCAGCCGCTGCTTCCCCTTTCAGGTGTTGACTAATATTAGGGATTTCCCCTGCAAGTTTAGTGAGATCTAACATATTGGGGAGTAGGGAGTGGGTTTTTTGGAGTGGGGAGTAGAGAATGTAGGGGCGAGTCGTTACGATAATCTCTCGCACTCACAAATAACATGAAGCGACTCGCCCTTTTTATCAAAAGTAGTAATTAGCAATTAGCAATTAGCAATTAGCAATTAGCCATTAGCCATTACTAAGATTTTAATCTCTCTTTCACATCTGCGGCAAAATCTTCATAGCGACGTAAAGGAGTAACTTCCACCTGTACATGCTGCCCCATTTCCTGCATAATTGGCAAATCCAACAGAATTTGGTCAAGAGTATCAGGAGTATCAACATTAACAATAGCAATTACCCGACGAGTACCAACACATTTCCATAAATCAACTACAACACCTACTGCTTTAGCATCAAGTGCTGCATCGGCTTCCTTTGCCCAGATTTTAAACAAGTCTTTCTGGCTCATATTCGCCGAATACTCTACATGAAAATCCAGATGATACAGCATAATTTTTTATTCTCCACATTTGGTTGATTGCGGGTTTCTGTGGTTAAATCTATCCGCCAAGCTTGCTAATGCCAAACCTCAAAATCTTGGACAAACTGAGTAAGTGACAAGAGGCTAATTCCAGAGTCACGACTTACAGAATCCCGTTGGGCTTTTGTATTATATCCCCAATCTGCCAAGAATAATCTTACATTATTTAGATCTGGCTGCTCTGCTACAGATTCCAAGGTTTTCAGTCGATCTTCCACAAACCATAGTGTACCTGGATACTGTCCTAGTAATTGCCGCAATGTTTCGTGTTTGGGACGTTTAATCTCTTTGCCAATAATCCTCTCTTCAGAGAGTTGGATACCTTGTTGTTGTAATAATTGCTTAACAAATCGTCCTTCTTTGGTTGTGACAATAAATAATTCTGTGCTATTATCTGATCTAAGAAGTTGATCCAGCCGTTCAATGATACCAGGATAGAACCGATGTAGCGCTAACCATCCCTCTAAATCTGTGGCAATCCACTCATCTCTTGTACTGTCTACCTCCTTGCCAATTGTGGCTGGCTCTAATTTATCTAATTTTATGATATCTTGCGCCACCACTGACCAATCTGCTACTATTGTATTTTCAGGAACTCCCTGAATTAAGGCACGAATTAGGATTGGCATTTCCCAACCAATTTCAATTACAGGTCGAAGGCGGTAAAATGAGGCATCTAAATTATCTGGAATAGTTTGGTTATCTGGTTGCCAAATTTGACAGTAGGTGCGCCAGGAAGTTTGAAAGTATTCTAGGAGTCCGTCACAGAGAACTCCGTCAAAGTCTAGGGCGAGAATAGCAGGGGTTTCAGTTGCCATGGGTTTAGGGATTTAATCTGGTATTATATTATCCTATATGTTGGCGAGCTAGAAAATGGCAACAGGCAACCTAAAAAGGTTGAGTCAGGCATCTGAAAAGTAAACTAAACAGTCTCAAATCCAAAATACAAAATAGAATGACTATCTCTAAACGTTTTAATTGGGATACGATTGCCTCCGAAATTACTGAAATATAAATTATTTTCGATCCCAACCTGCTTGCTAAGTTATTTGTTAAATTTTACGCCATCAACCTTTGAGATATGTTATTTAATTCATCTGAATTTATTTTCCTATTTCTCCCCATCACTCTATTAGTTTTTTTTGGAATTGGCAAATATTATGACAAGTTCGCCATTGCATGGCTAGTAGCCACATCCTTATTTTTTTATAGTTGGTGGAATCCAGCATATCTGATCTTGTTAATCTCATCGCTACTGTTTAACTATTTTATCGGGTATGCGTTGAGCCAGCAATTTGAAAGCTCTTTGCGCAAAAAAATTATTCTATTTTTGGGAATTATTGTAAACCTTAGCCTCATTACTTATTTTAAGTATGCTAACTTTTTCCTTTCTACGGCAAATGATATAACGGGGACGGAATTTAATCTAACTCAAGTTATTTTGCCTTTAGGTATTTCCTTCTTTACATTTGAGCAAATTACTTTTATTGTAGACGTTTATCGGGGAATAACAAAAGAATCAAGTCTCTTAAATTATGCTTTATTTGTTACTTTTTTCCCACGATTAATCGCTGGACCAATCATTCTACATCGAGAAACAATACCCCAGTTTGCCAATCCATCTATTTATCGGTTTAATTCAGAAGATATGGAAGTGGGGATCACCATCTTTATGATAGGTATGGCGAAAAAAGTTCTGATTGCTGATAACATTGCGATCTACGCTACCCCTGTATTCAATGCTGCTGCTCAGGGTGTACCCATCACATTTTATGATGCTTGGAGTGGGGCACTTGCTTACACATTTCAGTTATACTTTGATTTTTCAGGATACTCTGAAATGGCACTCGGCGCAGCTCGAATGTTTGGGATTAAGCTACCACTCAATTTTAATTCACCTTACCAAGCTGTAAATATCAGTGACTTTTGGCGTCGCTGGCACATTACTCTATCTAACTTTTCGCGTGATTATCTTTACATTCCTCTAGGTGGAAATCGTCAGGGCAAAATTAGACACAATATAAATTTAATGATTACTATGCTACTGGGAGGTTTATGGCATGGAGCCGGTTGGACATTTGTGTTTTGGGGTGGATTACATGGAGCTTATCTTGTTATTAACCATCAATGGCGTTCCTTCCGAAAATCATTAGGACACGATCTCAAAAAGACTCACTGGTGGAGTGTAGGATTAGCTTGTTTTGTAACGTTTATAGCTGTGGTTGTTGGCTGGGTTTTCTTTAGAGCTGAAAACCTGAATTCTGCTGTAGCAATATTAAAGACGATGATAGGAGCAAATGGTTTATCGATGTCAGCTTCAGTTGTACCAGAAAGAAAAAAGCTTTTGGTTGTTTTGTTACTGTTTGTTTGGTTTGTTCCCAACACTCAGCAGTGGTTAAGTAAATATAGTCCAGCTCTGAATCTACCTAGGGCAGAAACCTCTCCAAGTTGGGGCAATCGCCTGTGGCAAAAAATTCAATGGCAACCAACGAAACTGATTGGTGTTTTATTTGGAATATTAGCATTTATTTTAATAAAAATTGTCTTAGAAGCGCCTAAAACTGAATTTTTGTACTTTAACTTCTGATTATATGGCATCCCGAAAGTATTTACCCTCAATCTTAACTGGATTAATACTCAGCAGTCTCATTTTTCTCTTAACCGTATTCTACCAAATAGGTAGTCCAACTGAAAGTTCTCGCTGGACTTACGAAATCTCGGTAATTAAATCCCAAATTGCGAGTTCAATTAAAACTCCTAAGCTAGTTGTAGTTGCTGGTTCAAATGCTTTATTTGGTATTAGCTGTCAGATGATCCACCAAGAAACTGGGTTCCCTTGTGTCAATGCAGCAACTTATGCTGGACTAGGTATTGATTACATTCTCCAGCGTGCTCGTTCCTTGGTTAAGCCTGGAGATTTAGTCCTGCTGCCGCTAGAATACGAAAGTTATATTGAAGATGGCAAGCTAAATTCATCCTTAATTGACTATGTGTTTGCTCGCGATACGAACTATTTAAGATCTGTGGGTTTCATTAAGCAGATTCGTTTCCTAAGTGGCATCTCTTTGTCTCGCCTACAAACCGGAATATTAGGAAAATTTAGAACACCTGAGCGATGGCAGGATTATTATAAGTCAGAAAATCTTAATCAGTATGGAGATGAAACAGGTAATCGCGAATCAGGTATGAGCAGAAAAGAATATAAAGCACTGGATAGTTTGAAACCGAGACAGGACTTTCAAGGCTATATTAGTTCAACTCATGGAATGAAAATAATACAAAATTTTGTGGATTGGAGCAACACCAATCAAATTAAGATCCTAGCCACCTGGCCTAATATGCTTTGGTTTGATGTCTATCAAAAAGATACCTACCAAACATTTTTTAAAAGCTTAGAAGATTTTTACGATCAGATCAAAGTGCCTATTGTTGGAAAACCCAGAGACTTTCTCTACGACAAATCTTTATTTTATGATAGGATTTATCACCTAAATGATCAGGGTGTACACCACCGAACTAGACAACTTATCGATTTACTTAAACCAATCCTGGAAAGAGAAATGGATCGAGTAAAAATACAGTCAACTAGATGAGAGTTTCTATCTGTTAACTTATATAGCAGATTGCAGGTTTATGAAGTACACCTCAGAAACCTGCAATCTGCACCGAACATACCTGAAAATTACTGCCACTGTACCTCATAACAACGGGAACCGCTATATTAAGTCATTAATCAATATTTTTGCACCAACTCACCAAATTCTTGCCCCAGAATCTGTAAAAATAGACAATCCTTTGGGAAGATATGGCAATTGTCAGCGATCGCAAAATTGTATAAACTAGTTCAATCCCCTATAGAAACGCCGGAAGGAACAAGACTAGCGTTGAATTGTGAGTGCTGAAATCAACTTTAATACTATATACGCAAGTGGAAATATGTATACGCGCCAGCTAATTTCAGCCTTTATGGGTGTAAGTTTTGTCTCATTGCTACCGAGCGATATAGCTGTTTGGCAAAAAACATTGGCTCAAACTCCCCCAATTATCGTGGATCAAGTTGAACCCTCTCAAGAAGCATCCCCGACAAAAGTAGCATCACCAGAAGTATCTCCTACAAAAGGACCATCACCAGAAGCATCCCCGACAAGAGTACCATCTCTAAAAGTATCCCCGACAATAGCACCATCTCCAGATATTTCCTCGCCAAATGCTTCACCAGAAGCAACATCTACTCCAATTGATAATCAGCAACCAACAGAATCATCGCCAACACCACAGCCTACTGTAACCCCTTCCCCCGCTATTACGTCACCAACACCCAACCTACAGACAACTCCATTCCCCGCTATTACGTCACCAACACCCAACCTACAGACAACTCCGTTCCCCGCTATTACATCACCACAACCCCGACGACAAATAACGCCTTTGCCCGCTATTACATCACCACCACCCCGGCGACAAATAACGCCGTTGCCCAGTCTGACATCACCACCACCCCGGCGACAAATAACGCCGTTGCCCAGTCTGACATCACCACCACCCCGACGACAGACAACACCTTTGCCCAGTCTGACATCACCAAAACCCCGACGACAGACAACACCTTTGCCCGCTATTACATCACCACCACCCCGACGACAAATAACGCCTTTGCCCGCTATTACATCACCAAAACCCCGACGACAAATAACGCCTTCCCCCACTCTTACCTCACCACAAATTTCTCCTGAGATTCGGAGTCAACCTATTCCATTACCTCAAGTTTCACCCCAAACTTCACCTACTACGATTCCCCCAGAATTTCCAGCAGAAATACCTCAACCTATTCCTTCTTTAGATCCTGGATCGCAACCTACACAAACTCCAGTAAAAAATCAGCCACCTAAAAACTCAAATTCAATCCCAGTGGGGTGGATAACTGCTATCGTAGCTCTGTTGCTAGTAGGTGGGGGTTCTCTATGGTTTCTGCGTCAGCGAAATTCTCAATCCAGGATTACAGATTCTCCCGTAACACCAAATCGGGATGATAATATCACCCCAGTATCAGATATTCTTAACCGAGAGATAAATAGAGAAGAAGTAGAGGAAAAAACTGAAATTAAAGATGCTGATTGGCAATTTTAGACCATCCTTATCTTCAGATTTTGCCCAAATTATCCTGGAAGAATAACTATTTAACAAAAAATCTAGGTAAACCTAGGAAAACTCAAGGGTATAAGTTTCTACAGAGTTTTGTCTGGTTTGCTTAATCTATCTCTCCACTGCAATACACAGAATTTGCTAGTCTAAGTCTCGGTAAATCTATGTATTTTGGCAACTGCTATCAACCCTTGTCCCCCCCAGCCCCCAACTAAGTAATAAATTGTCAAATTTCAGCAGCAACATCAGAAGTATCCTTAATGTTGGAAGGGTGAAAGCCACTAACAATTACAGGACTGGCGCATTGTAACAGAAGACTGTCACTTTAGGGGCTATAGAGTTTTACTCTTTGTGTCCCCTACTCTCCTGAGAGTGGCACAGTCTACCATTAACAACTAACTCTTGTGTGAAAAATGATTGAAAAAATTTTGCTAGCCGTTGCAGGCAGAGGGCTTTGTGAAGAGATGTTCAACATGTTGATGGAAATCCCCATCGTGCAAAAGGCATCCGTCACTGTGCTACATGTTGTCCCTCCCCAAGTTACCGCTGAAGGTATGTCCGCCAAGTTGGAAGAGGGAGGTAAGATTCTTGCTGAAGCCGTCAAGTCTCTCAAAGTGGACCCCGGTAAAATCACCCCCAGACTGAAACAGGGAGAGCCTAAAGATGTGGTTCTTCAAGTTGGAGAAGAAGAACAAGCTGATTTGATTATTATGGGGTCACGAGGACTCAAGCGGATCGAATCTATCCTGGAAAACTCTGTCAGCCAATATGTTTTCCAAGTTTCCTCCCGCCCCATGTTACTGGTAAAAGACGAGATCTATGTCCGCCGCATTGCCCGCGTCATGGTGCCTATGGATAAATCAATATCTGCAAAACAAAGCTTGACTTTAGCGCTATCATTCCTACGGGACATCAAGAATGGTCAACTCTATTTGGTTCGTGTCAACGCCGACAAACAAACAGAATCTGGTCAAATCATCACCAATCCCGAACAAGATCCAGTTTTAGCACCAGCCATAGCCGAAGCGAAAAAGCAAGGCGTTTCTTATCGCTGTATTAACGCTACAGGTAAACCCGGTCCTGAGATTTGCCGACTGGTAGAGGAGTCGAACATTGACTTATTAATTCTAGGTTCTCCGGATCGTCGTCCCTCCATGGCTAAGAATCTACCAGATTTGGATCGTTTACTAGGATCTTCCTTGTCAGACTATGTTCGCGTCTATGCCAACTGTCCAGTATTGTTAACACGGACTTCCGATTAGTCTTTAGTCTGAAAAGGGGCTAGGGG
>NZ_JAMZMM010000620.1 GCF_024178385.1 Limnofasciculus baicalensis BBK-W-15 | reverse complement strand
CCACTCCCCACTCCCTACTCCCCCTTCCCTATTTTCAAATTGCTAGACCTAATTTCAAACCTAACACGGCATGGAGAAACAGCAGACACAAAGCTGTACTGCCTAAGTAAGCATGGACTGTCCTTAGTGCAGCTTTGTTACCACCAAAACCAGCTAAGGAAATTATGCCATTAGTACCTAATAAAATCACCACAACGGAACCAGTCCAAAAATGAGGACTTTCTAAAATCGGCTGATGCTGCATCACCAAAGATAGTACGCCACCTGTGTAACCCAATGCGATAAATAAAAACATCCAAGGTGCTATTTTACGATGATCGGCTCTACTTTTATTCGCAGCGTCTGTATCTGCCAATACCCGTCCCCGCCATCCTGCTAATCCCACAAAGCTACCCATAAAAAAGACGACAATCCCCATCATCAAGGGATGTCCCCAATGTACAATTGGTGCTGGTGTTCCAAAACTTCGGAATTGCTCGGCAATTGGTTCTAAGATTGGTGTCAATAACTGACTTACATTTTCCATTGATTCTCCAAGATCCTATCTACTACAAATCGTAACCGCTAGCCCTATAAATCTGTCTGAAATTTTAACCAGACAAAGTTCAGCCATCTGACTTAAGCGAATCTTCTATCCGTAGTGCGTTATGCTTTGCTAACGCACCCTTATCTAAGGTAGCTGCGTAAGTCCATAACCAGTAGACATCTCCATAAATTAGGTTTTGGGCTATACAGGGTAAGGGTTTTAGATTCTATTTTGGAGATGTCTAGCGAACATTCTTTTATAGGTTATACCAAATCAGAGAAGGCTACCCCTTTTTCGGTTGGGCGACTTCCAGTCGCGGCTATACTTTTCAAAGACCACCTCCGCGGTCTAATTTATCAAGGGGATATTTGACCCAGATTTGGTATGACCAGAAATAACAGACTTTCTGGACGAAAGGATTATACGATATATCCCGCCAAAATTTCAGACTAATTAATCAAATTACTCTGGCAAACTACTAGGCATTGTATTATTTAATACAATAAGTATTAAACAGACAACAGTTTTAGTTTATTGAGTGGAAAATCTAACGCCTCCCTCTGTTGCAAATACAGTTGAGCAACTCTCCTTGCCAAATTGCGGATTCTGCCAATATAACGGGTTCTCTCCGTAACTGAAATTACCCCCCTAGCGTCAAGTAAGTTAAAAGAGTGAGAACACTTCAAAACATAGTCAAGTGTGGGGGCTACTAGTCCCCGCGCAATCAGTTGTTCTGCTTCTTGTTCGTACAGACTAAATAGGGTAAACAGTAGATCGGGGTTAGATGCCTGAAAGTTGTAGGTACATTGCTCAACTTCTCCTTGAAGATGAACATCCCCGTAAGTAACGCGATCGTTCCACTGGATTTTAGTAAAAGCATCCACATTCTGAAGATACATGACCAATCGCTCCAGTCCGTAGGTAATCTCAATAGAGACAGGACGACAATCAATGCCACCACACTGCTGGAAGTAGGTAAATTGGGTAATTTCCATCCCATCCAGCCAAACTTCCCAACCCACGCCCCACGCACCCAGGGTTGGTGATTCCCAGTTGTCTTCGACAAACCGAATATCGTGATCTTCTGGATGAATGCCCAACGCCTTAAGGGAATCCAGGTAAATCTCCTGAATGTTATTGGGAGACGGCTTAATCAGGACTTGGTACTGATAATAGTGCTGATAGCGGTTGGGATTTTCCCCATAGCGACCATCTGTTGGTCGTCGGCAAGGTTCCACATAAGCGACAGACCAAGGTTCAGGTCCAATCGCTCTTAAAAACGTATGGGGACTCATTGTACCCGCCCCCTTCTCCGTATCGTAGGATTGGGCAATCAGACAACCGCGATCGCCCCAGAATTTGTTTAACGTAGCAATGACTGACTGGAAGTTCACAACAGACCTCTACTCTCTCTCGATCAAAGCGCCTTATTCATTGTGACGCAAATCCCATGCCACAACTAGCTTTGAGCTTTTTTTTAAAAAACTTTTGGAAAAAGCTTGACAATCAAAGAGAGACCAGCTACATTGATAAATGCGCTCGAGAAAGGAAACACCGACCGAGAGCGACCGAACCTAGAAAAATAAAGAGTTTGAAAGCTTCTAAAAGAAGTAAAGTACCTCGTCAAAATTATAA
>NZ_JAMZMM010000163.1 GCF_024178385.1 Limnofasciculus baicalensis BBK-W-15 | reverse complement strand
TCCCTACTCCCCTTTCCCTTAGCTTCATTATTGAAGACACTGGACTCGGTATTGCACCAGAGGAGATTAATAATCTATTTATTGCCTTTGGACAAACAGAAAGCGGACGAAAATCTCAGGAAGGAACGGGATTAGGTTTAGCAATTAGTCAAAAATTTATCCAACTGATGGGGGGAGATATTAAAGTTAGCAGTGTTTTAGACAAGGGAACGATATTTAGGTTTGATATTCCAGTCGATCCTCCTGAAGCAATGGCTCTTCAGATACCTCAAGAAACTCGCAAGATAATTGGATTGGCACAAAATCAACCAAACTATCGTATTTTGGTGGTTGAGGATTGTCTGGAGAACCGTCTTTTGTTAGTCAAGCTTCTGACATCAGTTGGTTTCTCTGTAGCCGAAGCTAAAAATGGATTGGAAGCGGTTGAACTTTGTTCTAGTTACTCTCCTCACCTGATCTTAATGGATATGCAGATGCCTGTGATGAGTGGGTATGAAGCTACACAACGGATTAAGGAGCATTTCCAAGGTTCAACTACGGCAATTATTGCTCTGACTGCTAGTGCTTTTGAAGAGGAGCGAATTCATATTTTGTCAGCGGGTTGCGATGATTTTATGCGGAAACCATTCCGGGAGGAAATCCTTTGGGAAAAAATTGCTGGACTTTTAGGAGTGCGTTATATCTATGAAGAGTCTGAGGTTAAAGATTATCGGGCATCCCACCTTTCCTACGAGGAAATTCATGGTCAGTTAATTAATGAAAACAGATGGGATGATAGATGGGATGACAGGCGAGATGACAGGCGGGACAACTATCCTACGGAATCTCTCGATTTTTACTTATCTAGAATGCCAAAGGAGTGGGTGGAAAAGCTAAATCGAGCAGCGTTTAAATGCTCTGATCGGGAAATTATTTGGTTGTGCGAGCAAGTTCCCGCTACCCATGCTCCGCTAGCCAAGATCTTAAGGGATTGGGCAGATAACTTTCTTTTCGATCAAGTCATTGACTTAATCCAACAGGTACGGGTTACCGCATGAATCGCTATCAATTTGAGACTCTGAAGGCAAATATTCTGATTGTTGATGATACACCATTCAACCTACGCCTATTATCAAAACTCTTAACGGATCAGGGATATGATGTGGGTAAAGCACTCAATGGTTCACTCGCTCTGAAATCGGCGCAAGCTGAACCACCAGATCTGATTTTACTAGATATTAGTATGCCGGAAATGGATGGCTATGAGGTCTGCGAACGGCTCAAATCTGATCCCCAAACTTCTCAAATTCCTGTAATATTTTTGAGCGCTCTTGATGAGGTATTTAATAAGGTTAAGGCTTTCTCTGTCGGTGGGGTAGACTATATTACTAAACCATTTCAACCTGAAGAAGTTATCGCTCGCGTCCAAACTCATCTGAATATTCAAGCCCTGCAAAATGCCCTAAGAAAAGAGCAGGAAAAGTCGGAACGGTTGTTACTGAATATTTTACCGGAATCTATTGTTCAAGAGCTAAAAGAGAAGCAAATTGCTACTCCTAAGCAATATGAAGAAGCATCATTTTTGTTTTGCGATATAGTCAGTTTTTCCCCTAATACTAGCCCAATGCCTCCGGGAGATGTTGTAAGTTTATTGAATGAAATTTTTTCTATTTTTGACGAACTCGCCCACCACCACGGTGTTGAGAAAATTAGAACTATCGGTGATGCTTATTTTATCGCTAGCGGACTGCCATTAGTCCGCCCAGATCATGCTGAAGCGATGGCTGATATGGCACTGGATATGCAAACTGCGATCGCACAATTCTATTGGCCCACTGGGGAACCCCTCCGTTTGCGCATCGGGATTAATACCGGAGGACCAGTGGTAGCAGCGGTAATTGGTACTAAGAAATTCGCTTATGATGTCTGGGGAGATACGGTTAATATTGCCTGTCGGATGGAGAATCACGGATTACCAGGCAGGATTCAAGTGACAGAAGCTACTTACGAACGATTGAAGTATAATTATGAGTTGGAAGAACGAGGTGCGATCGCGGTTAAGGGTAAGGGCGAAATGATTACTTATTGGTTGATCGGGAAAAAGTAAAGTCAAAAGTCAAAAGGAAAAGGAGTTAGTTATAATGTTTCCTTCAATGCGACATCCTCATCGTCACGTTTGGGATTTTTGGTACTATTTTGACTCAGAAAGTAAGCTTTTTCATGTTTTCTATCTTAATGCTGATCAAATCTTAGTTTCTGCTGATAAGCATCATTTTGCGGCTTGTGTCGGACATGGGACTACTTCTGATTTTATCAGAATGGAATGGGGAGATGATGAAGATTATAGTGTCCTAACATCCTCTAAAGAACATTGGGCAAATACATCTATCTGGAGTGGTGATATTATTAAAGTTAGTAACGGATTTCTGTTGTTTTACACTTCAAGGAATAGGGAACAAGATGATGGAATGACCCAAAATATTGGCATTGCATACTCTGAAAGTTTATCTACATCTTGTTGGAAACTATCCCCAACTCGAATTCAGCCTGGATATTCTTATTTACCTAAAAATTCACTAGGAGATCTCTCCACTCATGCTTGGCGAGATCCATTTCTATTTAGAGAAAATAATCAAATCTACATGCTCCTTTCAGCCAAATCAATTGACGATCCGATCGGGAGAAATGGAGTTATAGGATGTTTACGGCTAAAAGACAATAATTTTGGAGAATGGGAATATTTAGAGCCTATTGCCAAACCATGTTGCTATTCAGAAATGGAAGTCCCACAACTATACAAAGATCCTCAAGGAAATTACGAGCTTGTCTTCTCATCATGGGCAAGAAATGATTTTTCTGCTATGACAAGAAAAGCAGGTGGATTCCAGGGTTTAACAGCCTCAAATCTGAATGATTTCAGCAATAAGAAACCCCATGTCCTCATGGCAGAAAAATCGGGACTTTATGCTTGTCGCATTATTCCAGAAATGGATGGGGAGATTGTGGGGTTTGACATCCAAGATGGTGGTATTCGTAGAAGTGGTGTTAAAACAAACTTCCAGCATGTAGATCGTAACTTTACAGATTTTACCTTTGAAATGTGAGACAAGTATTACAACCACCTTACTAACATAATTAATGATGGCAACCAAACCATTGGAATGCCAAAAATCAAGCCCCATTTTGTCTAATTTTTTTGATTACTTTTAAAATGATCGATACTACTCCAGCGTCTACTTTTATAATTAACGACCGCGCCTTAAATCATAAATCACTTTTTCCAAATACCATTCTTCTGGTTTGCCAGGATAATGGCATAGTAAAAAATGCTAGCGCCGCGATCTCCTAAGCGATACCTCATGGATCTAACTTCCTTGCTTTCCCAGAAGAATTTGGGTTTGAAGCAAGTTATTAGGACAATAAACAAACAAAATACAATATTGATGGGACATGGCAACTCGTCATCTGTACCAATACTGGATAACCATGCCGCAACTTCCTCATGAGGAATGCCGTACCCGGTTTCAAGATCGCATTGAAGTCGTTCGCGATCGCACGCTATATTATACGGAATCAACCTCTGCTAAATCGATTCTCCTTGTAGATTATAGTAACTAAGGAAATTTACCTACCTAAGACAATTAATCCAATGGCTAAAGCACCACCGCCAATGGTATAGTAAAAAATACTAGCGCCGCGATCTCCTAGGCGATACTCACCAGAAAACCCGCTAGAAAACCCGCCAGTGGTTAAAACCACTGTCTAATAGCTAAAGTCAGTTAAAACTGACTAAAATTCTTGATTAATAGTCGGTTTCAACCGACTTAAGCCATTAGACAGAGAATTTATTCTCTGGCGGGTGATTATCTAGTGGTTTATTCTCTGGCGGGTGATTATGATGAGACTCGGCTCTCAATTGGTACTAATCTGATTTTGTAGAGACTTGAGGGCTGCTTCTATCTCTACATCTTTTTGCTTAATTTTTGCCTGATGATTCATACATTGCGCCTCAATCTCTACTGACTTGAGACTGGAAATACGCCACCCCATCACAGCGGCAAAAGAAACACCCATCTCTAGATTCAAGAGAAATATAGTGAGATTAAGTACTTGACTTGTCGCTGACTTCGTGTTGCTCGTACCGATTGGTGGGGTGATTCCTGCTAAAAAGACTGCTGCCAATATAAATATGGGTGTCAGGAGAAATTGGGTGAGAAGAGATTTTTTCATTGCTGTAACCTCCTTGAGAAGGAGAATGTCTGTGTGGTAGAGATAACCCTAATGTGAATCTCTGTTTTGATATCGCTAGTATTGATAAAAATTTCGCAGCAGGGCGGATTTTCTTTACAAAACTTTACCTTGAGCGGTTTGTAGTCGGCGATTTATCGCTGGTTTAGGCGCTGAAGCGCCTACTACGAACCCCGCGCTCCCTACTCCAGAAAATATTTTTGAGAATTCTGCGAAAAACTTGGGAGTTGGGGTGATAACTAAATGAAGGATAGGAGTCACGCCACCATCACCCGTTAGCTTATGAATGAGTTAAACCCGCAAATGCGCAATCTTTACTCAATGCCACAGCAGCCCAACCCAGATGAGCTATTCCGTCAGCTTGTCTGCCAAACCTGTCGGTATCCCCGTAAGAGTCTCGAGCGGCGTAAAGGATTAAATAAGCTGATTCAAGCCATTATTAAATCTGACAGACTCTGGCGAGAGAATACACCATATTATGAGGACGCTTTACAACAAACTTGGCTCTATCTATGTCGAAATCTCTGCGAAGCTGATACGGCAAAAGAAAAGTATAATCCGGAGAGAAGTCGTGTGACAACTTGGTTAGATCGATATCTGAGGAGAAGGTTGCAAGATTTTGAGATCTCAGAGTGGGAGAGGAACAAGATCGAAATATCTCTACCAATAGCAGATTCAGAGAATCAAAATGATCCGATAGATAATTTACCTGCTCCTTCTGATATTCCCAACATGTTAGACGTAATTCGAGATTGGGCTGAGACTGATTCTGATGGAGAATTAAGGAATATTCATATTAAAGGACGTTCGGAGTTAACTTGTCAACTTTTAATTCTCCGTCGCTTACCGCCGGAGACTGATTGGAAATCTCTATCGGAGGAATTTAATTGTTCAATTTCCACCCTGGCGAATTTTTACCAGCGACAATGTTTGCCTCGTTTGCGAAGATTTGGCGAATCTCAGGGATATCTATAAGGAGGATAGTTTATGGGATGCTTCGGGAGTTTAGCGAAGTTCGATTTTAAACCCATAGACGCGCAGCGGCTTCTCGTCAGAGTAGGGCGCAAAGGGCGCAAAGTTTGAGCGATAATTATCTAGTGAGTCGAGATAGAAGCTAATTATGAAATATACCAACATTTTCACTTCCATGCCGATTACCCAGAATGCGATTGAGACTGCTAAGAAATTTGCAGCCCAACAACCCAATCCTCAAAAGGCAGAGCAAGTTTATCTAAACACTCTGGCAGTATTAGCGGTAAATGATTATTTGCAACTGATGGAGATTGAAACAAATTTAGCCCAAAGTGATAGCTGGAATCCAGTTGTTCGTCTTTGTGCGGATATTGCCGATCTCGATTTAAAGGGATTGGGAAAATTAGAATGTCGTCCGGTAATGGCATCTTGTCCTCAAGTAAGTAATAAGATAGAAATTAAATCTTATTTGGGGGTATTTACTCCATGTACTGCCACACCTATTTGCAGTATTCCTCCAGAAGTGTGGGCAGAGCGGATTGGTTATGTTGTGGTGGAAATTGATGAGAACAAAAAAGAAGCTGCGTTATTGGGATTTGCCAAAACTGCTGGGGCAGGTGAGTTATATCTAGATCGGTTACAATCGGTAGATGCTTTATTAGAAGAGATTGAAAGGTTGACTCAACCGAAAGTAAATTTGAGCCAGTGGTTTGAGGATATTTTTGAAACTGGTTGGCAATCACTTGACGATCTAATTAGGTATCAAGTTAACCCGAAACTGCAATTCCGGAATGGATCGTTCAGAAAGGGAGGAGTTGCTGTTAAGCTATTTGCAGATCCCGATATCGTGCGAGCCAAACTTATAGATTTGGGAATGCAATTGGGAAATAAACATGTTGCACTGATTATGGCACTTACTCAAGAAAATGATGGCAAAATTAATATTTTGTCGCAAGTTCATCCAGCAGGAGGCGATCGCTATTTGCCGTCTAATCTTAATTTTGTGTTACTTTCAGAATCTGGTGAAACTCTTCAGGAGGTTGAATCAAAAGGTATGGATTTGTGGATGCAACTGAGGCCATTTCGGGTTCCATCGGAAACTAATTTTAGTCTGAAAGTGGAGTTAGATGATATTAGTATTACGGAGGCATTTACAATCTGATATGCCCATAAAACGTATTCTCTCCTTCTGCACAATCTGATATACCCATAAAACGTAGAACAGGCGTCTCGCCTGTGTTCTCAACTGCCGCAGGCGAGACGCCCGCTCTACGGATGATTTTTGATATAAAACTTAATGGGAATTGAATAAATAACATGGTATATTCAATAACAAATGTTAAGTGACGGTGCATCTCAAATCATAAATGTTTCAAGATACCCGCAGATGGGTTGTGTACGCTTCTCATTTCCATGTTGACTTACAGATGAAATGCACCATACAGCTATGATTAAATTAGTTGTTTTAAGTCTTAATTCCGGGAATTTAATAGATGGATTTCCTAATGTTACAGCAAGGTTAGGAAAACCAGGAAATCTCTATATGCAATTCCTTGGGCATTTACCTCCAGCACCAGAAATTCCGCAACTCCTCAGAAACTGGCGGTTGCTTTATGAGGCACTTTACCAATATGGTAACCAATCTGGTATTCGTTCTGGTATCGAAATTGTAGAATCTGGTATTACTAATATTTCCGAGGGGGAATTTAGCGATATTTGCGAAGGATTAGAAACTGCCATTAATACTTGGTTGAATACAGAAGGGTTTCGCAAGATTGACTTGCAACTGAGAACTCAATTAAAACCATCGGAACAAGTGCGAGTTATTGTTGAAAGCGATGACTCTCAAGTATGGAAATTACCCTGGCATCTTTGGCAGTTTTTTCAAGATTATCGCCACGCGGAGATTGCCTTAAGTACTCCGGAATATCCATCTCCCATTTTCCACCTTCGGGAAACGGTAAAATCTAAAGTAAAAATTCTGGCAATTTTAGGGAATAGTGCGGGTATTGATGTTGAAAAAGATCAGAATTTACTCCGAAAGTTACCAAATGTTGAACTAACATGGTTGGTTGAACCAAATCGACAGCAACTTAATGACCAACTTTGGCAAGAAGGTTGGGATATTTTATTTTTTGCAGGACATAGTTCCAGTGGCTCGGATGCTACTAATGGTAGAATCTATATTAATCAGCATTCTCAAAATAATAGCTTGACTATTAGTGAATTAGAATTAGCTCTGAGTCACGCTGTTCATAAAGGATTGAAATTAGCAATTTTTAATTCCTGTGATGGGTTAGGCTTGGCGCGAGATTTAGCAGTCGCAAAGATTCCATTACCGCCAATGATTGTGATGCGGGAACCTGTGGCGGATAGAGTTGCTCAAGAGTTTTTGAAGTATTTTTTAGGGGCGTATGCTTCTGGCAAACCGTTTGCTCTTGGTAAACCGTTTCATATTGCAGTCAGACAAGCAAGAGAACAATTAAAAGGGATTGAGGATGAATTTCCTAGTGCGAGTTGGTTACCTATTATTTGTCAGCATCCAGCAGTTATTCCGCTAACTTGGGCAGAATTGGGGGGGAAGTATCCCGATAGGCGTAAAACCAACCTGATAGCCTTAATCCTTAAGTTTACGGCACTTTTCTTAGTTGGGTTAATTAGCAGTTACCTGTCATTCGGATTTAAAATTGCGCCTTTTGTGAATGAGTTTGGATTAAAAAGTCATCATAATGGTCAATTATTGATGGCTCAACAATACTATCATTTAGCTGCCTTCCTCGACTGGAATTATCCTCAACCTTATTATAACTTAGGGTGGCTGTGCGATGAGAGTCTAAACGATTCAAAATGCGCCATTCAAAGTTTCAAACAAGCTGCAATTCGTGGACTTCCTGATGCTTACGCTGAACTTGCCCGCTTGGAAATGAAACAAAATAATACAGAAGCAGTACTGAAATATACTTCGGAATGTTTAAACCATACCCAATACAATGGTGTTAAAGCAGCTTGTTTGAAAAATCGGGGTTGGGCGCGATTTAAACAGGAGCGATTTGATGAAGCAGAAGTAGATTTACGCAGTGCCATTGCCCTGTCAGAAAATAGCCCTCATTCTTATTGCTTATTAGCCCAGATTTTGGAAAGGAAAGGGAACAAAGAAGAATCATTAGCTGTCTGGAAAAATACGCTGCGCTACTCTAAATATAATGTGCCAGAAGAAGATGAATGTATAGGTTTTGCTCGGCAATATTTACAAGCGAAAGGAAATACACAGTGAAAGGTAGGATAGGCTTAATAATAAAATACATTAACCGCCAGGGAATAAATTCCCTGTCTAATAGCATAAGTCCGTTAAAACGGACTAAAATGCCTGATGTGGTGACAAAATCTTCATCTAAAATGCTTGTCAAGAGTCGGTTTCAACCGACTTTAGCTATTAGACAGAGAATTTATTCTCTGGCGGTTGTTAGACGAATAACAGCATTCGCAATCACTATTTTTTTAGTCATTATTAACAGCAATTCTCCAGTATCAGGAATTGGAATAAAAGGAGAAAATCTCCCCCAACCCATCGCCAACGGACAAATTATCCAGACAACTGGTGATGTGGGGATTCAGCGAAATGGACATACTATTCACCCCAAAATAGGCACAATAATTTATCCCGGAGATAAGCTATTAACCGCTAACGAATCGCAAATTATTGTTCAATGTGCGAACTTATCTACCCAATCAATATCCGCTGGTAAAAATCAAGCAAATACCTGTCCCTCGGAAACTGAAGAAACTTGCACTCCCGGAACATATAAATGTCCTCATCGCGGTGAAATTACCTGGAAAAGTAACATTCCCTATATTATTAGTCCCCGTCGTACAGCAATTCTTAACGATAAACCTATCCTCCGTTGGAATCCTGTACCGGGGGCAAAAGTTTATACGGTAAATGTAGAAGGTAAAGGTGTGAAATGGACAACTAAAGTTGGCGATACTCAAATTATTTACCCTGGGGAACCACCTCTTAAACCAGATACTCCCTATTTGCTTACAGTGGAAGCAGATACGGGTGTTTCTTCTTTGGATGAACCTGTTAGTGTTGGCGGCATTAATTTTACCTTACTTGAGGCACAAAAAGCACAAGAGATTCGCACTCAATCGGCACAAATTGCCCAACAATCTTGGAATGAGGAAGCTAAGGCGATTGCTGTGGCAAATCTCTATAGTAAAAATAGCTTAAATGGAGAAGCAATCGCAACCTTAGAATCCAGCGGCATTCACACTGCACCCATTTATCGACAAATCGGCCATCGCTATTTCTATTACTTAGCACTTATTCCCCAGGCAAAGGAGTATTACACTAAGGCAATTACAATAGCAGATTCTGAGGATATTGAGGAACAAACTCAAATCCAATATAGTTTGGGAAAAGTGGAAGTAGCCCTGGGAAATAAAGATGAAGCTGTGAGATGGTTTACTTTGGCACTGAAGGGATATCAAATGTTAGGTTATTCGGAACAAATTGATGAAGTGGAAAGGCAGTTGAGGGGGGTAAATAGTGATGGGAAGTAATGAAATTTATTTTAATTTATATCTTGCATTAATGGCGATAATCCGCCAGAGAATTAATTCTCTGGCTCACAGCTAAAGTCAGTTAAAACTGACTGAAATCCTGATTATTAGATTGCGTAGGGTGCGTTACGCTACGCTAACGCACCTGACAATTGCCTCTTATTGAAACTGGTGCAAGATCTGAATTTTAAGGGAGGCAGAGCCTCCCAACCATCGTTCCCAGGTTCAACCTGGGAACGAGAATACCGAGGCTCCGCCTCTTATTGAAACTGGTGCAAGATCTGAATTTTAACTGACTTTAGCTATAAGACAGAGAATTTATTCTCTGTCGGTATCAATAGACTACCCAGGATAACTATAAATGTTCAACCCAAAAAATACAGTATTATCCATCACATTATTTAGCATTTGTGGAATATCAACTCTACTCCCATCTCAAATCACTAATGCCCAACCCATTACCCCAGCAAATGATGGTACGGGCACTATTATTAATCAAAATAGCAATAACTTCAATATCACGGGCGGCACATTATCCAGCGATGGAGCAAATCTATTCCACAGTTTACAGGAATTTGGCTTAGATTCAGGGCAAATTGCTAATTTTCTCTCCTCTCCGCAGATTCAGAATATCTTAGGGCGAGTAACTGGGGGTTCCCCCTCACTAATTAATGGATTAATTCAGGTAAGTGGCGGTAACTCTAACTTATATTTAATGAATCCTGCTGGAATTATCTTTGGTGCAAATGCCAGTTTAAATGTACCTGCTGCTTTTACTGCTACCACTGCTACAGGTATTGGTTTCAACGATAATAATTGGTTTAATGCTTTTGGTGCAAATAACTACCAGAATATTATCGGGAATCCCAATACTTTTGCCTTTGACTTAGCCCAACCGGGAATTATCATCAATGCTGGTAATTTAGCTGTCACAGCAGGACAAAATTTAACCTTACTGGGCGGTACTGTTATTAATACTGGACAACTAAATGCGCCCGGTGGCACAATTACTGTTGCTGCTGTACCAGGTTCTAATTTAGTGCGGATTAGTCAACCGGGAAACTTGCTGAGTTTAGAAATAGAAGCACCCAGAGATAATTCCGGTAATCCACTAGCTGTTACTCCTTTAGATTTGCCCACTCTTTTGACAGGAAAAGCACAGAGTATCGAAACCGGATTGACAGTTTCTCCAGAAGGTACTGTCCAGATAAATGGATCTAATTTTAGCGTACAACAAGGAGATATAATAGCGCGAAATATCACGGGAAAAACGGCAACCCTATTTGCTGCTAATAATTTGACATTAGTCGAAAGTCAGTTACTTACTACAGGAGATCTAAATCTGTTCGCCAAAGATACTATTTTAATTCGAGATAGTGTAGCAAATCCTTTTGTAGCTAGCGCTGGTGGCAATCTTTATATTCAAGGCAATAATGGCATTGACATTTTAGCGATGAATCATCCAAGCCCTGCTTTTGCGAGTGGTGGAAATCTCAGTTTAGTCAGCGATGGCACGATTTCTGGAGATGCTCATTTTGCCAGTGGGGGAAGTTTTTCAATTCTTAATTTATTAGGAAATCCCGGTAATTTTATGAGTCTCTACGATCCTATAGTTAGTGCTAATGGAGATGTTATTTTTCGCGATTACATGGGTGCGGCGCTTAAAATAGAGGCTAAAGGTAGTATTATTGTTAGAGATATTACAATTACGAGTCCAGCTTCTCCTAACTCTATTCCTGCTACAGATCCACATTATAATATTTTAACAACTAGTCCAGCGCTGATTTTACAAGCAGGCAAAACAACTCTCGATAATAGACCTAATTTTCCTCCCATTCAAGTTACACCTCCAAATTTTATTCCAAGTATTTATGTAGGACGTATCAATACTAGCACGATAATTAATGGTAAAAATAGTGGTGCTATTATTTTAGAAGCACCGGGTAACATTACTGCTATTCAGATGTTTTCAGGTGCGGAGCTTATGATACAAGGGGATGCTGGCGATATCACAATTAAAGCGGGAGGTGACATTGAGATTTATCTTGATGTCATGTCATTCACTGGTGATGGCAAGGGTGGTAATATCACAATTGAAGCTGGAGGACAATTTTACGCCGATGATATCTATTCGATTGGCTCTTTGGGGAGTGGAGATATTAAAATAACTACTGGTGGAAGCCTTAACAACCAGCGGGCTTTAGATGGTACTGTAGGTAACATTTTTTCTTGCTCCGGCACTATCGGTTCCGGAGGTGTTGGATGTTCTGGTGGCACTGGTAATGGTGGTAATATTATAATTCAAGCTGGTGGTGATATTATTACAAAAATTCTTTCCTCTCAAGGTGGTTCTTCGTCGAATTCTATCGGTGGTACTATCGATTTAATCGCTAATGGTGATATTACCAGTAGTGACATTAATTCACAAGGACAGCTAAGAGGTGGAGATGTTAATATTAAGAGTAGCATCGGGAATATTGCTATTATCACTCGTATCATTTCATCTGCCGAGAATGGTGATGGAGGTTCGATATTTTTCAATGCCGCAGGTAATATCACCACAGGTAATTTAGATTCCCATGGGAAGGAAGATGGTGGCTCGGTTACCCTCATCAGTGGTAGTATTATCGATACTACTGCTGGAATTATTAACGCCACAGGTGGTAACAATGGCGGTGATGTTACTCTGAGTGCTTTTAGCGATATTAATACAGGTACAATTGGTATTTTCTTCAACAGTGGGTTTAACAGAGATAGCGGTAATATTAACATCACCAGCACCAACGGTAACATTAATACCAGCACTGGTGCATTAATTACCGCATCTGCCCTAGGTATTGGCGGCGATATTACAGTCAATGCCGCCAATACAATTACCGCAGGGCAAATTAACGCCTTTTCCTTTACCAATAACGGCGGCAAAATCAACCTAATCGCCAATAATAATATTGGCATCCTGGGCAATATCGATACCAATCAAAACAACATTATCTTTGATGCACCTGTCACCCTAGGCAGTAATGTCGCCTTCACCACTTCCGGTACAGGCAATATTATCTTTAATAACACCGTTAACGGCAATTACAATCTTGCCCTCACTACTCCCACCGCACAATTTAACGATATCGTCGGTAGCGCAATCCCACTGAATAACTTACTCATCCAAGGTAACACAACCACCACTAACCCAACTGGGATAGATATCGCAACCGTCAATAATATCGAAACAAACAACATCACCTCACCCGGTGGAATTACCCTCACCAGTAATAGTCGAAATATCAATACCGGAATTCTCAATACATCTACATTTAGTAATGGTGGCAATATAAATCTCAAAGCACCTGGCAACATCACCGTAAGTCAAATCAATAGCCAAAGTCTCGGTAACGGTATCGGCGGCAACGTTAATATTACCACAGGGAATTTCTTCCAAGCCACCGACACCTTTAACGATAAAAATAATATAAACGCCAGTATCTCCACAGCCGGAGTAACAGACGGCGGCTCAATTATTATCCAACATGGCGGCGGCGGAATAACTCCCTTTATTGTCGGAGATTCTGATATCAACGGTACAGAAGGTGCTATTACCAGAGGAAACGATAATCCCGTGCGGAGTATTCAGCCAACTCAAGAATATCTATATAC
>NZ_JAMZMM010000162.1 GCF_024178385.1 Limnofasciculus baicalensis BBK-W-15 | reverse complement strand
TAATCGCAAAGGTACGCAAAGAGGGGAAATAAGGAGATTGGTTGGTGGTAATTTTTGCGATCGCATTTGGTAGATATTTCTAATAATTTATTATTTAGGCTACTCTTAAAGAAGCTGTCTGAGTAATTAATGGAGTCAAACCAATGACTATTACTATTCCCATTCGTGCCATCGAAGTTACTCCGGGTAGTATGATCAGTATTCATAACCTGTCTTGGCAGGATTTTGAAGAAATTATCGCTGAATTGGGAGAACAACGCAATACTCGCATAGCTTACTACCGAGGTACTCTGGAAATTATGTCTCCTTTGGCAATTCATGTTAGCGAAGCTTGCCCGAAGGGCATACGTCCCCATCGCATTATTGCTGATATTGTTAAAGCCATTCTCGATTTCCAACAACGGGATTGGGATGATTTTGGTTCGACTACTTTGAAACGCCCACAAATTGCTGGAGTTGAACCCGATACTTGTTTTTACATTCAGAATGCTAGTCTGGTTAGAGGTTGTACTGATATGGATTTGGATATTTATCCACCTCCGGATCTTGCTATTGAATCTGATGTAACTTCAAAGACTACGTTGGATGCTTACAAGGCGTTGGGTGTTCCGGAAGTGTGGATTTATCGAAATCGCAATTTGAGGATTTATCTTCTCCAAAATGGGGAATATCTTGAATCATCTGTCGGTCTTGTTTTTCCAGATTTACCGATTATGGAAATGATTCCTAAACTGGTGCAAAAAGCCATTGATGACGGAAGTAGTCGAATGCTGCGGGAATTGAGAATAGAGTTAGGTTAAGATATTGAAAATTGTCAAAAACGAGGCGACTTAAACGAATTTCGCAGCTACACAAACCAATTCCGCCTTCCTGAAATTTGTTTGTGTCCCTCGTTTCCTAGTCTCCGACTAGGAACACTATCTAGAGGCTCTGCCTCATCTTTCCACTTTCTACATTTATCACCAATAGTATCCTTGAAAGCCTCAATCCTTCAAGCTTAAACCTTCAACCTTCATCATTCATCATTCATCCTTCTTCCTTCTTCCTGATATAATCCCTCAAGTTCTTGGTGTTGACTCCGACGAGAAGTACGCCGATATTTATTACTTTGCAGCTTCGGCTCGTATTTGGTTTCCCCTTTTCCTTTATTTTTCGCCTTCAAAGTTGATTCTGGATCTCCTCTATCGTTCAATTTCTCTTGACGTGCGATTGCCTCCGCCAAAAAGTCCAGATAATGCTGATAACGTTCCCAATCTCCTCGGACTGCACAATTTGGCTCATCCTGATGTAAACAATCATTAAATTGACAGTTACCTTCAGCTAATCGCTGACGTGCTTCTGGGAAATAATTAACTAAATCTCCTGGATTACAATCCAAATCAGGTTGATTGAATCCTGGAGTATCTGCTAATAAACTACCATTGGTAAATTCAAACAATTCCACATGTCTTGTCGTATGTCGTCCCCGTCCTAATTTTCCTGTTACTTCTCCCACCCGGAGATTATTTTCTGGTGCTAGTTGATTAATTAAACTAGATTTCCCTACCCCAGAAAGACCTGCAAGTACAGTAATTTTGTGGTTTAATCTATCGCTAAATTCTCTTAAACCTATATTATTATAAACACTAATAAATATTGGTTGATAGCCCCATTCTCCCAGACGTTTCTGCCAATTCTGTTGTTGTTCTATGGTAACTAAATCACTTTTATTCAAGCATAACCCAACCTTTAAACCAGTGGATTCTGCCTTAACTAAAAATCGACTAAGTTGGTAAGGATCTAAAGTAGGTTCCGCCATCGCAAAAACCACGATAATTTGCTCTACATTAGCGATAGGGGGACGATCCAGTTGAGTTTTGCGGTGGAGAACATCTGCGATCGCACCGCGTCCTCCAGCCCAATCTGGTTCTTCAACTAAAACGCGATCGCCCACCATCACCCGTTGACCAATTTTTTTCAGCCTACTGCGGCGGGTACATAGGAGAGTTTTGAGTTTTGAGTTTTGAGTTTTTAGGTTTGAGTTTTGAGTTTTGAGTTTTGTTAGCGAAGCGGGACGAAGTCCGTTTTGAGTCTCTGTAGGGGCTAGTTGGGGCGACAATTTCTCCGCCTCACCAATCACCTCAATTGAATCCCCCTCCGATCCGTTTGGGTCAGTCCCTCCTAACTCACCAGCTCGATCTATTTTAGAGCCATCTTCAACCTCCAAATCTAGCCGAACCTGATAGAAGTTAGCTTGAACCGCGATAACTATCCCCACTAATGGTGTGGAGAATTCTGATTTGTCGAACTCGGTTTGTTTCCCACTCATGCGGGACAACGTACTTTTAGGGAAAAGTAGTTAGTGCAATCTTCAATAGCTTCAATCGGGTAACCCGCCATCGCCAAACTATCTGGGACTTGTTCAATTGGCTCTCCAGGATCGAGCCATACCTCTAATAATGTACCTGGAGTCATTTGTTCCAGACGGAGTTTAGTCCGGACAAAGTTAATTGGACAAGGTGTACCCCGCAAATCTAGCTGGGCATCAGGAGTTTGGTCGATCGTCGTGAAAGATGGGTTACTCATCCGCGAAATAGCCCTCCTAAGAAATCTTCTATACCACCTTTACCAGTGCGATCGCCTTTTAGCTTCGCCAGCTTCTCCAGAAGTTCTCGTTCCTCTGGACTAACGCGGACAGGGATATCAATCAAAATCGTAATTAGATGATCTCCGCGACTTACCGCATTCCCTAATTTAGGTACGCCGTGATTTTCCAAAGTCAATACAGTACCTGGTTGAGTACCTGAAGGAATCTTTAACTCCACACCACCATCTACAGTATCAACTTCCAGACGACAGCCCAAAATTGCTTGTAAATAGCTAATCTTCAACTCCGAGAGAATATTAATTCCATCCCGATGAAACTCAGCATCTTCCTCAACAAACAAATAGACATATAAGTCACCAGGAGGACCACCGCGCAATCCCGAATCACCCTCTTTAGAAACCCGCAGCCTAGTACCATTATCCACTCCCGGTGGAATCGTAATTTTCAGCTTTTTAGTTTCTTGTTTGCGACCTGCGCCACCACAATTATCGCATTTATCGTCAATCACCTGTCCTTCGCCATTACATGTCGGACAGGTTGAAACTTGAGTAAAACTACCAAAAGGAGTACGAGTAGCGCGACGAACTTGACCAGTACCGCTGCATGTCGGACAAGTGCGAGGTCTAGTTCCTGGCTTTGCCCCGATCCCATTACAAACATTACAGTGTTCTAGATGGGGAATGCGAATTTCCTTTTCGCCGCCAAATATAGCTTCCCGAAATTCCAATTTTAAATCCAGTCGCAGGTCATCACCTCTAGCTGGACCGCGAGAGCGAGTTTGTGTTCGCGTTCCCTGACTACCTGCAAAGCCACCGAAGAAACTTTCAAAGATATCGGCAAAACCCATGTCGCCAAAATCCGAGAAGCCTGCCCCTGCACCTGCGCCACTGACACCCGCTTCCCCAAAGCGATCGTATCGCGCCCTGACTTCTGGTTCCGACAGGACTTCGTATGCTCGATTAATTTCTTTGAAACGTTCTTCTGCACCTGCTTCCTTATTCACATCTGGGTGATACTTCCGGGCAAGGCGACGGTAAGCACGCTTTAGTTCCTCTTTATCAGTGTCGCGGGAGACACCTAGAATTTCATAGTAATCAGGCATAGAGCACTGCGGGAGAGTTTGGTTACGTTAAGGGTGAGAAACTGTATCCTAGCGATACAGAACTGTACAAGTCTTGTTTGTTTGATCGGATCTGGCTCATTTGAGCCAGATCTGATTGGCCTATTCTGCCATCCTGATAAATCAGTTATGTTTTGCCTAGTGCAATGTTCAAATGGCTTGTTAGGAAGCATGCACATGACATCTCTATACATTTTGGCTTAAAAAACCAGGATATCGCTACCTGATTTACCAAAGTCGTTCCGGAATTGAGGATTTTAGGATTCAGAAGTCAGGATTGTTACTTACTTCTGACTTCCGACTTCCATGACAATCCCTAGTCAACTGTCTCGTAGTCAGCGGTGACTGTCTCATCATCAAAATTCAGAATCAAGTCGCCTTCTTCTCGCTCTCCGGACTCCATATCGGAACTAAATGCGACCGTTGGGGATACCTCTTCGGTCGCATCTGTGACCTCATCTGGATCTGAATCGGGAGCTGCTTGCTGATAGACAGCCGCACCAATTGCAAAGAGCGTCTGCTGGAAATCCTCCAGTTTTTGTTTTACTTCCTCGATTGTAATAGATGGATTAGCAAGAGCTAGTTGTAACAGTTTCTTTTTCTGTTCTCCCTGAACTTTCAGATCTTCGCGAATTAGGTTGGGGTTATCATTTATCGTTGTTTCATAGCTGTAGAATAGGCTATCTGCTTGGTTTCTCAATTCAACCAACTGAATGCGACGGCGGTCTTCTTCTGCAAATTTTTCTGCTTCTTGCCGCATCCGTTCCACTTCTGCGGTACTTAATCCTCCTGTGTTAGTAATGCGGATGCCTTGCTCTCTACCTGTCCCTTTGTCTGCGGCTGCGACTTTGAGAATCCCGTTGACATCGATGTCAAAAGAGACTTCAATTTGAGGGACACCACGGGGAGCTGGGGGAATCCCGGCAAGTAGGAATTTCCCCAGGCTCTTGTTGTCTTTTGCCATGGCTCGCTCACCCTGCAAGACATGGATTTCCACTGAGGTTTGTCCGTCGGTAGCCGTAGAAAAGATTTGGGACTTACTAGTGGGAATCGTGGTGTTCCGTTCAATAATTTTTGTGAAGACTTCGCCTAGTGTTTCGATCCCCAGGGATAGGGGGGTTACATCCAAAAGGAGTAAGTCTTCTACTTCACCGCCCAATACCCCGCCCTGAATCGCTGCTCCCAAGGCTACTGCTTCATCTGGGTTCACCGACTTGTCAGGGGTTCTGCCACCAAAAAACTTACTGATGGCTGTTTGGACGGCGGGGATACGAGTGGAACCGCCAACTAGGAGAATTTTATCAATGTCATCGGGCTTCAGTTCACAGTCTTTGAGTGCCTGTTTGACTGGTTCAATCGTCCCTTCAATCATGTGACTGGCTAGTTCTTCAAACTTCGCTCGTGAGAGTTCCGTTTCCAGATGTTTGGGACCTGTTTCATCGGCTGTAATGAACGGCAGGTTGATCGTGGTGGAGCCAACACTAGAGAGTTCAATTTTGGCTTTTTCTGCTCCTTCTCGCAAGCGCTGCAAGGCCATTTTATCTGATCCTAGGTCGATCCCCTCTTGTTCCTTGAAGTTTTTGATCATCCAGCGAACGATGACATTATCGAAGTCATCGCCTCCTAGGTGATTATTACCGGATGTTGCTTTAACTTCAAAAACGCCATCTCCCAGTTGGAGTACCGATACGTCAAAGGTGCCGCCGCCTAAGTCAAATACGAGGATTTGCTGCTCTTGGTCTTGTTTATCTAAACCGTAGGCTAGGGCGGCGGCAGTTGGCTCATTAATAATCCGCAGGACTTCTAATCCCGCGATCGTCCCTGCATCCTTGGTTGCTTGCCGTTGGGCATCTGTAAAGTAAGCTGGAACTGTGATTACTGCTTGCTCTACAGGTTCACCAAGAAAATTTTCTGCATCAGCTTTGAGCTTTTGCAGGATCATTGCTGATACTTCTTGGGGAGTGTAATTTTTCCCTCGAATCTGAACATCAACGGTATCATCGCGACCCTTAACACAATTGTAAGGAACCCGCGATCGCTCTTCTACTGTGTCATCCCACCGTCGTCCGATAAAGCGCTTAATGCTGTATACCGTATTCTCGGCATTGGTTACGGCTTGTCGCTTTGCCAGTTGACCTGCCAATCGTTCGCCGCCCTTACCAAATCCCACCATACTCGGAGTGGTACGCCCTCCCTCCGAGTTAGAAATAACGATGGGTTGACCCCCTTCTAACACAGCTACGCAACTATTGGTCGTACCGAGGTCGATGCCAATGACTTTTCCCATAGCGCTTCGGCCTAAAGGTATATAAAGTTTTCATTCATTTCAGGTGAACCAGTTGCCCGATCTGGCAATATTGCTGGTTCAACCTTTCCTTCGACTGACTTTTTGGTTAATTTTAAGAGAATGACAATGAAAATAGTATAGACAAATGCTCTTATCTATCATTTATCATTATCTCTTCTCTGTTGCTTTATCGGGTTTTCATGCTGGTTCTTTTGTGTCATCCTCTGAGGTTACCACGGGCATCGGAGCCGCAGCAACTTTGACCATAGCGTGGCGCAGTACCCGTTCGCCTAACAAATACCCCCGCATGAGTTGCTCGATCACCACCCCTTCTGGGTATTGATCCGTTGGCTCCCGCATCACCGCTTCGTGAAGATTGGGGTCAAATTCCATCTCTTCAGCACGCATGGGGGACACACCGATACGCTTGAGGGAGTCTACTAGCTGCTTGTAAACCCCCTGATAGCTTCTGTGAATCCCCATTTCCCCATCATTTTGGGGTTTGATCTGCGATCGCGCCCTTTCAAAGTTATCCACAACAGGTAGTAACTCCTTGAGGGTGTTCCCTTTCACTAGATGTTCCAGGTCTTCTTTTTCTTTAGCGGTACGCTTGCGGAAATTGTCAAAATCTGCTGCCATCCGCATCGATTGAATTTTGAGGCTCTCAAATTGCTGATTTAGCTCGTCTAATTGAGCTTGCAGAGCTTGATTTGCTACCTTCAAGCCTAACATAGCCGCTAAATCCGCATCGCCTGAACTTTCAGGCGTTACTCCTTCGGCTGTTTCGATATCCGACATAACTCCTGCATCAGTCACCGCTTTTTCAGTCGCTCCTTGTGCGCTTAGTTCATCTTCCTGTTGAGACTCAATATCGGTTCCCTTTGAATCTACCTCTGTTACAGTCGATTCTAGACCACTGTCGTCTCCTTCGACTGGTATCGGTTGATCTGTCTGTGTTAAAGGGCTATCTGGCTGCTTTTCTTCGTCGCTCATGATCCACTCGTTCTAGTTGAGATACTGGTAATTATTGCGATCGCGTTGACCACTTTAAAAATGCTAGCTAACAACTGTTAACATTTTCTTGCTGTTTTACATGGAAGTGTCGGGACTCCCGCTCAAAGAAACCTAGACAAAGCTACCCAAAGGTTGCCAAGGCTAGACATCTAAGTTGGTAATTTTAGTCCAAAGTCCTAAAACTACAGGGATAAACAGCAACCCCTTTATCCCATCCATAAAGTTTGGGATTACTTTACGCGCTATATTCAGACTGCCATTGGTATCGGCATTTATTATTTTGCCCGTGGCAGTCTGAATATAAACCGCGCTGAATACGCTTGCCACTAAATACAGGTTTGATATCTGATTTAGTCTTGAAAGTTGGTAGAGTATCGCCATCTAAAGCACTAGATGCCTTGTCTAGATCTGGGGAAATTTTAACTTACAGTTTCTCACCGTTAGCCTCCCATCGGTGCAAGGTTTTGACCGTTACATCTAAGAGCTATACTGCTTCTTGGGGACTTAAACCAGACATAACCTCATTAGAGCGCAGGTTTTGTCTAGGTTAAGGGAGTTTTGTACAGTTTTTTTTTCCTCAGCTATTTAACCCCGTCAACAGGCTAACACAGTCAAGCTCACTACTTTTGCTACTCTTGATGCCATCCAGATCTTGAGGAGATTACTGAAGTATCTGAATAAGTCCCCAGATCGGGAGTGTCAGGAGGGTTGATAACAGTTGCCAAAATACATAGATTTACCGAGACTTATACTAGCAAATTCTCTGTATTGCAGTGGAGAGATAGATTAGTACAGCAAACCAGACAAAACTCCGTCCCTTCTGTGTAAACACCCTGACGGGATTGGGAAACTGAGGGCTGCCATTAAATTAGTCCGAACTGAGTTAATATATAGAGATAAAGTCAGGTCTCAAAGAATATTGCGCTTTATGACCACTCTCACGTACTGCAAAGCACTCCCAACACCGATAGATGAGTTAAACGCCATCGGCAAAACTCAGCTAGAAATGTTTTTGATTGCTTATACTCCAAGATAAAGTCAAATCCACTCCGGGTTTATGTCCCTAAGAATCAAGTATTTATAGTTGGTTCGACTGATGAATCTTACGGAAATCAAGTCTGTCAATGGGATGGCGATCATCTTAAGTTTAGAGTTCCAGCTTGCTTAGAGTCTAAATTTGGTAAATTTCTCGAGTCGAAGCTTGGAGACTTCCAGAGAAATATTAACCGCCTACCAGCAACAGGAGCCAAAACTTGGCACTTTTATTATAAGTCAGGTTCCTGGTGTGCTGCTGTTAGTTTTACCCCGGAAAAAGTTAAGCAGGTATCGCGTTGTGTCGATTATGGTTCTATCGGTATTGACCTGAACCCCGGCTCAATTGGTTGGGCTTATATTGACAGTGAAGGTAATCTAATAGAGGGATTGAATTAATTACCGTCTCTAACTGGGATTTTCTGGCCAACCTCGGCATCTCTTAAGCGTCAGTACGCTTAAGAGATTGCTTAAGAAACTTATACCGTTGAGTTTTCCTAGGTTTACCTAAATTTTTAGAAGCGGTCAGTAGCCGTATTGAAGAGGTTTCAAAATCTATAATGGATAGATGGATATTCTACTACAGGATATACATGGTTGCCCGGTGGCTTCTCAAATCCGATTAAATCCCTGAGTTTTGGGAATACTTGATAATTTAAGGAGATATACTCAAACCGCTATGACTCAATCCTCATCACAACGACGTGCGCTGGTTGTCAGAAACGATTTTTCCCCTTTCGGCAATAAACTAATTCAGTCAGGTTACGTTGACCCGGATCAGATGCAGCAGGCATTGATGGAAACTCGCAAGTCAGGGAGACCACTGATCGAGATCTTGGAATCGATGACCGGGCGTCAGTTACCACCAGACTTACTGCGTCAGTACAAGAAACAACAATTATTTGAACTAAAAATTCTTTACGGGGTAGAGTATCTAGATCCGGAACTTAGCGATATTTCCAGTAACGATGTCTCTCAATTAATTGATACGCTGCTACCAATTGATATCTGTCGTCGCTATCGCTTAGTCCCGCTATCTAAGACAGATGATCCCCCATCGGTTTTGGTGGCGATGGTCGATCCTGACAATCTGGATGCCCAAGATGACCTAAACCGGATTTTACGACCTCAGAATATTGGGTTGCTCCGGAGGGTGATAGCCCTAGAAGACTATCAACAGTTAATTTCTGAGTATCTCGATCAGCAATTAGCACGCGCCAAGGAACAGGAAGCGGCTAAATCAGTTGATGTCAATTCCGATTTGGCGAATTTAGATAGTCTAGATGGTTTAGCGGATGCCCCTGATGAAGGGGAAGCTGATTTGGGTGATGCTTTAAGTGATGCGGCAGGCGCACCTGTAATCAACTTGGTGAACAAAATCCTGGCTAAAGCTTTGCAAGAAGGAGTATCCGACATCCACGTCGAACCTCAAGAAGAAACATTGCGGATTCGATTCCGCAAAGATGGGGTGCTGCGCCAAGCTTTCGATCCCTTACCCAAAAAAATTACTCCAGCCGTATCCGCTCGTTTCAAAATTATGTCAGATTTGGATATTGCCGAGCGGCGACTTCCTCAAGATGGTCGGATTCGGCGGATGTTCAATGGTAAGAAAATTGATTTTCGGGTTAGTAGCTTGCCCAGTCGGTATGGCGAGAAAATTGTTTTGCGTATCCTAGATAGCTCTAGTACTCAACTAGGGTTAGATAAGTTAATAAGTGACCAAGAAACCCTAAATATAGTTAGGGATATGGCTGCTCGTCCTTTTGGACTGATCTTAGTCACAGGACCAACGGGTTCTGGGAAATCTACAACCTTATATTCTATTCTGGCAGAACGGAATGACCCTGGAGTAAATATCTCCACCGCAGAAGATCCGATTGAGTATTCCTTGCCAGGGATTACTCAGGTGCAAGTATTGCGAGACAAGGGGATGGACTTTGCCTCGATTTTGCGATCGTTCCTCCGGCAAGATCCCGATGTCATTCTAGTTGGTGAAACCCGGGATAAAGAAACAGCAAAAACAGCAATTGAAGCTGCTTTAACAGGTCACTTAGTGCTAACCACTCTCCATACCAATGATGCGGCTGGATCAATTCCCCGCCTTGATGAAATGGGTGTGGAACCCTTCATGGTGTCCGGCGCTCTCATTGGTGTTTTAGCACAGCGTTTAATGCGGCGGGTTTGTTCGGAGTGTCGCATTGCTTACCAGCCAAGTTCGGCTGAGTTGGCTCGATTTGGTCTGTCAGCCTCTAATGAGGGGGAAATTAGCTTTTATAAGGCTAATAGTTTGACCCCTGAGAAAATCAACGAAGCTAGATCCCAAGGCGTACTGTGCCAAAAATGTAATGGTATTGGCTATAAGGGAAGGGTGGGTGTCTATGAAGTCATGCGCGTCACCGAACGGTTAGCCACCTTAATTAACCAAGGCGCTCCTTCTGAGAGGCTGAAGGAAGCGGCTGTAGAAGAGGGGATGGTAACTTTGTTAGCCTATAGTTTAAACCTGGTTAAGGAAGGATATACGACCCTTGAGGAAGTGGAGCGGGTAACTTTTACAGATTCTGGCTTAGAGGCAGAATTGAAAGCGAAACGGAAGACTTCTCTCACTTGTAGCTCTTGCTCTGCGGAATTGCAGCAGGAGTGGCTAGATTGTCCTTACTGCATGACACCTCGTTTTTAGAGTTATTTGTTATTTGTTGTTTGTTATTTGTTATTTGTTTTTAATGACCAACAACCAACAACAAACAGCCAACAACAAACAACAAACAACAAACAACCAACGACTAACAACAAACAACAAACAACAAGGAGATAATGCCATGGAATTGATGATTGAAGATTTGATGGAGCAGATGATCGAGATGGGAGGATCGGATATGCACATCCAAGCGGGTGCGCCTGTCTATTTCCGCATCAGTGGCAAACTTCAACCTTTTGGTGAAGATCCCCTGACTCCCCAAGAATGCCAGAAGCTCATTTTCAGTATGCTTAACAATACCCAGCGTAAAGATTTAGAGCAAAACTGGGAACTTGATTGTTCTTATGGTGTGAAGGGATTGGCTCGCTTCCGGGTCAATGTCTATAAAGAGCGGGGTTACTATGCGGCTTGTTTGCGGGCATTGTCTTCTAAAATTCCTAATTTTGACCAATTGAATTTGCCAGATATTGTCCGAGAAATGAGCGAACGACCAAGGGGATTAGTCTTGGTTACCGGACCAACTGGTTCTGGTAAAACTACTACTTTGGCGGCAATGGTCGATCTAGTTAATCGAACTCGACCAGAGCATATTCTGACAGTTGAAGATCCGATTGAATATGTATTTCCCAATATTAAAAGCTTAGTTCATCAACGTCAAAAGGGTGAGGATACTAAAAGTTTTGCCAATGCTTTGAAGGCAGCACTGCGGGAAGATCCAGACGTAATATTAGTGGGGGAAATGCGAGATTTAGAAACTATTTCTCTAGCTATTTCTGCGGCAGAAACAGGTCACTTAGTTATGGGAACGCTCCATACTAGTTCAGCCGCTCAAACAGTAAACCGGATGCTAGATGTGTTCCCGCCAGAACAACAACCCCAAATTCAGGCGCAGTTGTCTAACTCATTGGTGGCTGTTTTTAGTCAAACTTTAGTATCCAAAAAAAATCCCAAGCCTGGTGAATTTGGTCGGGTAATGGCTCAGGAAATTATGATTGTGACACCTGCTATTTCTAACCTCATCCGAGAAGGAAAAGCAGCTCAAATTTACTCGGCAATCCAAACTGGGATGAAATTGGGAATGCAAACTATGGAGCAATCTTTAGCCAATTTCGTTAAGCAAGGTGTCATCTCATTTGAGGCGGCTGTTTCTAAGAGTTCTAAACCAGATGAATTGCAGCGTATTCTTGCAGGTAGTGGTGGTATGCCTCCTGCTGCTATGGCAGGAGGAGCTAAAGCTGCTGCGACGGCGAAGACACGTTAAATATACCTCGTTTTTAGGATTGGTTGTTGGTTATTTGTTGTTGGTTATTTGTTATTTGTTGTTCGTCTTTAACAACCAACAACCAAGATAGAGATAGGGTGCGGAAGTTAACAAGTTGATCCTGTGGGTATTTCCAAATCCTATTAGTTGATTAGAGCTAATGGCTAATCGTTGATTAGTTCCACCGATTAGCCATTAGTCAAAATCTAATATTTATTTCAATTTTTTACCTTAATTACTGGGGAAAACGATGGCTACCTTTATTGCTCAAGTTCGTGATAATAGAGGCAAAACCTCCAAACAGAAAGTCGATGCAACTTCTATTGAAATGGCTCGTTCTATTCTCCAAAATCAGTATGCTGCTGTAGGTAAAATCGATAAAGCCATGAGCTTTGATTTTAGTTTGGCAGGGTTGAGCGAAAGATTTACTAAGGTAACAGTTAAAGATAAGGCGATTTTTTCACGCCAATTTGCGGTGATGGTTAATGCTGGTGTGGCAATCGTCCGGTGTCTTGGCATCTTATCAGATCAATGTCCTAATCCCAAGCTAAAAAAAGCAGTGACAGCTATTAGTGGAGAGGTGCAGCAAGGAACAACTCTGTCTGAGTCAATGCGGAAACATCCAGATTGCTTTGATACTCTCTATATCAGTATGGTGGAAGCTGGTGAGGTTGGGGGTGTACTTGACGAGGTACTTAACCGTTTGGCTAAATTGCTGGAAGATATGGCTCGACTGCAAAACCAAATTAAATCAGCAATGAGTTACCCGATTGTGGTTGGCAGTTTTGCGGTTCTTGTTTTTCTCGCCATGACGATCTTTCTAATTCCAATTTTTGCGGGTATTTTTACAGAAATTGGAGGGGAATTACCTGCTCTAACATCATTTATGCTCTGGTTGAGTGCCATACTCCGAAGCTGGAAAGCTTTGATTCCTGTCGCCTTTTTCATTGTTACAAGTTTTGTCATTAAACAGTATTACAAAACACCAATTGGTAGGTTGCAAATTGATGGCTTTTTATTAAAAATGCCCCTGTTTGGTGAGCTGAATGAAAAATCATCTGTGGCACGGTTTTGTCGGATTTTTGGTACTTTAACTCGTTCGGGTGTTCCCCTGCTCAACTCATTAGATATAGTTAAAAATACAGCGGGAAACCAAGTGATTGCTAACGCTGTAGAGGGTGCGAAGCAAGAGATTCAACAAGGGGGGATGATTAGCATTGCCATACAAAAAGAGAATGTTTTTCCTGGTTTAGCTATTCAGATGATTAGTGTGGGAGAAGAAACAGGTGAATTGGACACAATGTTGATGAAGGTTGCTGATTTCTATGAAGATGAAGTGGAGCAAACTGTTAAGTCTCTGACTAGTATTATGGAACCAATCATGATTATTGTTTTGGGGGGTATGGTGGGTACAATCTTGCTTTCTATGTATCTGCCAATG
>NZ_JAMZMM010000161.1 GCF_024178385.1 Limnofasciculus baicalensis BBK-W-15 | reverse complement strand
TGATTTTACAGTGGCAATCCCCACCTATAATGGGGAAAACCGCCTGCCAGAGGTGTTAGATCGGCTGAGAAACCAAGTTGGTACAGAATCAATCCAGTGGGAAATTATTGTGATTGACAATAATAGTACCGACAATACGGCAAAAGTAGTGAGGAAGTATCAATCGGATTGGCCTTCTGAATATCCCTTAAGATATTACTTTGAACCTCAACAAGGGGCAGGATTTGCCCGAAAACGTGCAGTTGATAAATCTGAAGGGACTTTGATTGGATTTCTGGATGATGATAATATTCCATCACCAACTTGGGTAGCCGCTGCTTATGCCTTTGGTCAAGACTATCCGCAGGTAGGAGCTTATGGTGGGCAAATCCACGGAGATTTTGAAGTTCCGCCACCGCAAGAGTTATCTCCCCTTTTAGCATTTTTAGCGATCGTTGAGCGTGGCTTGGAGCCATTCAGATATGAACCCCGCCGCAAGTTAATGCCCCCCGGTGCTGGTTTGGTAGTCCGGAAAGAAGCTTACTTGACTAGCGTCCCCGGCAAAACCATTTTGACAGGGAGAATAGAGGGAAATACGCTGACTGGTGAAGATTTGGAAATGCTCTGTTATATTCAGCAAGGAGGATGGGAAATTTGGTATAATCCAGCAATGGAAATGGACCATAAGATTCCCCATTTGCGGCTAAAGCGGGAATATTTAATTCCATTTATTCGGGGGATTGGATTAAGCCGCTTCGTGACGCGGATGTTGAGTGTTAAACAGTGGCAAAGACCTTTGGCTTATGTAGCATATACGCTTAATGATGTGAAGAAGGTTATTCTCCATGTTATTAAATACAAGGGTAAAATTAAGTCTAATTTGTTGGCAGAATGTCATACCGAGTTGTTTTTGAGTAGTTTGATCAGTCCATTTTACTTGTGGCGAAATGGGTATTTTAATATCGGGGAAGAGGACGTTAAATTAAAAGACTCTTTGTTGCGGAATTCTGAAAAATGTCTCTAGACTTTACGGTAGCAATTCCCACTTATAATGGAGCCAGTCGTTTGCCCAAGGTTTTGGATAAAATACTGGCACAGGTTAACACCGAACAGATTGCTTGGGAAGTCATTGTTATTGATAACAATAGTACTGATGAAACCGCGCAGGTTGTGCGAGATTATCAAGCAAATTGGTTAGCATCAGTCCCTTTAAGATACTCTTTTGAACCGGAACAAGGTGCGGCATTTGCTAGATTAAAAGCAGTTAGGGAGGCAAAAGGCGAACTAGTTGGTTTTTTAGATGATGATAACTTACCTGCGCCTGATTGGATAGCACAAGCTTATTTATTTGCTAAGGAGTATCCTAAAGCAGGTGCTTTCAGCGGTCAAATTCATGGAGAATTTGAAGTGCCACCACCAGAGGGTTTTGAACGGATTCAGGCATTTTTGGCAATTCGGGAACATGGTGAGGAAGTCCATCGATTTAATGCAGAAAATTTGCAACTTCCACCTGCTGCATCGTTAGTAATTCGCAAACAAGCTTGGTGTGAAAGTGTTCCTCTCCGTCCAAAGTTGACGGGAAAATTACCGGGATTAATGATTCAAGGGGATGATTATGAGCCATTGCTTTATATGCACAAGGCTGGATGGGAAATTTGGTATCATCCGGGGCTGCATAGTTATCATCAAATACCGAAGTGGCGATTAGAAAGAGATTACTTATTGTCTGTATGTAGGGGTTGTGGTTTGGCAACTTGTCAGTTGCGGATGATTAATGCTAAGGGTTGGGAGAAACCTATTGTGATTTTGAGGACATTGGTGGGGAATTTGCGTCGGATTGTCTGGCAGGTTATTAGGTATCGGTTTGAGCTGAGAATAGATTTAATTGCTGCTTGTGAGTTGGAGTTTTTCTGGGGGAGTTTGATGAGTTGTTTTTACACTATTGTTAAAAGTAATTAAATTAAATTATTAGCTGAAAATTAGTAGATCGTAGACGGAGATGCCACAAATTTCTACCATTATCCCAGTCAGAAACAGGAAAGAGTTGACACAACATATTCTTTCTCAAATTCATGAGCAAATAGCTCGAACAGATACAAAAAATATCTCCGTTATTATCATAGATGATGGTTCTACTGACGGAACTTTAGATATGATAAAGAACCAATTTGCCGATGTTCACTTAATCGAGGGAAATGGTTCTTTGTGGTGGACAGGTGCTATTTGTCTGGGAATGAAATATGCAATAGAAAAGTTAGAATCAGATTATATTGTATGGCTAAATGATGATATTTCTCTTGCAGAAGACTTTATTATAAAACTCTGTGATATTTGCGAGTCTGGTGAATTATCTAACGAAATAATAGGTGGTATTATTCGCGATCAAACCTATAAAGATTGGATTGTATTTAGTGGAATGGTTAATAAAAAGCTAATTCGCAGTATGGATGATTTTGGTACAGCAGCAGCAATAAAAGTTGATACTTTAAATGGTAATTTAGCCATTATTCCGCGAGGAGTTGTAGACAAGATAGGTTTACCAGATCTAAATAGATTCCGGCATTACGGAGGTGATTTTGAGTTTATATTTCGTGCTAAAAATGCTGGTTGTAAAGTGATTTTGTCAAGTAGCATACAGGCTACCACTGATTATCAAGTTTCTGATTTAATTCGCTATATGCCTCCTTGGATGCAATGGCATTTAGCCCATAATTTAGCTCAAAGAAAAGAGATTTTACAGGGATTTACAAATTTAAAGAGCCATTACAATATATGGCATATGGTCAATATTAATCATTGTGGGGTTAGCCATGTGCCCCTATGGAAGTATAGTGTTTTTTATATTCGGCAAGTATTAAAAGTTATAGCTAGCGATTTTTGGTCAATACAAAAAAAAGAAATGGATATTCGAGATTATTTGAAACTGCAAAATGTTCCTCAAGAAATTGAGGAATATATAAACAGCCAAATTATCAATAGGGGTAAATAAATATGACACTACAGTTGGGTAATTATTTATTTATCCCATCATCGTTATAGATGCACCTAAATTTTATTATATTTCGACTAAGATTGTTTTTCTAAGACTGTCCAAAGAGTGTTAGCATAGAGATTTTTTGTATTAAAGTCTCTTCTCAAGAGAATTACACGAGCCAGTACTCTCAACAAACCTCGTACACCTCGTTCTTCTGCGGCTATGCTTTCATTATCCATTTGTACTATCCGCATATCATTTTTAGCAGCTCTGTAGAGAATAAATCTCTCCGCTTCTTCATTAGAGAAAAACCATTTATGCCGATCTTCTGGAGGTTCTAAAGGAATCCCATAAAACTTCATAGGTACTCCTACTCGGTATTCTCCTAAGCGTAAGGTGTTCCAGAAGTCAGCATAGGGGCTATGTAAAGAGATAATCGCATAGCGCCGAGTAACTCGACAAAGTTCGTCGAAGGTTTGATGAAGTGTATCTAAATGCTCTAGTACATCAAGACAAAGTACGCAATCAAAGGAGTTGTCAGGCAATGGAATCTTTTCCTTTTCTAGATTAACTTGCTGATCGGGATTTCCGCCTAAGCCAATACCCCAATATGAGGCATTTTCGTCAAGGTGTTGTTTTAGGTAACACTGATCAGCACCAACATCTAAAATTTTACTTCCCTTCAGTATGGACTGATATTTCAACCAAACATACTTGGCTTTGTCTGGGCGCTCTTTGTAGCGAAAGTTGGTCTGAAATTTCAACATAGGTATAATTTACTGTTCTAAGTTGATCGCGATCAATATTTTTAGTATTATAGTCTATAATGGCAAGTATTGTTGCTATTGTTTGTTTAAATTACCGGAAATGCTATGTTTGCCAGTATAAATCGTTATTATTTTAGTCTATGTCTGTAATATCTGTTATTATTCCCGTCTACAACGGAGAAAGAACAATTGACAAAACTATTAAATCAGTTCTATGTCAAACATTTTCTGACTGGGAATTAATCATAATTGATGATGGTTCGCAAGATTTAACTTTAGAAATTATATCAAGGATTAAAGATCATCGATTAAAAGTTTTTTCCTACCCCCATACTGGTTCTAACGCAAGCCGTAACCGTGGAGTTTCCCAAGCTTGTGGAGAATATATTTCTTTCCTAGATGCTGATGACCTTTGGACACCTGACAAGCTGCAGTCTCAATTGACAGTATTACTGGAAAATCCACAAGCCGCAGTTGCTTATAGCTGGACTAATTGTATTGATGAATCCGATAATTTTTTGCGTCAAGGCAGCCGCGCTAATGCAACGGGTGACGTTTATGCAAGACTATTATTAACCGACTTTTTAGATCATGGCTCAAATCCTTTAATTCGCAGGGAAGCTTTTGATAAAGTTGGTGGCTTTGATGAGTCACTAACTCATGCTGAGGATTGGGATATGTGGCTGCGATTAGCTGCTCAATATCAATTTGTAGTGGTGTCATCACCACAAATTTTATATCGAGTTTCTCCGAATTCATCATCGTCGGATATTTGGAAAATGGAAACAGGTTGCTTGCAGGTTATCGAACGGGCTTTTTCCCAAGCTCCTAAATCTCTACAAGCTTTACGAAAACACAGCACTGCTAATATGTATAAGTACTTGATCTTTAAGGCACTTGATGGTGATTCGGGACGAGAAAGAGGTGTCGCCGCAACCAAATTTATTTGGCATGTTATCAAGAACGATCCGTCTATCCTCCTCAGAGGAGTTTTATTAAAGGTGTTATTTAAAGTTGGAGTATTGATTCTACTATCTCCAATTCATGCTCAGGCATTCATTGCAAAATTTAAAAAATTATTGGATACCAGTACTATACTTGGATATCTCCGAATTAACCCCTAAAAAGAACTCATAAGGATATTTTATAAATCTCCTACTAAGTATTTGAGGCACAACAACGCCGAATCATATCAACATAAGCAGGAGATACCTCCTCCCAACTAAAACGTTTATAAACACTGCGATAACAACTGTATCTCTTAGATTCATCACGAGATTCATGTTCCAATTGAGATATTAAATGTGCCAAGCTTCCTGTCAACTCAAAATTAGCATAATATCCCTCGTCTGCCAAAACAAATCGAGTAATTTCATAATCATGAACTAAACAAGGTAACCCGTGAGACATTGCTTCCACGAGGGAGCGTGGCAATCCTTCAGAGAGAGATGCTAGTACAAAAATATCGGCAATTTTGTAATAATCTGATATCTTATGGTGCGGGACAGTTCTCACATGAAAATTATCAAATCCTAATAGTCTGTTACCAAGCTGGATAATTTCTGATGATTCTGATTCTTGTTGACCTAGTAATAAAAGAAACGGTCGAGGTTCTGGAATAGTAGCTAGTTCACGGATGATATAATCCATTCGTTTATGATATCTATTAATGGCAGCTACAGAAAGAATTATAGATCTTTCTGTAGGGAGTCCTAATCTAGAAAGTAAAGCTTTTTGCTCGCTAGTTGAAATAATCTCTAGTTTAGATGGTAGGTGAAATCCAGACGGAAGTAAGGTATGCTTTTCAATAGGCTCTCCACAATTCAGAGCTAGCTGAAAGTGGGTTGGAGTCAACTGTTGTACGAAATCCCAACGAGGGAAAGGAGGAGAGAGTCCTCCTCCATTACGGAAAAGTAGTTTATAATTCTGTTTAGTCAAGCGTCGCCAGTGCCAAAGTAGATAACCTAAACCATCATCACTGAAATAAATCACATCCGGTTTATCGCGATATATATGTGGCAAAATACTAAGAATAAATGATGCTTGTTCAATAAAATATCCTTCTTGTCGGACAAAATAATCTCCTTTTTTTAATACTTCACTAGAGTTCTTTACGAATTTACCCAGTTGCATTGCTAGCCAAGTGGCTCGCGGTATATTCCACAACGTAATGGATTTCGCCTGATACACTCCTCCTCCTTTAAAGAGGGTGATATCAAGAGAATGTTCTTTAGATAAAGCTAAGAAACAATCTTGGGTAAAAGACTCATAGCCTCGTTGCACATGACCTAGACCAGAACAGATAAGAAAGACTTTAGTCATTTATATCAGATTGGAAGTGAGTTTTATAAATACTACTTTTATTTCCTCAAATCCTGCCAACAGGTGGCAAAAAGTTGGATTCACACGTCACAAGAAGGGTGAGGAGAGTTAACCTAGATCGAGTAGGGAAATCCGAATCCCCCACGGTGTGCAATCCCATACTTAGAATAGAGTACGATCGCTCACAATCATCTTTAAAACCCTTAAAGGCACGAACTTACACCCATGACAGTACTAGAACAAGGCAACATCACAATCCACACCGAGAATATCTTCCCGATCATCAAGAAATCCCTCTACACGGATCACGAAATCTTCTTGCGGGAACTAGTCTCCAACGCCGTAGACGCTATCCAGAAACTGAAGATGGTATCCTACGCCGGAGAAGTGGATGGGGAAATCGGGGAACCGGAAATTACCATCGCCATTGACAAAGACAAGAAAACCCTGTCTGTCTCTGATAACGGGATTGGTATGACGGCCGACGAGGTGAAAAAATATATCAACCAAGTCGCCTTCTCCAGCGCCGAGGAGTTTGTCCAGAAATACCAGAAGGATGCTGACCAACAGATTATCGGTCATTTCGGTCTGGGTTTCTACTCTTCTTTTATGGTAGCCAAGAATGTCGAGATTGACACCCTCTCCTACAAAGCAGGTGCGACAGCAGTCCATTGGAGTTGTGATGGTTCCCCTGCCTTTCAGCTTGAAGACTCATCCCGCACCGAAAGGGGCACGACTGTGACTCTTACCCTGCAAGAGGAGGAGTTGGAATACATCGAAGCGATGCGGGTGAAGCAATTGGTGAAAACCTACTGCGATTTCATGCCAGTCCCGATTAAGCTGGATGGGGAGGAAATCAATCAACACCGCGCCTTGTGGAAGCAATCGCCCCAAAACCTGACCAAAGAGGATTATTTAGAATTTTACCGCTATTTGTATCCATTTCAAGAAGAACCTCTTCTTTGGGTACATCTCAATACTGATTATCCATTTTTACTCAATGGTATTCTTTATTTCCCCAAACTAAAACCTGATGTCGATGTCACGAAAGGAAATATCAAATTATTCTGCAATCAAGTATTTGTCAGCGATCATTGTGAAGAGGTGATTCCTAGCTTCTTGATGCCGCTGCGAGGAGTAGTTGATAGTCCTGATATTCCCCTCAATGTATCTCGTTCTGCCTTAACTAATGACAGAACCGTCCGTCGGATTGCTGACTTCATTGCCAAGAAAGTTGGCGATCGCCTTAATTCATTGTACACCGAAAATATAGATCAATATATCTCTTCCTGGCAAGATGTAGGCACTTTTGTTAAATTCGGCTCCCTGAATAACGACAAATTCAAAAAACAAGTCGAAGATATTATTATCTTCCGTACCACCTATACAGGAGAAAACAACCGTAGCGCAGGCATCTTGCCTGCGGAATCAGGCATCTTGCCTGCGGAATCAGGCATCTTGCCTGCGGAATCAGGAGAACAAGAAAGCAACTCCGAAACCCCCAAAGTTGAAGTTCAATCTCAAGAAGGTGATGCCTGGGAAGATGTCGCTCCAAATCAAAACCAGACTCCCCATTCTTCAACTCCCACTCCCCCCCATACCACAATGAAGGAGTATCTAGAAAGGAATAAGGAAAAGCAAGAAAACCGTGTGTTCTATTGTACCGATGAAGCATCCCAAGCAACTTATGTGGAACTCCATAAAAAACAAGGGTTAGAAGTCCTATTTATGGACTCTTTCATCGACACTCACTTTATCAGTTTCCTAGAACAAGAATATCCTGATGCCAAATTCTCGCGGGTGGATTCAGATTTAGATAAAACTCTAATCGATCAAGATAAAGCCTCAGAAATTGTCGATCCCAAAACCAACAAAACTCGCAGTGAAGTAATTAAGGAACTCTTTGAGCAATCGATTAACAAACCCAAGGTGAATATTCGTACTCAATCCCTGAAATCTGACGATCCTCAAGGTACACCACCTGCAATGGTATTGATACCAGAAGCCATGCGCCGTCTCATGGATATGACAGCCCTATTCCAACAGCAAACAGCTCAGTTTCCTGAAGAACATATCTTAGTAGTAAATACTGCACATCCGCTGATTCAAAACCTAGTTAGTTTGAGTCAAGGGAGTATTGTTCAGGGTTCGGGGACATCGCCTAGTGGTGAGTTAGCTAAGATGATTTGTCAGCATGTTTATGACTTGGCATTGATGGCACAGAAAGGATTTGATGCCGAAGGAATGAATTCTTTTGTGGAACGATCTAATCAGGTTCTCACACGATTAACTGAACGATAATTCACGGCAATATCCCCGACTTTTTCAGCGGATTTAAGTCGGGGATATGAGAAACAATAGTAACGATTTCAGCCTATTTCAGGATGGAATTTTCTGAAATATTTCGGAGATTTATCTTCCAAATTATTAAGATTCCGCTTCTTCGAGCGCAATAATGGCATCAATCAGAAATCGAGCATACTGAATTGTATCGCTTAAACCCCTCTCGGTGATTGGATAGCTATAACGGGGAAAGTTTTCTTTGGGGTGTTGCCACCGTAACCATGGCTTTTGGTCAATCATCTTCATACTGATTAACCAGTCTCGGTATCGAATCGGTGTTAGATGCAAGCCTGTGTTGGGCAATTCTGAAGTCACTGGCTTTTCCTAGATATTCTATACAAAGTAGGTGTTTTGGTTAGATGAAAATTCAACAAACCCGGTTTCTGTTCGATCAAAGATTGAGATTTTATTGACTTAACTCAAAGAAACCGGGTTTTTTAGCAATAACCAGTCCATACTGAATTGGTGTTCTAGTATTTAACAACTCACAGTCAAGACTGCTGATGTTAATATTCCCTGAAATAATTTCAAGCCATCAGTACCGCCTAATTGGGTATCTGCGGCTCTTTCTGGGTGAGGCATCATCCCCACAATTTTACCAGTGCGATCGCAAATCCCGGCAATATTATGTAATGAGCCGTTAGGATTACCAGAATCATTAGTTTCTCCACTAGCCCTACAGTAACGAAATAAGACTTGATGGGCATCTTCTAATGCTTTGAGGGTATCAGCATCGGCATAGTAGCGTCCTTCGCCATGGGCAATGGGGAGGGTAATTACTTGTCCTTTGGAGTAATGAGAAGTCCAGGGAACGTTAGTATGTTCTACTTTGATGGGGACGCGATCGCAGATAAAATGTAAGTCTCGATTCCGTACTAGTGCCCCAGGTAATAGTCCCATTTCTGTCAAGATTTGGAACCCATTACAAATTCCCAGGACAAATTTACCTTTCTTGGCATGTTTTACCACTTCCTGCATCACAGGGGAGAATCGAGCAATTGCGCCACAACGGAGATAGTCTCCATAACTAAAACCACCAGGTAAGACAACGATATCTAGATCGGCAATATCTGTTTCTTGATGCCATACCATTCTAGTGGGAGTATGGAGTAAATTATCAGTAACGTAGCTGACATCGCGATCGCAATTTGAACCGGGAAAAACCACTATTCCAACTTTCATCCCGATATCCCCACATGCTCGCTTACTTCTACCAAATCAAACCGATAATTTTCAATTACCGGATTTGCCAAAAGTTGGTCGCAAATTCTGTCGAGTTGCGCCTGTGCTTGGGCTTCATCTGCCGCCGTCAGCTTTAATTCAATATACTTACCAATACGCACCTCTGCCACACCCTCATAGCCTAGCTGCTTCAATCCCGACTCGGCTGCTACACCAGCGGGATCTAATACTGAAGGTCGCAGCGTAACATAAATGTGAGCCTGATATTTTTGAGTCACTAGCATCCCCTAACTTTTACAATTATCTTCTTTACAAGAGTCCCCGAATATGCACCAACATCCCAAGACATTTATACCCAATCTGAAAAGCAAGTCCATCAAACCCCAACGCACTCGTTCCCAAGAGCGAATTTTTAATTTGCTCAAAACCATGAACCGTGCTATATCAGCTCAGGATATTTATGTGGAGTTACGGAACCGCGATCAGAATTTGGGTCTAGCAACAGTGTACCGCTCTCTTGATGCCTTAAAACTAGAAGGGGTAGTACAAGTTCGGACTCTGGCGACGGGAGAATCCCTCTACAGCTCGGTTTTGGAAGATCAACACCATCTCACCTGCCTCAATTGCGGACAATCGATTCCCATCGATGAATGTCCTGTCCACCAACTAGAAACCGAGTTGCAAAGTTACCACCACTTTAAAATTTATTACCATACTTTGGAGTTTTTTGGGATTTGCGATCGCTGTGCCGCAGCGGAAGAGAAGGAGAAGGCTGGCACGACTAAGAGATTTTGAGGGTGAGATGGGGGACTGTGTTTTTTGAACAATGTCGGTTTAAAATGGCCGCGCAACTTTTACCTTATTCCTGCCAAAATAAGACTTAATCAACTGCTGCTGCGCAGAAATTAAACAACTATATCCCAGCAATAACACTTGCTCAAGGGACTTATTCCACCAATTTCAATAACTCCTTTGGTAGGGAGTTAGCACTAAGGTAATCGTCAACTTTTCAAGTTATATTCGGGACTGCCCATCCTACATCAAAGACTACAAAAATATTTCATTACAAAACGTAAAGTAACTGTACTGGTAAGGACAAAATAGCTGTTCAATAGAATATTCCTCCAATCGTGCAAAACTATGAACCAAGATAAACGTCAGGCTTACTGGCGTGCCAATACAGCTTTAATCAGAAATCTCCTAATTATTTGGGCATTAGTCTCCCTTGTCTTCAGTATCCTACTTGTTGAACCATTAAACAATCTCCATCTGGGGCGTTTACCTCTCGGCTTCTGGATGGCACAGCAAGGCTCAATTTTTGTCTTCGTTGGACTAATTTTTGTCTATGCTTTCCAAATGGACAAACTCGATCGCAAATATGGTGTTAACAGGAGAAATAAATAATGTCAGTTGAAGTTTGGACAACATTACTGGTGATCCTGTCTTTTATTTTATATCTCTACATCGGTTGGCACTCTCGCGTCAAAGATAGCAAGGATTTTTTTGTGGCTGGACAAGGTGTTCCCGCCCTTGCAAATGGTGCGGCTACTGCTGCTGATTGGATGTCAGCGGCTTCGTTTATTTCCATGGCGGGGTTAATCTCTTTTCTAGGTTACGATGGCTCAATTTATCTGATGGGTTGGACTGGCGGTTATGTCTTGCTAGCCCTACTTTTAGCTCCCTATTTACGGAAGTTTGGTAAATATACAGTACCAGATTTTGTCGGCGATCGCTATTACTCTAATGTAGCTCGTGTGGTAGCAGTTATTGCAACTCTCTTTATCTCCATGACTTATGTTGCTGGACAAATGCGAGGTGTGGGAATTGTCTTCAGTCGCTTTCTCCAAGTCGATATCAGCACTGGTGTAATTATTGGGATGATCATTGTCGGTTTCTTCTCGGTTTTGGGGGGAATGAAAGGGATTACTTGGACTCAAGTAGCCCAATATGTCGTGTTAATTATCGCTTATTTAATTCCCGCGATCGCAATTTCCCTCCTCCTCACCAAAAACCCCATCCCTCAGTTAGCTTTTACCTTCAGCGATATCGTCCCGAAACTCAATCAACTTCAGCTAGACTTAGGTTTTCAAGAATACACGAAACCCTTTGTAAATAAGTCAATGCTGGATGTTTTATGTATTACCATCGCTTTGATGGTAGGTACTGCTGGACTTCCTCATGTTATTGTCCGATTTTACACTGTTCCCGATGTACGTGCTGCTCGTTTTTCCGCAGGTTGGGCGCTACTATTCATCGCTCTTTTGTACACAACAGCACCAGCTTTATCCACTTTTGCCCGCTACAACCTAATTAATACTTTACACAACCATACGATTGAGGAAATCCATCAGTTGGATTGGGCGAAGAAATGGGAACATACGAAATTATTAACCTTTACAGACAAAGATGGCGATGGCAAAATTGAACTAACACCAGATAAAACAACCAGTGAAATTACCATCGATCCAGATATCATTGTTTTATCAACTCCAGAAGTCGCCAAACTAGCCCCTTGGGTAATTGCTTTGGTGGCTGTGGGAGGTTTAGCAGCAGCTTTGTCTACAGCATCAGGCTTACTGTTAGTAATTTCCAGTGCTGTCGCCCATGATGTCTACTACCGGATGATTAATCCCAACGCCTCAGAATCCCTGCGGGTGATGGTAGGTAGAGTTATGGTAGGATTTGCCATTGCAATTGCTGGTTATTTCGGTGTCAATCCACCAGGTTTTGTCGCCCAAGTGGTAGCATTTGCCTTTGGTTTAGCCGCCGCCAGTTTCTTCCCCATTATTATTCTTGGCGTGTTTGATAAACGGACAAATCGGGAAGGTGCAATTGCCGGAATGATCGTAGGTTTATCTTTTACTATCTATTATATTGTTGGGGTCAAATTCTCTGGGATGCAGCCTTGGTTTTTCGGCGTTTCTCCTGAAGGAATTGGCACGCTAGGAATGGTAATTAATTTTATTGTGACTTGGAGTGTTTCCCGTTTCACACCACCACCACCATTAGAGGTACAAGAGATGGTGGAATTATTGCGAATGCCTGATGATGCGCCACCTGCACTTGAGGAAATGGATGAGAATCATTTGGATTGATTACACAGTGGTTCCCTCTCTTATGAGGTACAGTAGCAGAAATTAACAAAATTTTTACCTTATGCAGTTTTGTTTGGGTTGCGGAGGTGTCATATTATCTTTCGTAATAACTCACCAATCGCAACCCGCCAGTGGTTAAAACCACTGTCTAACAGCTAAAGTCGGTTGAAACGGACTAAATTTGGTAATTTCAGTCCGTTTTACTCCCTTTGCGGTAGAAGAAGACAGAGAATTTATTCTCTGTCAGTTGTTGTCATTACTGGAGAGATTACAGGAGTAAAAATCGTGCTTAAAAGTGTCAGCTATCACCAAGATCCGATTTGATTTTTGCAAAACAGGGATTCAGGATCGACCAATTTACTTGTACTGAAGATACCAAGCATCCATCGCCAATTGATGGACTTCCCGCCAAGATAAATTATATGCTCGTGCGATCGCGGCACAATCTTCGTATTCTGGCTGTACGTTGGCAATCTCCTTTGCTCCACCAGCTCCTCGACTAGCGACTTTCACTCGTACTACTCCATAGTCTGTCTTCACTTCCTGAATTTCTCGGTGCAAAATAGTCCGCTGCTGAGTAACGTGGCGGATACCTAAAGTTGTCGTTTCCCGGAATAATATATCCTCACAAACAGTTAAATTATCTGGAAAACAGATAACTGTCAGCAAAATACCAGGGCGAGACTTTTTCATCCCAATTGGTTGAGTAAAAACATCCAAAGCCCCAGCATTAAATAGCACATCATACACATAGCCAATTGCTTGGGGACTTAAATCATCAATTTGGGTTTCCAAAACACAAATAGTTTCTAAATTCGGCGATTGAGGATGAGAGATTTCCCACTCCCCACTCCCCACTCCCCATTCCCTACTCC
>NZ_JAMZMM010000619.1 GCF_024178385.1 Limnofasciculus baicalensis BBK-W-15 | reverse complement strand
CTTCCACCCCTTGTCCCTATTCCCTATTCCTCCAATTTCGGTAAACTAGTTTCCAACTTCAAACAATTAAGACCATTAACCTGTAAGCGATACTCTACTCGATCCATAAGCCTTTGCATAATCAACCAGCCATAACCACTTTCCTGTTTATCCTGTGGATCGGGTTCAATATAATTGGAAATGTTATAACCATTGCCTCTATCCCAGATTTCCAAAGCCACATCTCTGTCTTTAATTTCCAAGCGAAATAAGATTGGTAAATTGGGTTGATCTCGATGAGCGTGACGCACCACATTTGAGTAAGCTTCTGCTAACGCCAATCGTAAGCGAGGCGCTTGAATCTTCCAATCTACTGAGTCACCGAGGGCTACTTTTAAACTATCCAGCAGCCAATTTTCGACGACTATTAAAAAGTTTAATTCACTGGGTACGTTCAGCTCCGTTTTCATTGACAATTAGAGAACCTCCAGAGAGAGTATAGTTTGGTCATCTTCCTGAATGTTGTTAGTACAGGCTCGAATGCGAGTTAATAAATTGGTCAGGTTAAAGGGCGCTGACTCCTGAAGTACGAGTTGCCAAAGCCCCAACGTCCCCAGCATTGAGCTGCTACCCTTAACTGTCGCTTCTGTAATACCATCGCTGATTAATAGCAAAATGTCACCCTGATTTAATGTTAAAGTACCTGCTTGTGCCTTCCAAATCCGTAAAATCCCCAGGGGAACACCTCGAGTACTCAGGTAATTTGGTTCTACAGTCAGGTTTGTTTCTGATAATGTTTGTTGCTCAATGACAAGTGGATGAGACCATACTAAGGGGTAAACATGACCAGCATTAGCATAAACCAATTGTCGAGATTGTGGGGTATAACGAGCCAGTACCATAGTTATGAAACAATTAGTACTGAAGAGGTCATCTGACATGATACTGTTCAGATTACGCATTACCACTTCTGGTTCCGGAGAAATTTCCTGAGCTAGTTCCCGCCGTAAGATAGAAATCCCACTAGCCATAAATAAAGCAGCGGGGACACCTTTACCAGAAACATCACCAACTGCTAGCCAAACATCGCCTTGGGGATGAATATAAACTTCAAAAAAATCACCTCCTACTTGTCGTGCTGCATAGCAATGAGCTTGTAATCCGACTCCTTCGACATCAGGCCAGCTTTGGCGCAACAGGTTATTCTGGATTTGGCGTGCGACTTCTAGCTCATCCTGCATCTGTTGAGCCTGTAACTGAATCCGTTGGTAGAGTTTCGCCTGAAAAATTGCTAAAGCCGCCTGCTCGCTTACAGCTTCAATCAGCTCAATATCTTCCCTCAGCCACGGTTTATCGCTGTCTTCCTGATAGAGAGACAGTACTCCCAATAGCTTTTGCCGCCATATTAACGGCACTACAAGATGGAGTCTGCGATCGCCGTCTCTTATATTTTGACAAATCTGTGTCTTGTGATGCTGCAAAACGTTTTGCACAATCGGATCGGGATCGTCATTAGGGAGGGGTTCTCCTTCTGCTTCACCCTCAGCCTGGTAAGAGAAATACTCTGCCATAAGCTGATGCTCGTCTACTGGGCGTAAGATACAACGTTTTGCTTCAAATGTTTTCCCAATTGTGGTGACGATTGTTTTCAGACTACTGCTATAGTCTAGTGACTCACGAATCGCAGTTGTCACTGAATTGAATAGAGCTTCTCGTCGTACAGTCCTTTCTAATTGATTGGTTCTTTTTTTCAGGATTCGGTATGTATCATCTGCTTGTTTGACAATTCTTTTAACATTGTCTGGATTCCATGGTTTAGTAATGTATTTGAAAACTTTGCCAGAGTTAATTGCCTCTACCAAATCATCAACATCTGTGTAGCCTGTTAAAAGAATCCGAATCGTATCGGGGAAGCGTTCAACCGTCTTACTCAAGAATTCCGTACCATTCATGAGAGGCATTCTCTGGTCAGAAATAATGATTGCCATTTCTCCTTCCGTATCGAGAATTTTCAGAGCGCTCGCTGCCCCGTCTGCTCGAAATATTCGATAATCTTTGCGAAATGTTCTCACCAGCAAATCTAGATTGTCAGGCTCATCATCTACTACCATAAGTTTGAGTTTTTCCGCCTGACTCATGTGTTGACTCCGGTCTCTTTTTTAGCGAGAAACGACAGAAGGTTTAAGGTTGAAGGATAAAGG
>NZ_JAMZMM010000160.1 GCF_024178385.1 Limnofasciculus baicalensis BBK-W-15 | reverse complement strand
GTTGTTGGTTGTTGGTTGTTGGTTGTTGGTTGTTGGTTGTTAGTTGTTGGTTGTTGGTGTTGGCTTTTAATTTTTTATTTTCAACTTTTTCCTTTTGCTCTCCTACTCCCAAGTCTAATGCCTGTTGAGTATTCGATACATGGCGATTGCGGATTATAAAAGCGGCAAATATGAAAGCAAAAATTACTGTTAATCCTCCTCCTATTCGCAATATTTGTTGCCACCACTGATTTTTTTTGATATTCCCTGAGCGAGGAATTCTAGTAATTGCGCTTGATGATTGGGAGTTGAAAGCTCTAGAAGGATTTAGTGTTAATGAAGTATTCAGTTGCTCTTCTAATGAGTAATTTTTGGGTAGGGATACAGTCGCTCCGTTGGTGGAATATCCGTTATTGGTGGTTGGTTGTTGATGATGAAGTTCGACGGTAGTGGCTTGAATTCCAGTGGATGCGAGAATAGCGGCTGTCTTCTCTTGCAGCGTTAAGTTGACTGCTGTGGGGAGAATAAGCTGATGCTTGGTTTTCTCTTTTGGTATTATTGTTAAGGGGGTTTGAGTTGGTCGCCAGTGATGATCGTTTAATTCTGGAGTGCGATCGCGGAGATATTCGTCTAGATCTTGTAATGTTAAATCTTTTTGATAATAGCGCAAGCTCTCTAGGAGTGCTGTGGTAAATAAGCCATTGCCTAAACCAGTCGCTTCATGGGAAAATTCGTTCAGTTGAGCTGACAGGATCAGGGTAATTCCCATATTGCGGGCTAAATCAATAGTTTCCGCACCAGGAGGTTGGCCAGATTCCAGTCCCGGCGAACGGTTTATATCTAAAAGAACTAAAATATTATTGTCACCTTGTGCCTTGAGGGAGGTAAATAGCGATCGCACGGGTATGCCTGTACCGGGGATATCCTTGGGGTTACCATCAATAGGCATCAGGTAATCGACACCATCCCAACTAACGCCCCAGCCACTAAAAAAGAACCAACGCCATGTCCTAGAATTAGGATTCAAGTTATCTGAATCAAGTTTTTGGCGATCTAACTCCAGCCAGCGGCAGATATTTTCCCGGCTTGGATAGGTTGAGCTATCCTCAATCCATGGCGAAGAGTCGGTTAACAAGAGACAATGGTTGGATGGTAAGTCACCTTGCTCAACCAAAAACTGCCGCAGTGCGATCGCATCCTCTTCCCCACAGTTTAGGGGCACTAAAAACTGATAACGGTTGATGCCAATTGCGATGCAAGGGTAATTTGCCATAGATGTTGCTTCTCGACGTTGGAGGCTGGAACTTTCCCAGATAATCAATTGTCTCTCAAATTGCCGATTTTGGCTAATTTTTCACCATACATATCTACGGGAGATTGCCCAGGGGTCTATTCTGGGTTTTTTATGTTAAAATTACCTTGGATAAATCTAGATAATTAAGCCATCATTGATAATTGATAATTGACAGGTCAGATGTTTAGGAACCAACCATGTTTGAAACTAAATCAAAATCAAATTTTATTGTACCCGCAATTGCCGGAATTACTCTGGTTACAGTTAGTGGTGTCGCCGCCTATTTTTACTTTACTCATCCTTCCGGAGAGACTTTAAGTTCTATTGGTGCGGCTAAAGTTATACCCGATGAAGCAGTTTTAGTCAGTTATATTTCTACAGATCCAAAATCTTGGGCAAATCTACATTCCCGAATACAGTGCGTTGGCCAAAGAAATACTGGCAAATAATCCCAATACGCCCCCGCTATCCCCAAAAACTATCGAACAATTTACCAAAGTTAAATCTGTAGTTGCGGGAGTAGGAATTGACGATGCAGGAGTAAGATTAAAAGCGATCGCAAATTTAGATCCGGCAAGCATTAAAGTAGAATTTAAACCCGCATCAGGTCAAATAGTATCTCTACTTCCTGCCGATACTTTTCTGCTGATTAACGGAAATTCTATTAAGACTTATTGGCAAGGATTTGTCGAACAAGCTCAAAGCGATTCGCAATTAGAAAAGGGATTGGAGCAGAGCAAAAAACAAATAAAATTAATGACAAAGTTAGATCTAGATAAAGATATTTTTGGATGGATGGATGGGGAATTTGCGATCGCGGCAATTCCTGCGGATAAAGGTATCCTGAAACAATTAGGATTTGGTGGTGCAATTATTTTACAAACAAGCAATCGTGCCACCGCTGAAGCGACTACGGTCAAAGTCGATACCCTCGCGAAAGGTAATGGAATTAAGGTTGCCGAAAGAGACATTCAAGGGAAAAAGTTCACCGACTGGGAAATAATCCAACAAGGTACTTTGTTATCTCACGCTTGGCTGGACCAAAATACTTTATTAATTGCGATCGGATAGCGCTCAAACCCAAAACAGCAAAATAGCAGCTTGAGGAGTCAGGAGTTTTGAATGACAAAATTATTTTACACTTAAATTTTCCCACCCCTAGCCCCTAACATCTAACACATAGCCCATGATTACCAAGATTGCATCTATTGCCAGAAAACAAATTGTCCCCCTCAGTTTATTGGTGCTGTTAGGCGGCGCGGGGGTAACATGGCTCTCTGTCGCCCTAGTGCAGCCTCAAACTGCCCTGGCTTATACAGCACGAGTAGACGTTTCCCTGACAAGTCAAACTGACGAGACTTACGAAAATTTCCTGCGCCGTGGTGAGGCTGTAGCTAGGGCAGCCGCGCAACGGAGTTTTGATGGGGATATTTTGGTGACAGAAGTGGCAATAACGATAGTTGGCGAACATAATGGCGAGATCGCACCCGTTTTGTTATTATCTGTTAGCCGTCAAGACTGGAAAAATCGCCCCGATGCCCAATATTGGGCCACCTATTTCTCTACTAGTAAGTTGCTCCTCAACTTTGAGCCTCCAATACCGCCACCCCAAGCGACACCTGACACCTCAGTAGCACCATCAGAGCCACCACTACAACCCCAAGCTGTACCGGGGATACCACCAAGACTAAGCCCAACACCAAATTCATCGCCATAAACAGTACCACCCCCACCAACACCAACAGCACCTAATGCGCCACAACCTCTGACAAGGTAAAGCCCGGGGGAATTTTGGTATTGACTGGAATTATTTCTAGTTTATGCCGTATAATGTGTGGTTTAGGGTCTAATGTAGTCGGTACTCTTGGCACTGACAATAAACGGAGCATCGTCTGAGGTAAAGACCGGACTCTCCCCAAAAAGAGACCAAAAAAAAAGAAAGGGCTTGCGCACAACTTTCTTTGCTTATATCCCGTGCTAGTCCATCGGTTGCGCAAACCCTTAGCCATTCAGGTTCTGATTTGTCCTTGTCTTCTATTGTCCGATCTAACCAGGGCTGATTGCATCAGCCAAAGTTCTTAATATTAATCAGCCAATTGGCTGATTCTATCAAAAGTGAACTATATTGAGTTACAGTTTCAGGCCGAATCACTCTTTGGTATTGTATTCCGTAATTCATTTTACAGAAAATCTCGCCTAAGATCGGATTAGAAGTTCATAGCCTCAGATATGTCAAAATCGTTTAGCGTACATCCTAGGTACATCCAAGAAGTAAACTTGGCTTGGAGGCATAAAAGTGATGGGCGCGATCGAGAGCTAGCTAAAAAATTGGGGCTATCTCTCGATACCGTCGATTTATTCCTCAAAGGTCAACTTGTTAATGGTCTGAATTTCGTGGAAATTTGTCAGACTCTAGACTTGGAATGGCGAATTATTGCTGGTTTAGAGCCACATAAGACTCAGGTTACTGCCCCATTAATAGCAGTTAGTGGGGGTAACGCTACTTCCCACTCCAAGGTGGATGCCAAAACTAGTACAGTTGATCAAGCATTAAACGGTTTGGTGGGTGCTTTGTGTGAAATGTTGAGCCGCCTCACCCGCAAAGCAGGGAATTTGCTCAGAGCCGATCGTACCAGCATTTTTCTACTAGATCGAGATCGACAAGAGCTTGGCTCCCTAATTGCTGAGGATGGTAAGGGTGGTAGTTTAACGATTGATATGCCTGCCGATAGAGGAATTGCTTCTATAGCAGCCACATCTTTGTCGGCGATTAATATTCCTTTTGATGTTTATGACGATCCGCGCTCTGATATGGCCAAGATCGTTGATACTAGAACTGGATACCGGACTTATACAATTCTGGCTTGGCCTCTGTTGAATGAAAAAAAAGATTTAGTCGCTGTGGCACAATTCATCAACAAATTAAAGCCGAATTATAATCCCAAAGATACTTTATTTATGAGAATCGATCCCTTTGGCTTTACCCCAGAGGATGAAGCTCTATTTACTAAATTTGTACCTTCTATTATACAGATTCTAGAGCGATGTCAGTTTTGTTACCAACTTGCTCAGAAACTGAGGGAAAATGGTGTTATCCATTCAGGAGGCAGTGTATTCCCGGAGGCGGAGCTGATTGCACAACTGAAACGACAGGAACAACACCTCCGTAAAAGTCTCGAAAGAATTTAGATTAGGGAGTTATTGGTTATTGGTTATTGGTTGTTGGTTATTGGTTGTTGGTTTTGAATTAAAAATTAAAACTCCCTATTCCCCATTCCCTATTCCCCGTTACCCTAGTTTAATCAAGATATGATGAAGCATCCTGAAATTATGAGGAACTTCAGTAGTTTGTAGTATCCTCTCGATCTCACTACAGCTACTATCATGAATAGTGTCAATATTGTCCGTCAAACCAGGCAGAAAACTCTGTTAAGCCTAGGAAGTTTATTCCTGGTATTTTTATCTACTGGATGTGTTAATCCATTCACTCCCAATCTTCAGCTTCAGAGTTGCAAGGATGCTCAAACTAAGGTTAGCCAAGTTCAGAAACAATATAATGAGGTTGTCGCTCAGTTAGCTAGCCCGCCTAAAGACGAAGCCAATAGTAGTAGCACCACGATTATTCAGAAGCTTCAAGAGTCTCAAGAGGAAGCATTGGAGGTTTGTGAAAGAGTTGATTGAGAAGTTAGTGTTCTACACTTAAGCCGGGACTAAATCTACCACAAAAAGAGGAGCGGCTTCCCTTGAGCGAACAGCAAATTCCCATCCACGAGACATCCCTCAGTTGACTGCGGGATGTTTTGTTACAACAATAGCTTAGAGGAAGTTAAGGGCTTCCGGGCTGTACTGCGGAGTTTCCGGAAGAGATTATTTTTCTCTAGTATAATAGACTTGTATATAATGTTATACCTGTAATGATTCAGATAAAAACAACCTTTTCTGATGAGGCGAAAGATTAGATAGTACTGGAGCCAAAGAACAAAAAACAAAAAACAAATAACAAATGCTAAATTATCGTATTAAAATTGCGGAATTTGTATTTATTGTTGGCTCAGTCATTGCTTGGGCTGTATCCGATGAGCTAATTTATGGTGCAATTCCCTTATTAGTTGCTCTAGTGCTAAACCTGATCGATCGCGTGCGTTTGGAGCAACAGATGAGACGGCGCTTGACGGCGGGGATTACTAAGCTACATCGCCAAATCGAGCAAGAGAGTCAATCTGTATATGAAAAACAAATTGAAGATGCGATCGCAACTCTGGAAAATAAGCTGCCAGAATATCTTGCCCAGCTCAATTCTCCTGAATATAATGCTGTCCAAATTGCCCAATTCAAAGTGCAAATTTCCAGCTTCGAGGAATCCCTTCGCAGTATCGTAAAATACCTGAATACATCCTCTATACTAGCACGAATCGATCAATTAGAGGATGCAATTGCAACAGCTACAGCAAATCTTGCCCGGATAGAGCGCCAAATACCAAATGCCTCAAAACTTCCTCTCAAAGAGATTCCAGGAGCGGAAAATCATCAAACCTTTGAGCCTCAACCCGCTCTATTTCCGGTAATGTTGGAGCCTGTATCGCAGATCCCATTACCTACTTGGACTAATATCTACTCTCTAGGCGGACATTCTGACTGGATTAGCAGTTTGATTATTAGTCCAGATCGGGAAATTCTGATTAGTGGAAGTCTTGACAAAACTATCAAATTGTGGGATTTATCGACAGGGGAAAACATTAAAACATTTTCTGGACATGGACAAGGTATACTATCTATGGCAATGAGTCCAGATAGACAAATTATCGCCAGTGGCGGGTTCGATCAAACTATTAATTTGTGGCGGATCGATACAGGAGAATTACTCTATACTCTAAAGGGTCATACTGGTTCAGTGCGAGCGCTAGCAATAGCGCCAGATGGTCAAACTCTCATTAGTGCTAGTTTTGATAAAACTATCAAGCTGTGGCATTTGGATACGGGAGAATTTTTAGGTAACTTAACAGAAGATGCGGGACAAGTTTCTGCGATCGCACTTACACCTGATGGGCAAATTGTTGCTAGTGGTGGTGGCGATGGGATTATTACCCTTTGGCCATTTGAACCTTCAGCTTCCGTCGTTGAATTTACAGGGAATCTTAGTTCTATTGCTTCACTGACAATTAGCTTGGATGGTAAAATTTTGGCAGTCGGTTGTACTGACGGTAATTTGAAGTTATGGCAAGTCGATACCGGAAAAATATTAAAGGTATTTCCATGTCATTCAGGAGCTGTAATTTCTGCCGTTTTTAGTTTAGATGGGCACAATCTAATTGGTGGTAGTGCAGGAGATGCAATTAAAATTTGGCAAATCGAAACAGGTGAATTGTTGAGTGTTTTAGATCATGATGTACCTGGTTCCGTCATGTCAATTGCTATCAGTAAGGATGGTGAGTGGATTGTGGGAGGCTGTGAGGATGGTACGATTAAGATTTGGCAACAGGATTAATTGGGGAATGGGGGAAAAGAGTTTTGAATACTGTAGGGGCGAGTCGCTACGATAGTCTCTGCTACTCAACGTCTAACCTCAATGGACTCTTTTAATTGAAATTAACTGGGAATCTCTTGCCACTCTAGTATTGCTTGGGATAGACTATTTATTGGAGTCTCTTATATGTCTACAATGCCAACACCTATTTTATCGATCGTTATTCCTACGAGAGAAGGCTTTTCTGAGCATTGGATTACAGAGTTATTAAAGGTAAAGGGAGATGTTGAGTTTATTTTAGTTCATCCGCCAGGAGCAGGCACTTATCCTACTGTCGATCCTCGTATGCGCCAGATTATTAGCCCTATTCGAGGTGAAATCATCCAACGACTCAGTGCGATGATGAATGCTTGTGGCACATATATTTTAACCATTAATTGTGATGAATATCTCAACCCGGATATAGCAGACATCGCTGTTCAGTATTTTGAGAGATTTCCAGATAACTGGGTGATGAGGCTGAGTAAGAAAGGATTTGACTTTGGAGACAAAGCTAGTCTTGAAGCACCATGGGCTACTTTGCCAAAGATTGAGGAACTTAAAATATGCGGCAAATCTCAAGGCAATGCCAATTTATATGGAGATGAATCTCATATACTAGAGATCCCAATTGCTCCAGTCGATAATAAGTTTGATAGTCAGTGTTTTCTCCGAGAAAGAAAAGACCAAAATGGGGCACATACGGAAAATTTTGATAAGAAAGTATGGAAAAATAAAATGGTGCAAGAAACCATTAAAGATCTGGGTAGCCTAATGGTTTTATCTGGCCCATTAAAATACATACCTTTTTGGTGTCTTGACAGGCTGCTCGGTTTATTTATCCAAGCTAAGTTTTTTGAAAAAGGTAAAATAGTTGGGCATATATTGCCACCACCTGAACAAATCAGATTTGAAGATAATCCGCCAGAATATAGAAAGTCTAAGAGATTTTATGTATTCGCTGAGATTTTGCTAATCAGACGATTTCCCCAATACGGATACTTCTGGAATCTTATTATCGATCAACTTAGGGGGATTCCGATGAGAGGAGTTGAATTTGTGGGCAGAAAATTGTCTGGGGGAGGTGCAGATAATTAAAAGGTTTCGGTAAGTTAGGGAATGAGTTGACCTCTCCCCGGTCTAAAGACACGGGGATTCTAAACTGTTGCTACGTGACAGGATAAATCCGTGCCACTACGCTTTTTAGTTTTGGTTTCCCAGATACGGAATCTGGTAGGCACGGTCAATAATGCCCTACAGACCTTGACTAGACTTAAGCCTAGTTGTGTCTCTACTTTACGCAGAATATTTGCTGCGCCATTCAAATCAGCATTGACTAAAATCCCTTGTCCAGTGCGGTACATTCCGCGTTTAACTCGTTTTCCTGATGGCTTCCACATTTCGGGTTTTTCGCCGTAGGTTGGTAGAAAATCATCGTCGATAAAACTAGCTTTGCTGGTGTATGATTCTTCTGTTTCAACAAACTTGATCCCGTGATACTCGCATAGTTGTTCAACTCGTTTTTTTAATTTGGCTGTTGGTATCTGAACAAAAGCTTGAGTCGTTTTGCCCAATTTCACCTCTTGCCGTTGTCCTTGGTTCCAGCCAAAAACAACTGTACCAATTTGATGTTTGATGCAGTGGTCAACTACCATTTTTGCAGCTTTGTTTACCGCATCTCGCATTTGGCGATTACGTTTCTCGGTTATCTGGGCTAATTGGTCATCCCAGTAGCCTTGTGGTTTTCCTTCTTTGAGTGTGGCTACGCGCTTGTTATACCATTGATTTAGGCTTTTAACTTTACGTCCATCAATGATGAAGCTGGTTCCTGCATTGGAAACACAGCTTAACCAGTTGTTGATACCAGGATCAATAGCTAAGGCATTGTTTGGATCGAGATTGTATTCAGGTACTGATTTTTGTTTGTAGACAAACTCAGAATAGAAGCACTGATTTCTGGGAAGTATTCGCAGTTCCTTGATATCTTCGAACTCCAAGTTTGAAGGCATTGGGATTGTGAAACTATCAAGTTTAAACCACCTTTTTACCGTTGTGCCCAAGGGGATTTTGATTTGGTCACCAACAAGTCTTAATGCTTGTTTAGGATAAGTCACCAGAGCATATCCTGCACCTTGACGGTAATTAGGTAATCTTGGCTTGAAGTGCAATTCACCCTGGCTGTGCTTCTTATCTAATTCTTTGAAAGACTTAAACGATTCAGCAACTGTCCTCAATATTTGTTGTGCCGCCTGAGAATGGAGAACCTGATAGTGTTTGTTGGTTTTGTATTCCTTTTCTAAGTCATATTTACCAATTAACTTACCAGCCTTGAAATATAGCTGACGGGCATAGTAGATACCGCAGTTAGTTAACTTATGTGATTCCGAACAAATAAACTCAAGGATTGCTTTTAATTCTGGAGCTGGATTAATTAAATTTTGCTGACATCCGTACAAATTAACATCACCTCCCTCATCTGGCTATAATACAAGTATACATGATTACTAGAGAAACGGCAATGCCTTTTAAAAAAAATCACAAGGATCGATACACAACGAATAGAGAAAAGCCCTTAGTTAGTAGTCCAGTATGCTTAAGGATGGATATAGAATTAGCCAAAGAATTAAAATCAGTTCCTGATTGGCAAGAACGGCTAAGGCTAGCGTTGCCTGAACTGATAAAAAACTGGAAGGCAGGATAAATCCTGCAAAGCGCTAGGGTTAACACCCCGCGACCCTAACATCCCCGGACTAAAGTCACGGGGCTTTCAGCGACTCACCTTGTAAAGAGTTTTGAGTTTTGAGTTTAAACTCAAAACTATCTTCCCCACTCCCCATTCCCCACTCCCCACTCCCTACTCCCAATGCGCTAAAATTAAAGCATAACGGGCATTCTAGGATTCACCGACTCCATGATTGATACAATTTCTACTCAACTTTATAAACTCGCACAATTTTCTGATAGCCTGGTACACAATCAGCTTACACACCTCAGTGCCGCTAGTATTGCAATTATTTTTACCGCTGGGTTGCTTACGAGCCTGACACCCTGTATGCTATCGATGTTACCCATTACAATTGGCTATATCGGCGGCTATGAAACTAAAGGACGTTGGGAAGCTGCTATCCAATCTACTTGGTTTGCCCTGGGGCTAGCCACTACATTAGCGGGATTGGGAATTTTAGCAGCATCTGTTGGCTTAGTTTATGGTCAAGTGGGAATTGGTTTACCGATTATTGTCAGTCTTATTGCTATTATTATGGGACTGAATTTATTGGAAGCATTACCTTTACAATTACCCTCCTTCGGTGGGATGGATTGGATTTCTAAAGATTGGCCTAAAGGTTTACGTTCTTATTTAATTGGTTTAACCTTTGGTGTAGTAGCTTCTCCTTGCAGTACTCCCGTTTTAGCTACTTTACTCGCTTGGGTTGCTACTACACAAGATTGGGTTTTAGGTGGGGTTTTGCTGTTATCCTACACGGGGGGATATGTCGCTCCATTGATTGTGGCGGGGACTTTTACGGCTTCTATCAAGAAGTTAGTGGAGTTACGGCAGTGGTCGAATTGGATTACGCCCCTTAGTGGTGTATTATTAGTCGGATTTGGTGTTTTTTCTCTCCTGTCTCGGATTCCTGTATTTTAGATTGAGAATATTTTTTTAACGCAAAGGGGGAACGGAAAGGGCGCAAAGAATCATAAACAACCAATAACAAACAACAAAAAACCAATAACAAGAATATATTTTTCTAATGACAACAGAAAGTTCATCTTTTTTCAGTATCATCAGCAGGTTTAAGCGTCAATTAATATCAGTATTAGCTGACTTGAGACTGGCGATTATATTGTTGCTTGCGATCGCAGTTTTTAGTATTAGTGGTACGGTAATTGAGCAGGGTCAATCTTTGGTCTTTTATCAGGAAAATTATCCAGAAGATCCAGCTCTATTTGGTTTTCTTAGTTGGAAGGTGCTTCTGTTACTGGGATTAGACCATGTATATCGTACTTGGTGGTTTTTGTCAATCCTGGTTTTATTTGGTAGTAGTCTTACCGCCTGTACTTTTACTCGTCAGTTTCCGGCACTAAAAGCGGCACGTCGCTGGAATTATTATACTGAATCTCGCCAATTTCAGAAACTTGCTCTCAGTACGGAATTGGAAACAGGCTCTTTAGATTCTCTTACTCAACTGCTAGGAGAAAAGCGCTATCGGGTTTTTCAAGAAGGCGATACTATCTACGCCCGGAAGGGAATTGTGGGTAAAATTGGTCCGATTGTCGTTCATGCCAGTATGTTAATTATTATCGCCGGGGCAATTTGGGGGGCGATGACTGGATTTTTGGCTCAGGAAATGGTTCCTAGTGGCGTAACTTTTCAAGTGAGAAATATTCTGGATGCTGGGGTTTGGGCTAAACCGCAAATTCCTACAGATTGGGCAGTCCATGTTAATCGTTTTTGGATCGACTATACTCCAGATGGGGCTATTAATCAGTTTTACTCTGATTTATCTGTTGTAGATAAGGAAGGAAAAGAATTAGATAGAGAAACTATCTATGTGAATAAGCCTCTCCGCTATCGCGGTGTGACTTTTTACCAAACTGATTGGGGTGTTGCTGGCGTGCAGGTGCAATTAAATAATAGTCCCATTTTTCAGTTACCGATGGCACGACTAGAAGCAAATGGCGGTGGGAATATTTGGGGCACTTGGGTGCCGACGAAACCAGATTTAAGTGAAGGGATTGCTCTGCTAACACCTGATTTGCAAGGGACACTTTTCGTATACGATGTAAAAGGTAAGTTGGTTTCTACTGTCCGCTCTGGTATGTCCACTGAGGTGAATGGGGTAACTCTGAAAATTAAGGATGTTATTGGTAGTACAGGGTTGCAAATTAAAGCAGATCCAGGTATTCCTTTAGTTTATAGTGGTTTTGGGTTATTGATGCTGGGAGTAGTGATGAGTTATGTTTCTCACTCTCAGGTTTGGGCACTGAAACAGGGCGATTCATTCTATATTGGTGGGAGAACTAATCGCGCTCAAGTTTCTTTTGAGAGGGAAGTTATCGAAATTTTGGATAGGTTGACAGAGCATAAGGAAACTGTAGCTGTTGCAGGTGTGAATGTTGAATCTTTGGAGGGTATTTGAGGTAATCTGTAGGGTGCGTTATGCGAAAGCTAACGCACCATCCTCACTGTGTAAATCTTGTTATAATCAAATATTTCAAAAAATCTAAAACTCCAAAGGCCACAAATCAGACACAGCCACCTCCCAACCTGGCAGCAAATCGGGAACACTCAGTATATCCCCATCACCCAAAATAACTACTTCCTCACCAAGACGATAAATTTCCACTCTATGCTTTTCTGGGTTAATCAAAATACCTACTTTTGTTCCTTGAGAGAGGAAATCTTGTATCTTATCCCTACTAAAACCTGGAAGTATAGCTAGCTACAATCATCCATATCATAAAAGTCTAAAATCTAAAAAAGGTTATTAGGCCTCCTTTGGATTATCCGCCAATAATAGCTGAAACGACGCAAATTCGTCAAGTATTGAGAATTAATCTTAATAAATTTAACGAAGTTAAGGCACTTTCAGCCTTTGCTCATTTGTTACGTTATGTAAATTACTCTTTTTTTAGGGAGAGGGGTTGGGGGTGAGGGGAAAACTCCCTATTCCATATCCGGACATCTCGGACTTGAACCGTGTAATCCTCCGAAGCCAAGAGCGATCGCAAAAAATGTACGATAGCGCTACTCCAGCGTGCTTGGCTAAAATCACCTGTTGTTGGCGATTGAGTTTGAGTTCGGTTTTGAACCCTAGAAGCATATGTTAGCCTTTCTCAGTGTTTATTAATAAAACTGCTACTGTTGATTAGCCCTGGAATCATCCAGATCGGCAAATTTGTAACTACAGGATTACCATATTGCTATACTTCTTTCTCATACCGCACCTCAATAACAGTATGAACATTCCCCCGTGGCGAAAAATCACCTTTAATCTTCACCTCCAGAGGATCGCAAGCCGCCACAAAATCATCTAAAATCTGATTAACCGACTCCTCGTGAGAAATATAGCGATCGCGATAACTATTAATATACAGTTTAATCGCCTTCAACTCCACCACCCGTTCATTGGGAATATATGTAATATAAATAGTCGCAAAATCTGGATAGCCGGAAAACGGACACTTACAGGTAAACTCTGGCAATGTAATATGGATATCATACTGCCGCCCCACACGAGGATTCGGGAAAGTAATCAGGCTCCCTTCAGCAATCTCACGTTCCCCATATTTCATTTCTGACTTTTCAACTTCTGGCGATGGAGATTCCTGGGTTGGGTAGTTACTCATAATTTTTTTTGTTTTAATTAAGATTCCCAGTCTGGGCAATTGTCAGTATCCCAGCCATAGGGGTGCATCCCGCATACTAATAAATTACCACCATAAGAGTGACCGTGGTAATGGCGGCAACCGACGCAAGCGGAAGGTAGTTGTAAAATAGATTCATCTGGATGAGTGAAGAATTGTTCAGTTTCACCGATTGACTCTTCAGGCTCAAAAAACTCAAAATAATCGAAATCGACAAATTCCCGAACAATATCCTGCAGGCACTTCTCAATATCCGCACCTACTGTATTTTGCCATTCATCAGCCAATTCTTCAACGACTTCGGTGAATTCGACGAAGAATTCATCCACCATATCAGCAAATGAATCCAGGGTTTCAAAAATACTTTTAGACCAATCTTCCATGTTAGGGAGTGGGG
>NZ_JAMZMM010000159.1 GCF_024178385.1 Limnofasciculus baicalensis BBK-W-15 | reverse complement strand
CTGCTGTATTCTACGATCTACTATAGGGGCAGGATAATTACAAAAAGCGGTATCCCGTTCTGGTATTTTACCTGTAATTAAGTATTCTGTCTTCAAACTCCTCAGTTCTGGTAGCCATTGTCGGATATATTTAGCGTCTGGGTCAAATTTTTGGGCTTGACTGGCTGGGTTGAATATCCTTAATGGTTTGGGGTCCATCCCGCAAGATGCACTCCACTGCCATCCTCCATTATTAGCGGAAAGGTCGCCGTCATATAGTTTTTGCATGAAGTATTTTTCGCCCCACTGCCAGTTAATTATTAAGTCTTTGGTGAGGAAACTGGCTACTATCATGCGACAGCGGTTGTGCATCCATCCGGTTTGATTTAATTGTCTCATGGCGGCATCAACGATGGGATAACCAGTTTTTCCCTCACACCAGGCTTGGAAATGTTCTGGTTTATTATCCCACGGGAAGTCTTTAAATGTCTGGCGATGGGGAGCTGATGCTAGTTGTGGGAAAAAATACATGGCATGTTGGTAAAATTCTCGCCATGCTAATTCTTGTTGCCAAGTTTGGATGTTATTGCGAGTTTCCTCTTTCTTACTCTGGTTATAGATAAATGCGGCATTCTGCCAAATTGTACGGATACTGATTACGCCAAATTTGAGGGCGGCACTTAGTTGGGATGTGCCTGGAATTGCTGGTAAATTTCGTTTTTCTTCGTATGCTCCAATAGCAGATTTACAGAATTCTGCTAGCTGGTTTTTGGCTGCGGCTTCTCCTGGAGCTAATAACAGGGGATTAGGCCAATAATAACCCAATTCTTTTGCTGTTGGCAAATCGATTACTCCAGCTTCCTTTGCTAAATTAATTTCATCTTCTGTCAATCCTTCCAGATGGGATGGTTTGGCTAACATGAAACTTTTGGGCTGTTGAATCCAGTTTTTCCAGAAGGGAGTATAAACGGTATAGGGGGAACCTAATTTGGTGAGAATAGTGCCGGGTGGGTGGAGTAATTGATCCCAGGAAGTATGAGATTCAATGCCTTTTTCTTTGAGGGCTTCTGTAACTTTGCGATCGCGTTCTCTGGAATAGGGTTCTACATCTAAGTTCCAGTATACAGTTTTGGCGTTTAGTGCGGCGGCTAGTTTAGGGATTGCTTGGCTAGGCTCACCGTTGAGGATTAATAGTTGACTTCCTGCTTTTTGGTAACTTTCCTGTAATTCTTGTAAGGAACCTATCATATAGGTTACTCTGGCTGGTGCGATATCATCGCGATTTAAAATATTGGGATCTAGACAGAATATACCGATTAATTTGGGGCTTTGGTAGCGGGCGGCTGATAATCCGACATTATCGATAATTCTTAAATCGCGGCGATGCCAAAAGATAATTGTGTTAGACATTTTTGTTTATTTTTTTATCCTTCATCTCCCATAATCAAGAAAATTTACGCTTCAGAAAAGACAACACATCTCCAATAGTTTTCGCACCACTTTTAGCAATTTCCTCATTCAATCCCTCATCAACCCGAAAAGACTTACCCCCACTATTAAAATATACAGTAACCACCGGAAAAGGTTGTGCCCCCGTCCGACCAATTCCTGTAACATACTCAGAAATTGCTATAGTATCCTCAAATCCATCTTTGTTTACATCTGAAAAAGCCACTGCTAACATTTTAAAAAATGTCCAGTTATTGTCAGCTTCAGTAGCCGGAAAAGTATAGATAATTTTACCATATTTTACCAAATTCAGTGACAGTTCAGTTGCGCCAGAAGTATCATCAGAAATAGGCACAAACGTAGAAGAACCAAAATCTCTCAGTTTCACCCGGAAAACTTGCTCTGGAATCAGATTTTCCAAACCTCCTGCACCTGATTTAAGTTCATCAATTTCTGCCGGACTTAACTTTTGGGGTCGATTTAAGTTATTGTAAGGCTGTTTGGGGATTCCTGTTAATTTAAGAGGATACTCAGATTGTCTATTTAATCGCCACTGAATTGCCGAGTTAGCGATGCGAATTGTTTCCTCTGGATTAGCTTTAACTTGTAAAGTATAACGGCTACCTTCCGCATCCCAAGTCATAATCCCAAAGCAATAACCTCCATTGCATACCTGAAGTTTAACTTTATCGATAAAATAGCCAGTAATACCATTAGCCAGAGGGATAATATCTCCTTCTGGCGGGATAGCATCTCCTGTCAATGCTTGGGCTGTAATATTACCAAAAGTACAAACACTTTGACCTTGACAGTCTGGGGTAAAAGCAAATTGCACCCCGTATCCTGAAGGCGTTACTTCATCTAAGATCCAGTAAGCGGAACTTTCAATATTAGTAGGTAATGCGATCGCAAGTTTAGTTTTCGCTTCAACCTGTGCCAATACAGTATTGAAGGATGGGTGTAAACTAACTGGTGATTCTGTAGTTTGGGCTAGATTTTCTTTGAGACTATTGTTGGCAACTGGTAGTTTTTCACTACTACTAGATGCTTCTATTGCTTGAGGTAAGCTACAGCCAAAAGCGATAATTGCACTGACGAGTACTAGCTGATAGAAGCGATATTTTTGAGCTGGCACAAATTATTCTCCTAACGAAAATGATGAAACTATTCTATCTGCGTGTATCTGGATTTATCTCCGGTTAATATTTATAATATCGATACTCACAAATATGATATGATATTATATCATAACCCATAAATCTCATCGCGACAATAAAGCTCGTACTAGTAGAGCGTTCTGAATCTAAATTTTCCTCCCCCACAGTAGATTCAATGTTAAAATAAAACCAGATAAAATACGCTGTTGTCATACCCCTATGGACGTAGCAACCATCACCCTCCCCTCTACTGTAAAATTGAGTATCGATTTAACAGACGAACAGTTTTTCGATCTCTGTCAGAGAAACCGCGATTACCAATTTGAGCGGACAGGATTAGGAGAATTATTAATTATGTCACCAACTGGCAGTGAAACAGGAAATCGCAATATTGAACTAGCATATCAAATCCAAGCTTGGAGTCGTCAGAATAATTTAGGAATAGCCTTTGATTCTTCCACTGGCTTCAAACTCCCCAACGGTGCGGAACGTTCCCCTGATGCTTCTTGGATACGCCGGGAAAGATGGGAAGCTTTAACATCTGCAGAAAGAAAGAAATTCGCCCCAATTTGTCCAGATTTTGTCGTGGAATTGCGCTCGGAGACGGATTCTTTGAAAGACTTACAAGCTAAAATGAGGGAGTATATAGAAAATGGTGCGAAATTGGGTTGGTTAATTGACCGAAAAAATAAGCGTGTGGAGATTTATCGCCCAGGTAAAGATGTGGAAATATTACTATCTCCTGTTAGTTTGTCTGGAGAAGATGTCTTGCCGGGATTTGTATTGGATTTGAATGGTATTATGTAAGAGATTGCACCAGGAAATACGGCGCTTAAGCGCCTACTACGAACGGAATTGACAAAAATTATGACTAATTATTCCCCAGCCCGAAAAATTTGCCCCGCTGTCAAATTTAATTCTGGAAATACCAGTGAATAAATAGGCTCATCTTCCCGAAACTGTGTAACCTGATACTCTCCTTCCACAAGCTGATAAATTGAAAGAGTTGGTTGTTTAGGAGAACCGATATATCGCCTACCACCCAATCCTAAGTAATCGACAATCCAATATTCAGGAATACCAATTTCTTCATAGTCTCTCACCTTAGTCAAATAATCATCGCGCCAATTAGTGCTAACAACTTCCACTGCTAATTTTACCGATTTACCGTGTAAAATGGTTGATGATTTTTTCCATAAAGGTTCATTAGGCAATTCTTCTTTATCCAAAACTAGCACATCTGGCTGATAACCAGAATTAGCATTTTCCGGTTTAACAAGGTATGTTCTAGGTATAAAATAGGGCAAGTTTAGACGATCGATTTCCACATTAAGCTTGCGGTTCATAAAAGCCGCCACTTCTTCATGCTCTCCAGTAGGATTCATTTCAATAATTATACCCTCATATAATTCATAACGTCCTTTTCCATCTGGATACCATGCCAGAAACTCTTCAAAAGTTATTGTTTTAACTACAGCTTGAATCATCGGATTTTGCCATTCATTCAATTAACTATGATTCTGGGAAAAAATCAGAATCTAAAACTTCGATAGATTGGTAAGGACAAACTTGGGGAAATATCTCCACTGACAATCCTGTTTCCGCCATAGCTATTTCCACCGCATCTAAATAACATTCAGCCAATATCTCTTCTAGGTAAGACTTTAGACTGGGAGATTCTTTTAGCGCTTTACGAATGCGGCGGCGATGTTCAGCGATACTACCTTTCCAACTACCACTGCGGAAATTTGGTTGATATTGCCACTTAAGTAAGTGAGTTATAATTACAGTTAGATTACTCTCTAAACTTCTACGTTCACTTCGCGCCATATCCCCTATTTCCTCAATCAGATTTTCCCAGTCGATGTTTGAGTAATCCTCCATCTGCAATTGTGCCAATGTGGTTTCAATCCATCTTAGGTAATCTGTTTCGTACAAACTTTGTTGCTTGGTTTCTATTTCTGTTGTCATAACGGTTTTGTGGCAAAATATCTTAACCAGATTACTTTAGCTCTGTTGCATAAATCCTGAAAACCCCTCCCCAACCCTCCCCTTATTAAGGGGAGGGAGCTAGTTTTCGCTCTTGGCAAGGGGGGGAATTTCGACTTGAAGGTTCAGTTTATATCTTATTAGTTGATAGTAGGCGATGGCAGCGTCTACTACGAACTGATATTTCAGTTTTCATGATGAGGCCGCAAAAACCAGATCTACCGTTAATTCCCAACCTGGAACGATATCAGATACTATCCTCATTTCACCTGTAAAAACAGTATCCTCATACTGCCCTTCTACCCACTTACAAACAGTAATTTGTTTCATTTCCGGATCGACAATCCAATATTCAGCAATACCTCTAGCGGCATATTCTGTCCGTTTGTAGCGATAATCGCGGGCGCGATTTTCACTTCCGGGACTGACAATTTCAATTACTAGTGCAGGTGGCGGCATATCGCGGGTAATGAGGTTGCGATTATTACCAATTAAAGCGGCTTTAGACGCTTCGGTATGGACTAATAGATCCGGTAGCCTACAAGTGGCTCTTCTCCCGCTAACTTCAACTTCAATATCCTTATAAGCAAGTAAAGCAATTGGAAAATGCTTTGCTAACTCAAACAGGATAAATTTGGCAAGATCGCAATTCTCTTGGCTTTCAGTCGGCATTTCCACTAACTCCCCATCCACAAGTTCATAGCGCGTATCGGTGCCATCATCGTAGGCGAGAAATTCCTCAAAGGTTAATAGCGTTTTCGGTGCGACAGTTTGCATCATGAGATTTAACCTACATCGGTGCTAGGGCTATTTTAACTTAAAGACCACACTGATAGCTAAGATTCCCGACTTCTGTGAGAAGTCGGGGAGCTGAATGTGACTCGCAAGCGATCGCACAATCGAACTAAAACACCTCTCAAGCAATATAAAGGCTTCAAATAATTGTAGTCATGTATTAATAACTTACACCAGTTATCTCCTATTTCCTCAATCAGATTTTCCCAGTCGATGTTTGAGTAATCCCGCACCTGCAATTGTGCCAATGTGGTTTCAATCCATCTTAGGTAATCTGTCTCGTATAAACTATTGCGGTTGGTTTCTAATCCTGTTGTCATAATAGTTTTGCGCTCAAATCGTTGAACCAGATAGCTTTATTTTAATCAAAAAAGTTTAATTTATTGACTTAGATATTCCACCAGTTGCCACAACCCGCCAGTGGTTAAAACCACTGTCTAATAGCTGAAGTCCGTTAAAACGGACTAAAATATTTATCAATAGTCGGTTTTAACCGAGATCTTGCACCAATCTCAATAACCGTAGGGTGGGCAGTCCCCACTAACGTAATCATCAGCTTTTCAAGCTATATTGGGGACTGCCCACCCTACATAAAACTCTTTGTTGACAATGGTGCAAGATCTCAATTTTAACCGACTTAAACTATAAGACAGAGAATTAATTCTCTGTCTGGTTTGTCCAGAGACTCACAATGGTGCAAAAACATCAGCTACCGTTAATTCCCAACCTGGAACGATATCTGATACTATCCTCATTTCACCTGTAAAAACAGTATCCTCATACTGCCCTTCCACCCACTTACAAACAGTAATTTGTTTCATTTCTGGGTCAACAATCCAGTATTCAGCAATACCTCTAGCGGCATATTCTGTCCGTTTGTAGCGGTAATCGCGGTTACGATTTTCACTTCCGGGACTGACAATTTCAATTACTAGCGCAGGTGGCGGCATATCGCGGGTAATAGTAGCACGAGTTGCACCTGTTAATGCAGTTTTTGACTCCTCTGTGTGGACTAGCAAATCGGGGATGCGACATGTGGCACGTCGCCCCATTACTTCTACTTCAGTGTCTTTGTGGGCAACAAGGTAGAAAGGAAATATTTTGAACAGTTGTGCCAATAAAAATCTAGCAATATTGTTATTTTCTTGGCTTTCAGTTGGCATTTCCACTAATTCTCCATCGACAAGTTCATATCGCGTATCGGTACCATCATCGTAGGCAAGAAATTCCGCAAATGTTAACAGTTTGGTTCGGATGACAGTTTGAATCATGGGATTTACCCTACATCGGTGCTAGGACTAGTTTAACTTAAAAACAGAATGATAGTTAATTTTATTAGTTCGTAGTAAACGATTAATCGCCTACTACAAACTGATATTAGGGTATTATGTAGGGGATGCGATCGCAAATAAAGATCCCTAGCCCGATATCCCGCCAGCCCGTCAGTGGTTTTAACCACTGGCTAATAGCTCAAATCTGTTAAAACTGATAACTTGCAGCAGTCGCGATAACCCGACAGTGGTTCAAACCACTGTCTAATAGCTGAAGTCAGTTAAAACTGACTGGAATCAGAATTTCCGTCAGTTTTAACTGACTTGAGTTTTTTGTAGGGTGGGCACTCCCCTGGAGAAGTTGAAAAGCTGATGATTACGTTAGTGGGGAGTGCCCACCCTACCGTTATTGAAACTGGTGCAAGATCTGAGTTAAAACTGACTGGAATCAGAATTTCCGTCAGTTTTAATGGACTTGAGCTATGAGCCGTAGAATTAATTCTACGGCGGGTTTTCTGGCTTATTGACAAGGGTGGAAGTTATGAGTTAAAAATGATAACTTCCAGAGGGGATTTAGGTGTAAAATTAGCCGATCGCAAAATAGCCATAAAACACTCCCCAAACTATCCCTTTAGCTAAAGGGTAAATTTTTTGTCACAATACTAGAGTTTGTCAGTAAAGGTACAAGCATGGCATCGATTCGCGAGTTGCACCAACAACTCATCACAAAACAACGCTCCAGTGTCGAGATTACCCAAGCAGCACTAGACAGGATTCAGGCACTAGAGCCGACAATACATAGCTTTTTGCATGTCACCCCAGAATACGCCTTGGAAATGGCACAACAAGTGGATGGCAAAATCGCGGCAGGAGAAGATATTGGACTTTTAGCAGGAATACCTATTGCTATTAAGGACAATATGTGTACTAAAGGAATTCCCACCACCTGCGCCTCTCGCATTTTGGAAAACTTCGTCCCCCCCTACGAGTCTACCGTGACGCAAAAGCTCAAAGATATGGGCGCAGTAATGGTAGGAAAGGCGAATTTAGATGAATTTGCCATGGGCAGCTCCACAGAAACCTCTGCCTATCAGGTTACCGCGAACCCGTGGGATGTCTCTCGCGTACCTGGAGGCTCATCTGGGGGTTCCGCAGCCGCCGTCGCTGCTGAGGAAGCTGTGGTATCTTTGGGTTCGGATACAGGGGGTTCGATTCGCCTCCCTGCCTCCTACTGCGGGATTGTGGGGATGAAACCGACTTATGGGTTAGTATCTCGTTACGGTTTAGTAGCTTATGCCTCTTCTTTGGATCAAATTGGACCATTTAGTAGGAGTGTAGAAGATGCGGCTATTTTACTGAGTGCGATCGCAGGTTACGATCCTAATGATGCCACAAGTCTGAAAGTCGAAATCCCAGATTACACTCAATTTCTCACACCCAATTTAAAAGGGATTAAAATTGGCATTATTACAGAAACCTTTGGCGAAGGATTAGATCCAGTTGTCGCCGAAACAGTGAATAATGCGATCGCACAACTAAAAAGTTTGGGTGCAGAAATTCAAGAAATCTCCTGTCCCCGCTTCCGCTACGGCTTACCCACATACTATATTATTGCACCAAGCGAAGCTTCCGCCAACTTAGCCCGTTATGACGGGGTTAAATATGGTTTCCGAAGTGAGAATCCTGATAATCTTCTCTCCATGTACAAAAAAACTCGCGCCATGGGATTCGGTGCAGAAGTCAAACGACGAATTATGTTAGGCACTTATGCCCTATCTGCTGGCTATTACGATGCCTATTATCTCAAAGCACAGAAAGTCCGGACTTTAATTAAAGAAGACTTTGAGAATGCCTTTGAAAAGGTGGATATTTTAGTTTCTCCCACTGCCCCGACTACAGCATTTAAAATAGGAGAAAAAACTGCAGATCCTTTGACAATGTATCTCTCCGATTTAATGACAATTCCCGTTAACTTAGCCGGATTGCCGGGGATGAGTATTCCCTGTGGTTTTGATGACAATGGAATGCCGATTGGTTTACAATTAATCGGGAATGTTTTACGGGAAGATCGGATCTTTCAGGTGGCTTCTGCTTACGAGCAATCTACGGAATGGCATAAGCAGAAGCCAGCTTTGAGTTAAGGTTTATGAGGTTATTTTCTATACCGCTTAACTTTTTTTGAAACGCAGAGGTACGCAGAGGAGGGGGAGGAGGTACGCAGAGATTTGTTGGTTAATATTGGGATAAAATAAAGTCTCTGCGTACCTCTGTGTTTACCTCTGCGTCCCTCTGCGTTAAAAAAAAGAATCTTAAGCTAAAATCGTAAAATACTATCTCAAGCCAAACCCCATGTCATTCGTCGGACTCCACATTCACAGCGATTACAGCTTACTAGATGGTGCATCTCAGCTACCGCAATTAATAGATAGAGCGATAGAATTAGGAATGCCTGCGATCGCACTTACGGATCATGGTGTAATGTACGGTGCAATCGAGTTAATTAAGGTGTGCCGCACTAAAAATATTAAGCCTATTATCGGGAACGAGATGTATGTCATTAACGGTGACATTGAAGAGAAAACTAAGCGTCCCCGTAAATATCATCAAGTTGTTTTAGCTAAGAATAACCAAGGTTACAAAAACTTAGTCAAATTGACGACAATTTCTCACCTAGAGGGAATGCAAGGCAAAGGAATTTTTCAACGCCCTTGTGTTAATAAAGAACTCCTCAAGCAGTATAGAGAAGGTTTAATTGTTACCAGTGCTTGTTTAGGTGGTGAAGTGCCTCAAGCAATTCTGAAAGGCGATCTAAAACTAGCTCGTGAAGTGGCTGAATGGTACAAGAAAGTATTCGCTGATGATTATTATCTGGAAATTCAAGATCATGGTTCAGTAGAGGACAGAATTGTTAATGTTGAAATTATTAAAATTGCTCGCGAATTAGAGATTAAGTTTATTGCTACGAATGACTCTCATTTTATCTCTTGTTACGATGTAGAAGCTCATGATGCTTTGCTTTGTATTCAGACGAACAAGCTATTAACTGAAGATAAGCGGATGCGTTATAGCGGGACTGAATATCTTAAGTCTGCTCAAGAGATGGCGAGGTTATTTCGAGATCATTTGCCAGATGATGTAATTCAAGAGGCAATCTCAACTACTTTAGAAGTAGCAGATAAAGTCAAGCCCTACAATATTATGGGGGAACCTCGCATTCCTGATTACCCTGTCCCTGGCGGCCATACTGCTGATACTTTTGTCGAGAAAATAGCTTGGGATGGATTACTAGATCGATTAGGATATCGCTCTCGTAGTGAAGTTACTCCTGTCTATAAACAGAGGCTCGAATATGAGCTAAAAATGATCGAGCAGATGGGTTTTTCTACCTACTTTTTAGTAGTTTGGGATTATATTAAGTTTGCTAGAGATCAAAAAATTCCTGTGGGGCCAGGAAGAGGTAGTGCGGCGGGTTCTCTTGTTGCTTATGCTCTCAAAATTACTAATATCGATCCAGTACATCACGGACTTTTATTCGAGCGTTTTCTTAATCCGGAACGGAAATCTATGCCAGATATCGATACTGATTTCTGTATTGAAAGACGGGATGAGGTAATTGAATACGTTACAGATAAATATGGCAAAGACAGGGTGGCGCAGATTATTACATTTAACCGGATGACATCGAAAGCTGTCTTAAGAGATGTGGCTAGAGTATTAGAAATTCCCCTACCAGAAGCCGATAAAATGGCAAAAATGATCCCAGTTTCGCGGGGAAAACCAGCCAAACTAGCGGAGATGATTTCCGATGAAACACCTGCACCAGAGTTTAAACAAGCATATCAAACTGATGAAAGAGTGCGCCGTTGGATAGATATGGCGATTAGAATTGAGGGGACTAATAAAACTTTTGGGGTACATGCTGCTGGTGTGGTGATTTCTGCGGAACCACTGGATCAAATTGTCCCGTTACAAAAGAATAATGATGGCTCTGTCATTACCCAGTATTTTATGGAAGATTTGGAATCAATGGGATTGTTGAAAATGGATTTTCTCGGGTTAAAAAACCTGACGATGATTCAGAAAACAGTGGAATTGATTCAGCAGAAAACAGGTCAAGTTATCGATCCAGATAGTTTTACATCGGAGGAAAGAAATGCCCAGGAAAGATTTACTAGAATTAAAAAACTACCCGAAGATGTGGAAAAGACTTATAAAATATTAGAGGAAGGCAATTTAGACGGTATTTTTCAATTGGAATCTTCTGGAATGCTTGATGTGGTGAAAAAACTTAAGCCGTCAAGTATTGAAGATATTTCCTCTATTTTAGCATTGTATCGACCAGGACCATTAGATGCTGGTCTGATTCCAAAATTTATCGATCGCAAACACGGAAGAGAAGCTATTGAATACGAAGATCCCAAATTAGAACCAATTCTCAGAGAAACTTATGGGATTTTGGTTTATCAAGAATCGATTATGAGAATGGCTCAGGATTTGGCTGGGTATACTTTAGGGCAAGCTGACTTATTGCGGCGGGCTATGGGAAAGAAGAAATCCTCAGAAATGCAGAAGCAACGGCAAGCATTTATTGAAGGTTCAACTAAGAATGGAATTAGGACAAAAATAGCAGAAGAATTATTTGCGCAGATGGTAAAGTTCGCCGAATACTGCTTAAGCTATGATACGGAAATACTAACCGTTGAATATGGTGCAATCGCCATCGGAAAAATTGTCGAGGAAGGTATTAAATGCACGGTGTATAGTATTGATAATAATGGATATGTATATACTCAACCTATTGCTCAGTGGCACAATCGCGGTGAACAAGAAGTTTTTGAGTATTCTTTAGAAGATGGCTCTATTATTAGAGCAACTAAAGATCATAAATTTATGACTGAGGATAGTCAGATGTTGCCAATTGACAAAATTTTTGAAATGGGGTTAGAATTAAAGAAAATTGATCGAAACTAGCTCTATACTAATGTCAACAACGTATAGCCATTTGACCGATTGCCAAATCCAGCAAATTGTCGATCTATTTAATCGAGGATAAAAATTGATCTTATTTTAAGGAGCTACAAACGTGGTTAAAATTGTAAGTCGAAAATCATTGGGAACTCAGGATGTTTACGATATAGGTGTGGAAAGGGATCATAACTTCATCCTCCGAAATGGATTAGTAGCCTCTAATTGCTTCAATAAATCCCATTCAACTGCCTATGCCTATGTCACATATCAAACAGCCTATCTTAAAGCTAATTACCCCGTTGAATATATGGCAGCTCTCCTAACTGCCAACAGCGGACATCAGGACAAAATTCCCAAATATATTGCCACCTGTGGCAATATGAAAATTAACGTGGAACCCCCTAATGTTAATCGATCTGGAATTGATTTTACCCCAGCAGATGACCAAATTTTATTTGGACTTTCAGCCGTGCGTAATCTGGGAGAAGGGGCGATTGAATGTATTTTAGCAGCAAGAGGAAAGGATGGAGATTTTAAATCACTGGCAGATTTTTGCGATCGCGTCGATTTGCGCACTGTCAACCGCCGCGCCCTCGAAGCGCTCATCTACTGCGGTGCATTTGATACTCTTGAAAATAACCGTAAGCAATTAATCGACGATCTAGATTTAGTCATGAGTTGGGCTGGAAAACGTGCCCAAGATAGACTCAGCGGACAAGGAAATCTATTCAATTTCTTTGACGGTGTAGAAAATGCTAAATTTGGTCTTGAATCTGCTCCTAAAGCACCCAAAACTAAGGACTTTCTCCCATCTGAAAAATTAAAGTTAGAGAAAGAATTACTAGGTTTCTATATTTCCGATCATCCTCTCAAATCTGTCCAAAAAGTAGCTCAGATTTTCGAGCCAATTAGTCTATCCGACTTGGAATCTCAATCAGCAAAAGCAAGTGTTAGTGCGATTGTCATGTTAAATGCGGTCAAAATAGCAATCACAAAAAAAGGGGATCAGATGGCTATTCTCCAATTAGAAGATATCACTGCTCAATGCGAAGCTGTTGTTTTCCCGGAAGCCTATCAACGAATTAGTTCACAGCTAGTGGATGAAGCTCGCCTAATTATTTGGGGTAAAGTAGATCGCAAAGATGATAAAGTTCAGTTGATTATTGATGATGCTGAACCGATTGAAGAAGTAAAAATGGTGAGGATACAACTAACACCTCAGCAAGCTTGCGATACCTCACAACAGCATCGATTGAAAACTGTTTTACAACAACAATCTGGCGACATGAAAAAATCGAGAGTACCCGTGGTAGCGATGATTGTTGGTGGGGAAACTGGGAAACTTGTGCGATTCAATCGTAAATTCTGGGTGCGAGATAGCCAAACTGCGGTTTATGCCCTTAACGCTGCCAATTTTACTGCTTACTTTTGCGGGATCTCCAGCATTTGACAACCTAAATGAGTTCTATTGCAGCAAGCTAAAAAAATGGGATAGTCTACTAACTAGACTACAGCTTATCCTAAAAAAACTTACTCGCGAGTTGCGCTGCTGCAAGCAGATTCCACTAGCCCGAAAATAGAATAGTTAATTTTGAAAAAATTAATGCTAAAATGGAGATATCTCGATTTGATAATAACCCCAAGGATTAATCCCCGGAGCGTTATGCCATGCCCCAAGAAATGCTAGAAAAAATTGCCGCTGAAGTGCAACTCTTCAACACGCTAGAGCAAAAAGAAAATTTTCTTTTCCTCCTCGGTGCGCTCTCTGCCAGAATTGTCAGCCTCAAAAAAGCGGCGGAAATCTTGAACCTCGAACCAGAATCTCTCTTGAAAATCCTGGAACTAATGGGGATCGAATTCTATTACCTCACCCAATCTGACATCGCTACTGAGAGAATATGGTGATGAAAATTGCCTTCAACACCTCGCCTCTAATTTTTCTGACTCGGATGGAGATATTAGCAGCTTTTCTCACCAAAAAATTGGGTCTGAAGCCCCGTCCTTCTAGGGCGGCTTTTTATTCGCT
>NZ_JAMZMM010000618.1 GCF_024178385.1 Limnofasciculus baicalensis BBK-W-15 | reverse complement strand
ATTGGTATCAACTTGGAGAGTAGTAGGTTTATCGCTGCCTGCGGCATCGCGGCTAGCCCCAGCCCCTACATTACCACGACTATTGCTGCTATTGATATCATCCAGTAAACCATCGATCGCAACAGCAGGCTCATTTAGCTCGCCTGACGCATCCAAGGTAACTGGTCCGGTGGAGAGTCCCCGGGATCTGGCTACGGCTTGTATAGCTTGGAGTGCGGCACGTAAGGGGGTTCGACTAGCAAGAATCAATACCTCAGCTACACCTTTTGGCTCTTGCGCTACCAACTTAAATTTATCCTGTTGAGGATCGGGAATTTTTACTGTTTGATTTGCCTCAACCAATGTTACCTCCACCGCCGCAGCCCATTCATTGGGAAACAGTACGGAAATTTCTCCAGCAGGATCGATCGCTAGTACGGTGAGATAAAGGGCGCTATTTTCGTTGTTGGTAACTTGTAGCTGTACTGATGTGCCCAAAGGCAATTTTTGCCCACTCAGAGGAACTGATGATGGTTGATTATTACTCGTTCCTCGATTAAGACTGCCGCGAATTGTAAAGGAACTCGCAATAACTGATTCACCTCCCTCCGGAACCATTGACGCGACTAAGTTAATCCGCGAAGAATTGGTATTTAGAATAGTTTTAACAATCCGAGCGGCGAGGAGAGATTTTAGTTTTGAACCCAGGCGTTTGATGGCATCTGTGACGGTTTCTCCATTCTTACCAAATGAGTTAGGGATTAACTCTAATCCAGGATAAAATAAGCCCAAACTTTCTAATTCTGGTAAATTTATTCCTGCTGATAATCCTAATTGTTGGCGATAGATATCAGTCATGCGACCGAAAATATATTGCACTTCTCCTTGTTGCAAAGGTAATGGTTCGATCCGCGATATACGTTGCAAAAGTTTTTGAGCCAAATTTGCCTCATTACCCAAGGAGGGATCGAGACCAATTGTCAATGTTAAATCAGTAGAAATACTTCTAGTACTTTCTTGTAAAAATGCTCCTATTTTAGCTGTATCTAATAGCCTAGCTTGTCCCACCAAACCTTTGCGGGATTCTAACTCTACTCGCCCCTTTTGGACACCTTCACTATCAACCACAGAAAGAATTGCACCGGATTGAAAGGCTGATAAACTATTAGGATCGAGTCCCCCCAACCACAACTCTGCTCGATTGCCGTCAACTTTAGTAATCACAGCTTCAGCAGGAGGAGTTTGTTCGTTGATAAAGTAAACGGGGTTACCGCCATAATTACTACCCGGTTTTAACTCCATCAAAGGTTCCTGACTGGTGAAAGAATATTTAGTGGTACTACTGGCAATAGTGGGAATAGTATTAATAAAGGATGCGTTAGCAGTTTGTTGCCAGAGATATTGTGTCATTAAATAAGTAAAAGCACCTGCATAAAAGTCATTAAATGACGCATCTGCTGCTAGTTGATCTCGTTTTGTAGAAGCAATAACTACACCTTTAGCCACTCCAGCCATACGGCGTTTCTTAAATTCATCTGGGGAAAGATTTAACTTAGTTAACCATTGTTGTTGGTAATTTCGTTCCTCCTCTAGAGGTTCGAGTTGAGAACCACCACTACGCGATCGCACTCGGAGGTTTCCTCTCGTCCCACCGCCAGAGTGACAGCTATCTAAAACAACTGTAACATTCTCGGTTTGCAGACCAGACATGAGCAAAAATAAAGTATGTCCCATGATATCTGAAACAGTACCTCCTTGGCTGGGAAATCCTCCTGGCAAAATACCATCTATGGGGACGAAAGTACTGTTAAGACAATCGGGAAAGTCACAATCTAAATCTTTTACTTGAGAACCATGTCCAGAGAAATGATAAACTACCACATCTCCAGCTTTGGCTTGCTTGATTAAATGTTCCTCGAAGGCATTGATAATCCCCTGACGAGTAGCTTGCCCATCGGTGAGGATGACAATATCTTTAGGATTAAAGCCAAATCGGTGAATTAGTAATTGCTCCTGCAACTTGACATCGGTGACACAGCCTTGTAATGGAGAATTTTGGTAAGCATTAATTCCCACTAATAAAGCTAGTTTGCGAGGGGTATTTTGGGCGAGAATCCCGGCGTATCTCTTGCCCAGTATCTGAATATCCAATTGACTCAACCCTAATGTTGCCAGAGTCGAGCCAGCAAATTGCAAAAAGTGACGGCGGTTAATCT
>NZ_JAMZMM010000158.1:1361-13769 GCF_024178385.1 Limnofasciculus baicalensis BBK-W-15 | reverse complement strand
CTCCCATCCCCCCTTCTCTCCCCTTCTCTAATACTTACCCAACTTTCCAAAGAAGGAGTAGCGGAACCTAAAATTAGCGGACAATTTTCTAATTCGGCACGCCATTGGGCTACAGTACGAGCATGATAAGTTGGGGCGGGTTGATCTTGTTTGAAACTGGAGTCGTGTTCTTCGTCTAAGATAATTAAACCTAGTTTGGGCAAAGGGGCAAATATGGCGGAACGAGTGCCGATAACAACTTGGGCTTCTCCTCCTAACATTTGTCGCCAAGTATCGTAGCGTTCCCCTCCAGAAAGGGCGCTATGATATACGTTCACTTTATTACCAAAACGGGCGCGGAAACGGTCAGTTAATTGAGGTGTTAGTCCAATTTCTGGTACTAGTACTAGGGCTGACTTTCCTTGTTCTAAAATAGGTGCAATGGCTTGTAAGTAAACCTCAGTTTTTCCGGAACCTGTTACCCCATGGAGCAGCACTTGGGTAAAACTATCTAAACTGGTAATTGTTTCTAATGCAGAATTTTGTGCTTTTGTCAAGTCTTTGGGACAATCTGCTCCTATGGTTGGTTGGGCAGCGGTGCGCAAGATTTCCCTATCCTCAATTACCACATAACCTTTCTTTTCCAAAGTTTTGACTATTGAAGCGCTGACATGACAAATTTGTAATAACTCACTTAGCCACAAATCGCCGCCATGACGACGGAGTACATCTAAAACTTCCTGTTGCTTTGGTGTCAGTTCAATATCCAGTCTATCTGCTACTAGAGTAACAGCTTGTTTCAGTTTGGGACGTGCGGGTTTTGGGTGTTCCAAATAACTCTCTACCCAACCCCGTTTTAGTAAATCTCGCAATCCCCAGTTAGCTCCTTTTACCTGACGTTGGAGATATTGCCAACTATAGTCGCCATCAGGATTAGTTTGGAGCAATTTTAGTAGTTGTAGAGTAGTTGATTTAAGGAAGGGTTGGGCATCTTGGGGTATTTTAGCGCGATTCAGGCGAATCCGACGCTGCGATCGCAAAAGTAATCCTGGTGGCAGGGCAATTCTAATCGCCGCAATTAAGGGCGTGCAATAATACTGCGCAACTTGTTCTAAAAGCTGCCAATAGAAACTGGGAAAAAACCCAGTGTAAATAATCTCCTCAATTTCCCTAATTTTATCCAGTGGCAAGTCAGAGGGTGGTTCATCAAGTAGTCGAATTGCGATCGCGCCAATCTGCTGCGCTCCAAAGGGTACACTTAAAATATCCCCAGGCTGTACATCTAACTCAGCGGGGACTCTATAGGTATATAATTTCTGCTCTTCTTCTGTTGCCCCATCATCTTGTATCCTCCCCCCCGGTACATCCACTAGCACTTCCACCCAGGCATTCCCACTACCACCCACTTGGTAAGATGCCTTTGGTTCAGCTAGTAACAAACCTGTCGGGGAATTAGACATTGTGATAAAACCTCATCGGTTGGATCGAGTGCAGGATGTGGCAAAAATTATAGATCCTCGTCCGCTTCCCACCTAAGCCTGACTCAGGAGGAAGACTAGAAATACCATGTTCGGGTTTCTCACCACCATAAAAAAATAAAAAATTTATAATTTCCGTACAATGGTAAACTTTTTTTTACCAAAATTCACATTGATGGGCTTTAATAGCATTTGAACCCCGGCAAGGGTCTCTATCTACCAGAAACGGATTATATCAAAAAAGGAACGCTATGAACATCAAACAGGTTACTTCAATTGCAATTGCTTCACTCCTGACTCTGGGATTGGTTACTGGATGCGGTGGAGGCACGGAAACCAAGCCTGATGGCGACGGTGGTGGCGCTTCTACTGAAACTACTCCTACCCCAGCAGAAACCACCACTCCTACTCCCCTAAGTTCAGACGGTGGTAAAAAGGATGAAAAGGGTGGTGAAAAGACTCCCGCCGCTGGTGAAAAGACTCCCGCCGCTGGTGAAAAGACTCCCGCCGCTACGAAGAGTCCCTAATCAATTCTCCAAATCGGACTAGGGCCACTTCTGATCGTAAGGCAACTTCCACTCCCTAATGAGCGAGAGGTAGCCTTGACTTGACTTAGGCAAAACATCTATATGTAGCACGTCACAGAAACCCATAAACCCGGTGTCTTCAAGACACTGGGTTTCTCTGTATGTCAGTTGGTTAGTCTGACAAGCTCTCCGAAGCTGAAGTCAACAATCAGAAATTAAAATAAATTATAAATTTGGTGTGGCAAAAATAAGTATTATGAGAAAAATTAGTTAGCCAATAACGCGCAAGTCAAGGTGATGCGTATTCGTCTGGTGCAAAGGTTTCTTCTGGCAATTCTGCTAATAGCACTTCTAATTGCTGTGAGTCGGCTGATAGCGCTTTAGCTGGTATTCCTGGTTCCACTAGTGGTGTTTGCTGCAAAGTAATGAGCTGGCTAGCATTTGGTATTGCCTGAGTTGGTATATTGGAAAGACTCGCTAAATTTACTTAACAAATACTCATTTGATACTATGGTGCAAGATCTCAGCTAAACTAAACTTTTCACAGGATATAGATTAATGCCTAAGCCAGAAAGTTACCCAACTCTATCACAGAATCCCTTACTCATCGGGAAAGGGCTGCCCCCCTTTGAAAAGATCAAAACCGAAGATGTAGTCCCCGCCGTCATCCAACTACTAACAGAACTAGAGCAAGATTTAGCCACCTTAGAGGCAAATGTTACACCGAGTTGGACTGGTTTAGTCGAACCCCTGGATAAATTGGGGGAACGACTCAGATGGAGCTGGGGCATAGTCGGACATTTGATGGGGGTGAAAAATAGTCCCGAATTGCGGGAAGCCCACGCTGCGATCCAGCCGAAAATTGTGGAATTTGTCAATAAACTCAGCCAAAGCCAACCCTTCTACAAAGCATTCAAAGCCCTCAGAGATAGCGATGAGTGGCATAATTTTGAGCCAGCCCAACAGCGAATTGTGGAAGCCGCCATCCGAGATGCAGAACTATCTGGTGTAGGATTGACAGGGGAAGTTTGCGATCGCTTTAATCAAATTCAGATGGAGTTAGCGGAAGTAGGGACTAAATTCTCTAACAATATCTTAGATGCAACAAAGGCATTTAGCCTTACCCTCACTACTCCAGCAGAAGTAGATGGCTTACCTCCTAGCTTAAAAAGTTTAGCCGCCCAAGCAGCAAGAGAAGCAGGGGCAGAAAATGCTACTCCCGAAAATGGTCCTTGGCGAATTACTTTAGATTTTCCTAGCTATGTCCCTTTCATGCAGCACAGTACCCGTAGTGATTTGCGGGAAAAACTCTACAAAGCCTTTATTAGTCGTGCTTGTAGTGGGGATTTAGATAATAATCCGCTGATTGAGCGGATTTTAGCACTGCGACAAGAAAAATCCAAGTTATTGGGTTTTAATAGTTATGCTGAATTAAGCCTAGCTACTAAAATGGCTCCCAATGTGGAAGCGGTGGAGAAGTTACAAGAAGAATTGCGTCTTGTTAGTTACGATGCAGCACTGAAAGATTTAGAGGAATTGAAAGCATTTGCTGCCAGTAAAAATCTATCCGCAGTCACCGATTTAAAGCATTGGGATATTAGCTTTTGGTCCGAACGTCAGCAGGAAGAAAAGTTTGCTTTCACAGCCGAAGAATTACGTCCTTATTTTCCGCTGATCCAGGTATTAGATGGATTATTTGGATTAGTAAGACGGCTATTAGGAATTACAGTTACATCAGCAGATGGAACAGCACCAGTTTGGCATGAAGATGTCCGTTATTTCCAAATAGCTGATGAGACGGGAAATCCCATTGCCTATTTCTATTTAGATCCCTACAGTCGCCCAGCCGAAAAGCGTGGTGGTGCGTGGATGGATGATTGTATTGGCAGGGCTAAAATTAGCGAAAATGGCAGTAGCAATACTCGTTTACCTGTAGCCTATCTGGTGTGCAACCAATCCCCGCCCGTAGATGGGAAGCCCAGTTTAATGACATTTAATGATGTGGAAACCCTATTCCACGAATTTGGTCACGGTTTGCAACACATGCTGACAAAAGTAGATTATGCTGGGGCAGCCGGGATTAATAATATAGAATGGGATGCGGTGGAATTAGCGAGCCAATTTATGGAAAATTGGTGCTACGATCGTTCCACATTAATGGGGATGGCAAAACATTACGAAACCGGGGAAACTTTACCAGAACATTATTACCAAAAACTCTTAGCCGCACGGCACTACATGAGTGGTAGTGGCATGTTACGCCAATTACATTTTGGCTTAGTTGATATCGAACTTCACCACCGCTATCAACCCGGTGGGAAAGAAACAGCAGCAGACGTGCGCCATCGCCTTGCTCAAACTACCACAGTCTTGCCACCATTACCAGAAGATGCCTTTTTATGTGCCTTTGGACATATCTTTGCTGGCGGCTATGCAGCGGGATATTACAGTTACAAATGGGCAGAAGTATTGAGTGCAGATGCTTTTGCTGCCTTTGAAGAAGTAGGATTAGAAAATGGGGATGCGATCGCAATTACAGGGAAGCGTTATCGCGATACTGTACTAGCGTTAGGTGGAAGTTTGCACCCGATGGAAGTATTCAAGGCATTCCGAGGACGAGAACCAAGTACCGAGGCATTATTAAGACATAGTGGTTTGATAGCAGCCTAGGAGCTAGGGGTTAGGGCGTGTTTTCTTTCCCATGAAGATCTCCCCTAATCCCCCAGGGCTGTTTCATTGGTGCAAGATCTCAGTTGAAACTCATAACTTACACCATTCTCAACAAACTGTTTTTTGTAGGGTGGGCACTCCCGAAGATAACTCGAAAACCCTAAAATAACCTCCGGGGGGAGTGCCCACCCGGAGGTTATTGAGATTGAGGCAAGATGATCTGAGTTGAAATGGACTCAAATCCTTCCCTCCTGGAGCAGAATAGCGATACCGAAGGCGAGGGAAGCGATCGCCTTCAGGATAGTTGACGGAGGATACCAAAATATGAGACATTGGTTCGGGCTGAGAAATAGCATTTGAGATTAGACTTTCGGAAGTTGTTTAAGTCCCGAGAATTGCTTTCTTGATTAGATTTCAATAATTGAATTAACGGAACAAGAAACAAGGTTCACTAAAAAATAATTAGAGGTAAGATACAATGAACACTGAGAAATTTAAAAAGTTTACAATTTTACATTCAAATGATATGCACGGAGACTTTTTAGCCGAGGCATCTGGCATAGCAGAAGGTCATGCTATCGGGGGAATGTCGCTACTTTCTGGATATATCAATAAAGTTCGTCAAGAAGAGAAAAACGTACTCTTCGTCATTTCTGGTGATATGCTCCAGGGTTCTATGATTGATACCGAATACAAAGGTATTTCAACCATGGAAATTATGAATTACCTAGCTCCAGATGTAGTAACTTTGGGGAACCATGAATTAGATTATGGATTGCCTCATTTACTCTTCTTGGAAAAGATGGCAAATTTTCCCATAGTGAATGCCAACCTGTATATAAAAAAATATAACAAACGATTGATGAATCCTTATCTAATCCTGAATGTAGATGGATTCGATATCATGTTCATCGGGATTGTGACTGAAGAAGCTCTGAGAACATTAAAACGCGATCGGAGTATTGGCACGTTTGTCAACCTTGAAGATGCCGCAGCAGAAATTAGCAAAATTTGTAATGCCTACAAAAATGATGACATCGATCTAACAGTTATTCTGACGCACATCGGTTTTGAAGAGGATAAAAAATTAGCAGCAATGCTGGACCCAGAATTGGGGGTGGATATGATAATTGGCGGACATTCCCATACCTTTTTAGAACAACCTGCGGAAGTTAATAATATTTTGATTGCACAGGCTGGAGTTGGCACGGACCAAATTGGACGGTTCGATATTGTGGTAGATGATGATACGAATAGCATTGTGGAATGGAAATGGCAACTCCTGCCTGTAGATAGCAATTTAGCAGAACCAGATCTCAATATCGCCAGCCTGATTGCTACGTTTAAAGAAGAGGTCGATCGCAAGTATAATCGGCTGGTGGGACGATTAGCACGTCAACTAATCCATCCTAAACGTGAAGAAGAAACTGAATTGGGTAACTTAATTACTGATATTTTTGCCCAACTTGATGCTTTGGATGTTGTTTTTGTAGCGAGTGGTGCCATCCGTGGAAAAGAATTAGGGCCGCTAGTTACATTGAGCGATCTCAAAAAAGTTTTCCCTTATGACGATACTCTTTATAAGTTTAAAGTTAGCGGGGCACATCTCACCCAGATATTTACATATATGATGAGACCTGAAAACAAAACTCCAGGTCAAGGTGAGTATTTCCAGGTAAATAAAGGTATTCAAGCTATTTACAACGCTCATGAGAAGCGGCTGGAATCTTTAACTATTAACGGACAATCCCCAGAAGAAGATCGTCAATACACCATCTGTATGGATGGCTATCGGTATCAGAATTCTCAAGCTAAATTAGGGATAACCCATGAAGAATTAGGCGACTCAAAGGTGGTTTCAAAATCAGCACAGGATGTTCTTGAAGAATATTTCGGTAATCATCAGAATCTTAACAGCCAGATTGAAGGACGATTGATATACAAATAGTGGGATTTGATCAATTTACTTACTGGCATAATGTACAAAAACTTAGAAAACAGTGGAGAATAACCATGTTATTTAAAGTAACAGGACGAATTTACGACGCAGAAAATGGCATAGGGATTAGTGGCTTAGTTGTCGAAGCCTTTGATAAAGATCTCCTCAAGAGCGATAAGTTAGGGCAAACCAAAACTGATCGCGATGGCAAATTTGAAATTACTTACACTGAAGCCAACTTCAAAAGTGCATTAGAAAAATTTGAAGGGAATCCAGATTTATATATCGTTGTCAAAACAACTGATCTTGCTCAAGTTTTGTACAGCAGTGAAAAGAATATTCGTAATGAGGCCAGCAATAACGAGAATTTTGATGTAGCCATTCCCAAAGCGACTTTAATTGCTGTTCAAGAAAAATCTTTACAAGAGAATAAGCAATTGTTCAAAATCTTGATGGGCATAGCTTGGCTTGATGGTGTACTCGCCCCCGGAGAAAAAGAATATTTATCCAAAGTTGCCACCCAAAAAGGATTGACGGAAGATCCAGAGATTAAAGGTTTATTATCAGACAGCCAGCCAGTACAACCCCAACAATGTTTTGATTGGCTACAAACTTATTTAGGCAAAAATCCCAGTCCGCAAAAATTTGAGGCACTAGACGAAGTTCTAGAAAACTTAATCACCAGCGATGACGAAATAGACGAACGGGAAAAAGAACTCTTAGCAGCTTTTGCCGACAAAAATACTCGCCAAACCGTTCTTCAGCAACGGTTAGCCAGTATCTTCCTCGATCCTGATTTCCTGGCTAAAGTCACTTCTGATACCCCAGACTCCCCAGAAACTGCTCAGAAAAACCTCAAAAAAGGCTACGCTTATGCTCGCGTTCCCCAAGCGGTTCTCAGTAAAATCACAGCCGCACAATGTGATCTCAAAGTCAAAGAAGAATTAGCCAATCGCTTTTTAACTCTAAACTATGCCCCAGTCCAGAAAGAAATCACGCAGGATAACCTAGAAGTTATTGGCAAACTACCAGAAGATTTGTCAGGGATGTTTTTCCGAATTGGACCAAACCCCCGCTTTTCTCCTTTGGGTTTGTATCATTGGTTTGATGGGGATGGCATGATTCACGGAGTACACATTAATAACAGCAAAGCTAGTTATCGTAACCGTTATGTCCGTACCGAAGGCTTTAAGATTGAAGAAAAAGAAGGTAAACCCATCTGGCCTGGATTACTCAATCTCCCTCGGTTCGACGAACCCTACGGCATCATGATGAAAAATGTTGCTAACACCGCTTTAGCGTGGCATCACGGACGGTTACTCGCTTTGTGGGAAGGAGGAGAACCCCATGAAGTCCGGGTTCCTGACTTAGAAACAGTTGGGGCTTATACCTTCAACAATCAATTGACCTTTCCCTTCTGTGCCCACCCAAAAATCGATCCTCAAACAGGGGAAATGATGTTCTTTGGCTATCAACCCCTAACCAAGCCTTACATCCAATACGGCATCGTCTCACCAGAGGGAAGGATTGTCAAAACCATGCCCATTGACATTCCGAATCCCATTAGTACGCACGATTTCGCCATTACTGAAAAATATACCATTTTCATGGATATGCCTCTATCACTTCAACCTATGCGAGTGATGCAGGGCAAAATTCCTCTGGTTTTTGAACGAAATAAACCCAGCCGTTTTGGCATTATTCCTCGACATGGGGGTGAAATCAAATGGTTTACTGTGCCAACCTGCATGGTTTATCACGTTGTCAATGCTTACGAAGAAGGCGGGGAAGTCATTTTAGTTGCCTATCGCATGGATTGGACGCAACTGTTTATCCCTGAACAAGAAAATCCTCTTGATTTCGCTAGTACTGATGCTTTGTTGGAAAAAATCAAACCAGAACTTACGAAATTGTATCGTTGGCGGTTTAATTTATCAACTGGTCAAGTTAAAGAGGAAATGCTTGACGATGAAGTTGCTGAATTCCCCCGGATCAATGATAACTTCGTTGGACGCAAAATGCGTTATGTTTATTCTGGAATAGGAGCCTTATATATGGAACGTCCCCTATTTGATGGAGTCAAGAAATATGATTTAGAAGCAGAAACGGCGCAATCTGTTTATTTTGGTCGGGGACGTTTTGGTGGTGAATGTGTTTTTGCACCTCGTCCAAATGGTAAAGCTGAAGATGACGGGTGGGTGTTAACCTATGTTTATGATGCCGTCCAACAGCGCTCAGAATTGCTGGTTTTGGATGCTCAGAATATCACTGCGGAACCTGTTGCTCGTGTAATGATTCCTCAACGAATTCCCTTTGGTTTCCATTGTGAGTGGGTTTCTTCTGAGAAAATAGCAAATGCTCAGAGATAGTCAAAACTTACTATGTTTCTCATAGCCCAACAACTGGGATCATCCCACTTTGGTAAAGATACTCGTTTTTTGACAAAGTTTTTACCCCCCAGCCCCCCTTGTCAAAGCAGGGCTGTTTCATTCTCCCACAGCAACAGGTTAAAACCTGTTGCTACACAGGCTAAACCGCCCTTCGGCGGTTCAACTTATTTGTTAATAAGCTAATGCAAAACTTGCTAACCTGCGAAGGCAGGTTTTGTCTGTGTAGCGACAGATTTCAATCTGTCGTAAAATTTGAGAATGAAACAGCCCCCCAATTCAAAGGGGGGAGCAAGAATACAACCTGCATTTCTTCCTTGCTCGGGATGCTCCCCAACAACTTCTTGAAACCGATGGCATCGAGTTTTTTGCCAAGCCGCAATATGATGACAACCGATAAAAATTTGCTGTAGAAGTGAAGCATTCGGGGGATAAGTTATGGCATTTACCCGCATATTTATTTGAGTATTGAGTGCTTTGAAGAAGTAGGATGAGAAAATGGGGATGCGATCGCGATACAATATTAGCGTTAGGCGGTAGCCTAAAGCCGATGGAGGTATTCAGAGCATTCCGAGGACGAGAGCAAAGTACTCAACCCTTACTGCGACACAGCAGTTTAGTCGCTGTGCGAGAATAGGGAGTGGGGGAGAGAGTTTTGAGTTTTGAGTTTTGAGTTTTGAATTAAAACTCTCCTCAGCTCCCTGCTCCCTTGTCTCCCTTGTCCCCCCACTCCCCATTCCCCATCTATAGGAGATTTGGCTGTGAAATGTGATATTCGCTATAAGCCAGCATTTGCCGCTATTTTCGTTACCCTCAATCCCGGTGACAGCATTACTGCCGAGGCAGGGGCGATGACTAGTATGGATGGCAAAATTACCATAAAAACTCAATTTTCTGGTGGCTTCTTTCCCGGATTATTAAAAAAATTCTTTGGGGGAGAATCCTTATTTGTTAATACCTTTAGTAACCCAACCCAACAACCTTTAACTTTAGTCCTTACCCAATCTACCATTGGCGATATTGCCTCTGTAGACTTACGAGGAAGTACCCTCTGTTTTCAACCAGGTGCTTATATTTGTCATACTTCTGGTGTAAATTTAGGTGTTCGCTGGGCAGGTTTGAAGAGTTGGTTTTCTGGAGAAGGACTTTTTAAACTTCAAGTTAGCGGTAATGGGAGGGTTTTCTTTGGTGCTTATGGCGGAATTACTAAAAAACGAATTAATAGTGAATTTGTGGTAGATACTGGTCATTTAGTCGCCTATGAACCAGGAATTCAGATGAATATTGGGTTAGCAGGTGGTTTGGTGGGTTCCGTTACTTCTGGAGAGGGATTTGTTAATCGATTAACGGGTACGGGAGATATTTATCTTCAGTCTCGCAGTATTGATGGTTTGGTTAAGTATGTACGACCAAAGTTATATTAGTTGTTGGTTGTTGGTTGTTGGTTGTTGGTTGTTGGTTATTGGTTATTGGTCAGATTTATAATTAATGTAACAGGCAGGATGCCTGTTCTACAATAAGGGGATTAGATCAAATTATTCAGCTATTTTGCAATAACAAACAACAAATAACAAACAACAAACAACCAAAAACAAAAGGAGAGGTAAATGAATATAGAACTTTTGCATCAACCTGATAGTGCGATCGCGCGTGTTATTCTGGATGCGAATGAGGAGTTAGTCGCCCAGGCTGGCTCTATGATTGCGATGAGCGGTCATATTAATGCTAGTACTACTTTACGAAAAGGTAAAGGTGGGGGGATTTTAGGTGGATTAAAACGGTTGGTGGCTGGGGAGTCTCTATTTTTAAGTGTATTTCGTTCGTCAATACCGGAGGCGGAGATATTTCTGGCTCCTAAATTTATGGGAGATTTGTTGGTTTATGAGATGAAGGGGAAAGAGTTAGTCGCTCAGGCTACATCTTATCTGGCTAGTGAGTCAGGGGTTGATATTGATTTGGGTTTTCAAGGGATAAAGTCTCTATTTTCTGGTGAGTCAATTTTTTGGTTAAGTATGAGTGGTTATGGATATCTATTGTTAAATTCTTTTGGGGCTATTTATGAAGTGCCTGTCCATGGTGAATATATTGTTGATACCGGGCATATTGTGGCTTTTGAGAAAAGTTTGACTTTTGAAATTACTAAGGCAGGCTCTAGCTGGATTGGGGCTTTTTTAGGTGGAGAAGGATTTGTTTGTCGATTTAAGGGAGAGGGTAAAGTCTATTGTCAAACACATAATCCTGGTGCTTTTGGCTCTATTGTGGGTTCTAAATTACCGCCTAGATAAGAGGGGGAGTGGGGAGTAGGGAGTGGGGAGTAGGCAATGGGGAATAAGACTAATAACAAATAACAAATAACCAATAACCAATAACCAACAACCAACAACAATGAGTAACGAAATTGCTTATCAAATCGAACATGCTCCTGCATACTCTTCCTTAATTCTTAGCTTGCAGGCGAATCAAACTGTATTAGTTGAATCTGGGGCGATGGCGGCGATGGATTCTTGCATCAAGATGACATCTAAGGTGAAAGGTGGCTTGATGAAAGGTTTGGGTAGGATGGTGAGTGGAGAGTCATTATTTATGAGTGAGTTTACTGCTGAAGGGAAAGCGGGACAACTTTATGTTTCTCCTGGTGTGCCTGGTGATATTCAGCATTATCATCTCAAAGGTAATGCTTTGATGATTCAATCTGCTGGATTTGTGGCATCTAGTACAACTGTGGAAATTGATACTAAGTTTCAAGGATTTAAGGGATTTTTTAGTGGAGAATCGTTATTTTTGATTCGGGCAACGGGCACGGGATCTATTTGGTTTTCTTCCTATGGTGGGATTGTGGAAATTCCGGTTGAGGGCGATTATGTAGTAGATACTGGTTATATTGTTGCTTTTGAAGATAGTTTAAATTATAACGTTGAGATGTTAGGTGGTTTGTCATTTCGAGGTTTGAGAACAGGTATTTTAGGCGGTGAAGGATTGGTTTGTCGTTTCCGGGGGCGGGGACGTTTATGGGTACAATCTCGCGAACTTTATTCTCTGATTAATTTCTTAAATCCTTTTCGCCCAACTAAGAGTAATTAACAATTGGCTCTAATTTAGAGCTTGCACATTGTTAATAATCCCGAAAATCCGCCAGGGATTAAAATCCCTGTCTCACAGCTTAAGTCGGTTGAAACCGACTCTGGATGGGTATTTCAGTTCATTTTAACTGATAACTTGCACCAATTTCATGTAGGGTGGGCACTCCCCCTTAGAATTTGAAAAGCTGATTATGAGGTTAGTGGGGAGTGCCCACCCTACTTTTATTGCTCTGGATGGGTATTTCAGTCCGTTTTAACGGACTTCAGCTATTAGACAGTGGGCACTCCCCCTGAGAATTTGAAAAGCTGATTATGAGGTTAGTGGGGAGTGCCCACCCTACTTTTATT
>NZ_JAMZMM010000158.1:0-1261 GCF_024178385.1 Limnofasciculus baicalensis BBK-W-15 | reverse complement strand
GCTCTGGATGGGTATTTCAGTCCGTTTTAACGGACTTCAGCTATTAGACAGTGGTTTTAACCACTGGCGGTTATTGAGAGTGGTGCAAAATCTGATTCTAAGCTACAACAACAAACAACCAATAAAAAATGACAAATAATACATTTAGCACTCGCAATCCTCCCCCTAGTAATCGCCAACTCCTGATTCTATTAGGTTTATTCCTTGGATTTATTGTAGGTGTTTTTTGGTTGTTGAACCTAGCAATTAATGGAATAATTGGAATAATTCCACCTAGTGTGGAGCAAAAGTTAGGGGCGCTAGTTGTACCAGTTTACGAAAAGCAAGCTCAAGATTCTCCTACTCAAACTACCCTCAATCAGCTATTAGATAGATTGGAGAAGGAGTTACCATCGGAGCAGAAGCAGGGGCGAGATTACCGAGTATTGTACTTGCCGACTTCTACGGTAAATGCCATGGCTTTACCGGGAGATGCTATTGTAATTTATGGTGGTTTGTTAAAGGAGATGGAGTCGGAAAATGAATTAATGATGATATTAGGGCATGAGTTGGGACATTTTGCTCATCGAGATCATTTACGGGGTCTAGGAAGGGTATTATTAGTAAGGATTGCCTTAGCCTATTTTATTGGTGATGCTGGCGGTTTACAATCGGCGGCGGCTTCTAGTATTGCGGCAATTGGACAATCTAAGTTTTCCCAATCTCAGGAGTTAGAAGCCGATGAGTTTGGGTTGACTTTGTTATATAATACTTACGGACATGTGGCTGGGGCAACAGACTTTTTTGCCCAGTCGAGTAAGGGGATTGCTGGAAATATTGACTTTTTATCCACACATCCCGCGTCTCGGAAACGGGTAGTTGAATTGGAGAATTTGATTAAAAAACGGGGGTATGGGGTGAAAGAGCTATCTTCTCTTCCGGAAACGCTTAAAGGTTTGGAGTTAAAGTAAAAAAATCCCAACTTCCCGGCAAAACTACTGAGGTACACGCCAGAGTTTGATAGTATAGTCAACACTACTACTAGCTAAAGTATTACCATCGGGGCTGAAGGCGACAGAAAAGACAAAATGTGAATGCCCTGTCAGGGTAGCAATCTCTTGATTTTTCCTCAGATTCCAGAGTTTGATAGTTTTGTCATCACTACCACTAGCTAAAGTATTACCATCGGGGCTGAAGGCGACAGAATTGACATAATCTGAATGCCCTGTCAGGGTAGCAATCTCCTGATTTGTCCTCAGATTCCAGAGTTTGATAGTATTGT
>NZ_JAMZMM010000157.1 GCF_024178385.1 Limnofasciculus baicalensis BBK-W-15 | reverse complement strand
GGACAAGGGGGACAAGGGGGACAAGGGAGTTTTAACTCAAAACTCAAAACTCTCCTCCCCCACACCCCACACCCCACACCGGGGACAAGGGGGAGTTTAAACGGACTTCGTCCCGCAACGCTCTCCAAAACTCTCCCATTTCCCATTCCCAAAGATTTAGCCAATTGCGCCGGAAGTCCAAATATGTAAAAATGTGAAGCGTGTGGATTACATCTTCTCCAACCACGGCTTTGACACCAACTACTGTTGCCCTAGGAAATTTTGACGGCATTCACCGAGGGCACGAACAGGTTATTCAACCAATTTTGCAGGAATCTAGAGCTTCAACTGCCCTAGAAGAGCAAAAAGGACTAGACAATTTAGACGAATCGAACTTCAAGGAAACGTTGCCAATCCGAAATGGTGCAGCGAATGACCATGTTTATGCTACAATGGCAACCTTTTATCCTCACCCCCGCGAATTTTTTTCGGGTGAAGCGTGGAAACTCCTGACACCAAGGGCAGAAAAAGTCAAACGGCTTAGTGTCTTGGGTGTGGAACAATTGGTGCTATTGCCATTCGATCGGGAACTTGCTTCCTTAACTCCGGAGCAATTTGTCGAAAAGATATTGATACAACAGCTAAAAGCTACCCATGTTAGTGTGGGGGCAGATTTTCGCTTTGGCAATCAACGGTTGGGAACTTCAAACGATTTGCGTGCGATCGCGTCTTCATTCGGGGTTGATGTTACCATTGTACCGCTCTTCACTTATGAGGGAGAACGTATTAGTAGTTCTTTGATTCGCGAATCTCTCGAAACAGGGGATATTGATAAGGCAAACCGACTCCTAGGAAGATCCTACTCCCTCACAGGGGTTGTAATCAAAGGACAGCAGATGGGCAGGACAATTGGATTTCCCACTGCAAACCTTCAACTACCCCCAGACAAGTTTTTGCCCCGACATGGTGTATACTGTGTCAGAGTCAGTACTTCCTCACTCTCATCCCTGGCATCTGAGCAGTTTGGTGTGATGAATATTGGAATGCGCCCTACTGTAAATGGCACTAGTCTGACAGTCGAGATTCATCTGTTAGATTGGACTGGTGATTTATATGGGCAAACATTAATAGTGAGTATAGAGAAGTTTTTGCGCTCAGAAGCCAAATTTCCTTCTCTGGATGCCCTCAAAAGCCAAATTCAGGCAGATTGTGCTGCTGCACGAGTTTATTTTGGTAATGGGCAATAAGGAATAGGGTTAGAATATGGCGGATAGTTTATCACTTCCAGAAGATTATAATGATTTTCTGCGCGAACTAAAAGAACGCATCCGCAGTGCTAAAGTACGAGCGGCACTTTCTATTAACCGGGAATTAGTGCTAATTTACTGGCAAATTGGACAGGATATTTTAAATCGGCAACAACAGGAAGGATGGGGTGCTAAAGTTATCGATCTTTTAGCGACTGATTTACGCAAAGCTTTCCCTGAAATGAAGGGTTTCTCATCTCGTAATCTTAAGTATATGAGGAGTTTTGCGGAAGCTTACCCAGATTTGCAATTAGTGCAAGAGGTGCTTGCACTAATTAGTTGGTATCACAATATTGCCTTAATAGAGAAGGTGAAAGCATCAGAGGAACGTCTGTGGTATGCAAGAGAAACTATCAAAGAAGGATGGAGTCGAAATGTATTAGTCCATCAGATAGAAAGTGGACTATATCGGCGACAAGGAAAAGCTGATACTAATTTCTCTCGTACTCTGCCAAACCCCCAATCTGAACTAGCTCAACAGTTATTAAAAGATCCTTATAATTTTGACTTTATCAGTTTAGGAAAGGAAGCACATGAGCGAGAATTAGAGAAGGCTTTAATAGAACGTATTCGCGACTTTTTACTTGAGTTGGGGGTAGGTTTTGCTTTTGTGGGTAGCCAGTATCATCTGGAGGTGGAAGGGGAAGATTTTTATATTGATTTATTATTTTATCATTTGCGTCTACGTTGTTTTGTGGCGATCGATTTGAAGGTGGAAGCCTTTAAACCGGAGTTTTCGGGGAAGATGAGTTTTTACGTTTCGGCTGTGGATGATTTACTCAGACATCGGGATGATATGCCGACTATTGGGATAATTTTATGTAAGGATAAAAAGCAAAAGATTGTGGAATATGCTTTACGGGATATGAATAAGCCTATCGGGGTTTCGACTTATCAATTGCGGGAGGCTTTGCCGGAGGAGTTACAAGGAAGTTTGCCGACTGTTGAGGAGTTGGAGGCTGAGTTAGAGGCGGTAGATGTGAAAATTGAGGAGGAAGGATAAAATGGGAAAGTGGGAAGTTAGGGGCGATGATTTGGGGAAATTTTAGGAGTTGGGGTATGGGAAATAATTAGATAGATTCCTCAATCCAATTATTAGCGATCGCTAATAATAATGCTATTATTTTTATAAATTTCATGATTTTAATACTCGATCTGTTTATGGAAACGACAAAATTAAGGATTGATGCTAATGATATCCTGAATGTCTGATTTAGAAACCAAAAAAACCAGCTTCAGTAAAGGCTCGATCTAAATCATTAGCCAAACCAAAAATTTCAGCCCACTGCCATAAATAATCAAAGTCAAGTAGTTCACCTTGGACTTTGAGGATTCCCAAAACATCACGCCATTGTTTTTCTGAACCAGATTGCAGCCGCAACCGCAACTTATTTAAAATAACATCTTCTGGGGAAGCAAAATATAGCGCCGTATCTTCAAACTCAATCGCCCGTCGTCTTGAAAATTTTAATAACTCAAACTCATCACTTCCAGCTATAATTAGATCGGCACGACTAATACTCTCTATATCCGTAATTTGCATAATTTTTATCCGATCCGATTTTACATCATCAACACCAGGAACATAGAAACCCGCTTGACATAGTGCATCGTTAAGGCGATCGATATCAAGGGGAGAAATTGCCATTACCAAATCTAAATCCTGTGTGGTGCGGGGTTCACCATAAGAAATTGCAGCTACCCCACCAGTGATGTAATAGGAAATTCCTAAGCCCTCAAAAATGGGATGGAGTTTGACAGCTAGCTGTACCGAATCCTGAATCCACATGGTAAATTCTCCTGTGGGAATGTAATTAGAGGGGCAATATTCTTGCAACCACGCTAAAGCAATCTTTTGGGCGAATTGAGTTGGGGAAAGATGAGAAAATTGTTGCCGTAGGGAAAATAATGAGAGTTTACGGGCGCTTTGGGTGAGGGATGCTGCCATCCTCAAACGTTCACTACAAGTTCGTCTCCTGAGCAAGTGAAATGTCAGTAAATCTGTTTCTACAGTTGTGTCTTCAGCCTGTGGGCAGTATCCGGGATGGACAGAGAATTTCGGTATGGTTTGAATCATTGCGATCGCTGATATTTCGTGAAAGTATTGAAGTTAGGATAAAACGAGACCACACTCTCTGTCTTCAAGATAATTAAACGCGATCGCGGTTGATACAAATGAGGAGTTAAATCAGGATAAATCCTAATATATCTGAGTTTAACCTATCATGAAGTTGTGCGGTTAGTAATAATAATGCCGCTGATGATGATTGACATGCTAAAGATATGGACTAAGGAAATTTCTTCACCTATAATAAGCCACGCAGCAATACCGCTGAAGACTGGAATCAGGTAATAAATTAAGGCTGTGCGGGAAGGACCAATTATGATAATTGCCTTATTCCATGCTAGAAAAGCTACCACAGAGGAAAGAATCCCGACGTAGAGTAAGGCAAGCATGATTGAAAGATTCAAGACAACAGGATGATAAATCCAACATTCCAGTCCATAGAAGGGTGCTAAGAACAACAACCCTAAACTAAAAGTGCATAAGTTGAAAGTTATCATACGCATAGCGGGCGGCTTACGCTTTACCAGCATGGTGTAACCAGCAAAGATTATCGCTGCCAACAGCATATACAAATCGCCAATAGCGAAGGAAATACTTAACAGCCTCTCTAACGATCCTCCTGTAATCAACAAGAGGACACCAATCACCACAACTATGATGCCCGTAGCCCGTGTTAAAGAAATAACTTCGCCATAAAAGAGACGAGACATGAGTACGATAAAAATCGGAGAAGAAGCGGCGATTAAGGATAGGTTCATCGCCTGTGTTGTGTGACCCGCAATGTAAATCAAGGTGTTAAAAACAGTCACACCTGACAACGCAGATACGGCCAAGTAGGGGAGATGTTTTTTGACTAGTTTCCAGTCTTCAACTGTCACGCGGAGAGCGAATGGTGTCAATGTTATGACAGCAATCGTCCATCGCCAGAAAGCCAAACCTACTGGTAAAATATCCTCATTAAAAGATCTAGCAATGATGAAGTTGCCAGCCCAAATTATAGTGGCAACTACCGCTAATAAATAACCCATTGGCACTAGATAGTTAGGTTGTGCTTGACCCAATATACCCCTACTCCCGTTTGATATTTTTCGTTTCATTATCCTTTATTATCCCGCTGTGTCTTATGCTTCCTCTGTAGCCTTGAACCCTGGACTATCAATTAGCATTCTTATTCATTTAATGAGGAATATTCAAGACAAGATGTAAAGTAACAATCACTCACCAAGATTGCTATTTATCAGACCTCAAGGAAATTGACGACCCATTTTGCGACCAGTTGAGCGTCGGAGTCATCATCCAGCGATCGCAAGCCAGCGGAGAACACGGCTTCTTCCATGAAATCTTTCCGGCGCACCATTAACGCCTGCGTGTAAGTCTTTTGATGCTCTGGATGTCCCTGAAAAGTCAAGACAGATTCACCGTATGTGACGACACTATAAGGGCAAAAAGAATTTCCCGCGATCGCCGTCGCATTCTTAGGCAATTTAATCACTTGGTCTTGATGGATCACCGACAATTTGAAACTATTGGCAATGGGTATCATCCAAGGTTTGGTTTTATATACCTCACTTTTTGCCAACCCAACTCCCCAACCTTTAGGCGATTTGTGTACTACTCCGCCAAGTGTCTGCGCGATTAGCTGATGACCGAAACAGATCCCAATCAACTTTTTCTTGGATTGTATGTAGAGATTACGGATAAACTGAGAGAGTGTGTATAACCAGGGAGCCTGGTCATAGGCGCTAGCTTTACTGCCAGTGATGAGGTAGGCATCACACTCAGAAATGTGTTGTGGATAAATCTGCTGCACCACGTCATAACGGCTAAACGCAAACTCTCGGCACTCCTGACGCAGCCATGCTTCCACCATATCAGCATAGCTGCCAAAATCGTCTATGAGATCATGGGAAACTTGATCGGTCTCTAGTATCCCTATTCGCATGACAAACTCTCCTCTACAACCTGCTGTGGGAGCGAGAAACGCTCGAAGTTTTGCACTGGAATATGAGGCACCTGTTGTAGCCCTAGAGACTTTCTTAACCACAGTAGAAAGTCATGATGCGGTTTACGGCTGCTGTGCCGATACATCGTTCCCTCGCCTATCTGGGGATAGCACTGGATAGATCGACGACCAGCCTCAAAACCTTCAATGAGATCGAACAGTCTGAGCATTGCCAAATGTAAGCCACGGCAATATAAATGCTCATCATTGTCGTGTGGGTATATTGGTGGTTTCACAATTTCAATAATTTCGCCTCCATCCAGTTGAGGCGAGACCACATGCAGCGTTGCCGCAATCTTGGCGTAGTCTGCGTTGTAGTAAGCGAAGAAGATGCAGTGATTGCCTCGGTAATCGGGAAGATAGCCCCCATGCACATTGATCATGAAATCTGCTGCATGGATGACTTGTTTAGGGATGTACATGGTGCCACACACCACCGTGAGATCGGGTTTGAAATCTCTGATGGCTTCGACCGTCTCTTGAGAGCCTATCCAATCAACGTATATGTTGTTTATCTGACCAGTATTGCGTATAAGCGGTGAGAAATAGTCCCACCGATAGCGGCTTCTACCAGTGAATTTTTGGCGATTAATATGCCAGTACCGAAACAGCCAGTCGGTGTATCTAGCCTTTTGCCAAAGCCTTTTGTACTGGTCTTTACCTGGTTCTATAATAGCGCCTACTAGGTCAAATCGAGCCGCGAGTTCTGATATCAGATAATGGTGTTGTGGATCATCGGAACATAGCGCCAATATACGCAGGCGATCACCACAAGTGTTAACAGTGGTATAGCTATTTTTAGTTTTTCTAATCACGATAGATATATTCCAGTACTGTCAATGTTCACACAAGTTACCTCTCATCTACACCTACGCTGTTTCAGTAAGCGGTTGTGTTACAAAAATTTTAAGTTACTCCATGTCTAGAGTCCATTTCTAAGAATTAGGAAGCGTGTCCTCCCGATAGCATCACAAAGTTTTTGGCGATTAAGCTGATATGCAGCTAAATCGAATAATTTAGCTGCTGCAACCCAATCCTTGCTTAGATCCTCCGATCAAATTAAATACATCGCAGCTTAAACCATCTCACTTCCACCTAGCAGCCACTGCTGCTACTTCTGTAAAATCTAGCACAACGCTTCTATAAGCCAACATCCCCATAATCATTGCGCCACAGGAGTTTCGATGATTTGTCGCCGGGGAACTTGAGAGTAAAAGGAGGCAAAGCGGTTCGGATGATAGAGATGATGCATGGGATGCAATTCCCCTCGGAGTGCGGCCAGCACCGCCTTGGCAATTGCTGGCGATTGCGTAAAACCCCCCGTATTGTGTCCACCAGTAACGATCAATTTGCCGTCACTGGTGGACTCAATAGCCTCAAAAACCCCAAGACTGGTGGATGTCCATGGACGCACGCAATATCGACGGCTTGCCTCCAACAATCCACTTTGCTTTGCTGCCTCGTAGGCAGCAGGGAAATAGCGTTTAATTGAATCCTCTATGCCGCAGTACATCGCTTCGAGATCATCGGGAAGAATATTACTGGGGTCAAGACCAGTGTAGCCGTAGCCCGAGCCAAAGATCAAAATCTCTTCTCCTTTAGAATCTGTGGCTACGGTGACATTCGCATCTTCCGTGATGTGACCCTTGCGAGCAATTTTTAACGAATGCTCTAACTTCGGTGCTAGATTCGGAATAAGCATCCATCCACCTAACACGCCCTGAATTTTGTTCTCCGTTTGTGTACCTCTCAGGAATCCACTACCATATACACCGGGAGAGATGACGTAATTATCTGCGGTAATCGTATGATTGCTTGACTCCAAGCCGATTACAACGCCATGGTGATTCCGAATAATTTTTGTAATGCTCTGATTCCAGAAACATTGGACACCTACTTTCTCCAAACGCGCAAGTAACTTGGCGATGAATTTATGGACATTCAGGGTAAAACCAACCACCTCCATTGCGCCAGCAACTACGCCGTTGGCACAAGCATCTGCTAAGGCGGGGTATATTTCTGTCAACTCTTCGGGCATGAAGGCACGTCTCAAAGACTGTATTTTTCTATGGCGTTCAATACTTTGTCTATAATGTGCTTCGTCTGAGTACAGACGGACAATGCCTTCTCGGAGTTCAACGCCTTGGAATAGTTCGGAAGCGTTCTCGATCAAGTCTTCCCACAAGGGATGGCTTTCATGATTGAAAGACAAAATATCATCATTGTATACATTTGCCAACCATGGGGGAACTGCTTCGTACTCGTGTATCCATGTCTGTTCTGGTATAGAGATATTATTTATATCGCAGATTACCCATCCAGATTCCGACACTTTACTACCGAATAAATTGTTGAAGTGAGCGATCCCTGTAAAGTCTTTGTCGTTATAATTATCAGCTTCAGTGAGGGTAAACATCCTCGCGTCGCCGCCCCCGCGCGTACAGCCATATCTTGACCAGTGTTGAGATTCCCTAGGATCGGGAGAGGCATCATAAATCGTAATGCTGTAACCCGCTTCAGTCAAATAATAGGCGGTTATAAGATTGACAATGCCCGCACCGACGAGCACAACAGATGCTTTTTGACTTTCAGAAATGACACTCTTAGTGTATAATCCCCCCCCCACACAAGTCGTTCGGTATGGACACGTTCAGCCACGCTCAGTGGCTGGATATCGGGATGAATCCGATCATTCAGTGCTGTAGTAAAAACCGGAACACCTGCAAACCAGGACTGTCGAGCCTCACCATCCTGGTGGATGTTACCTTTTTGCACAATGAACCGTGCTGACTTGGGCGTTGCGGATACCCAACTTTGAACAGCCTGCTCATCCGGCAATTCTTGAGCTATCAGAACATCAGGTCTAAGCTCAGTCAATGCCTTTGTTACGAAACGGCTTCCCTTGGTTTGCAAGTCAGGGCGATAGATAACGTTGTCATTAAGGATTGCAAGCAGAACATCTTCATCAACTGGGTAAGCAATCAAGATTCGCATACTGAACCTCTGGTCGGTGTACTTTATGGGGCTGCAAGCCCCTGTAAATAAAGCTGGAAAGTTGACAGGGATTTGGTTTTACGTCAGTGGTTGTGATAATTCACCAACTTTTTATACCCCAATCATTCCTTACCCTAGTTGACTACTCTTTTGATGAATATGAGGAAAACACGGATATTTTCCTAACTACATAAAAATTAAAGCCGTGTTTTCTCGCTTGACAAGTTTCCGTAAAGTAGTGTATGAGACATTTATCTCTCAATCTAATGAAAGAGCAGAAAGTAGCGGCGGCAACTGAGCAGAAGACGCAATTGTTACTTGACAGGCTGGATCAAATCTGATGATGTTGGCTACAGGTTGATACTCCAAAATTTCCCAAGAAATATCGTCCGGTAACAATCACCCCCAGGGAAGCTCTTGAAGTTTATAGCCCAAAAGAAAAAACGGGCTAACCCGAAAATGGTCAACCCGCAAGCTTGGGAACGCCTAGATGGACTACTACTTTTGCAGAACCAATTTGACATTGGCATTTTGCAAACCACGTTGCTTAACATCAGCCAAAGTCTTGTTGACTGCATACTTTTGATTGATCGAGTTGATCAACTCGGTTTGGTTGTGCTTCTTAGCAACGCCCCAAAGGTCAGCAATCAAATCAAAAGAACCATCGCTGTTGCGAGACCAGCCTAAATCGTATTCGCCTTCGAGAACAGCAACGATATCAGAACGAACCCGCTGACCGTTATAACCACGGACATCAGCATCAGTCTTAACCGAAATACCAATGTCACGGAGGGAATTCTTCAGAATTTCGGCATCGGTGATTTTGGTGCGGAGAGTGCTAAAGTGAGACATGTGAATTTCCTCCAGTAGAGATAGAAGAGAAACGACAACGTAACGTGTTACTTTGGCAATGAGCCGAGTCTACAAACTACGGCTTGGATCGAACTGCTAGCTCTGGTGAGGCTAGCCTTTACTCCTGTTGGGAGCAGGAGAAAGCTTGTTAGAACTCCATTCGCTGATATTCAGCAACGGAGGACGCGGCAGGTCTAGCTCGCTGTCTCGCCCAATCTCTCAGGGCTGTTACCTGCTCTGTCATTGTCCGGGAAAGCGGCAAGGTTGATTTAATTGCAGCGATGATATCCAATTGGGTAAATTCCCGGTCTTGAGCAAATGCTTCGTACATTGCAGCGATTATGCCTTGCTCAATTTCCGCACCAGAAAAACCATCGGATACTGTCGCTAACTGTTCTAAATCAAAGCGGGCTATCTCACGCCGCCGCTTACTCAGGTGAATGTTAAAAATTTGTTGACGTTCTTCGGGTGTCGGTAAATCGACGAAGAATATTTCATCAAAACGTCCTTTACGGAGGAACTCTCCAGGCAAACGTTCTACTCGGTTGGCTGTTGCCATTACGAATACCGGAGAAGTCTTTTCTTGCATCCAGGTCAGAAAGGAACCAAAGATCCGACTTGAAGTACCCCCATCCGAGTCAGCGGAACCACTAGTCCCAGCAAAGGATTTATCGAGTTCGTCAATAAATAGTATAGCTGGAGAAATCGATTCTGCGGTTTTCAGGGCATTGCGCAAATTAGCTTCGGAGCGCCCTACCATGGAACCGTCATATACCCGCCCCATATCCAGGCGCAGTAGGGGCAAACCCCAGAGGCGAGATGTGGTTTTGGCAATCAGTGATTTTCCACAACCGGGAACTCCTAAAATTAACATCCCTTTTGGTTGGGGTAACCCATATTCTCTGGCTCTTTCAGTAAAAGCATTAGACCTCTGTCTCAGCCACCGCTTCAGCTCTTCTAAACCGCCAATAGAATCAATTGTTTCGTCTTCTTCAATATACTCTAAAATCCCGTTTCGACGAATAAGTTGCTTTTTCTCAGAAAGGACTATATCGACTTCTGCTTCAGTCAAACGCCCCACTTTTACATGGGCTTTGCGATAGACTTTCTCAGCTTCATCCTTTGTCAATCCTAAAGCAGCCCTCAGCAACTTCTCCCTGGTTTCTGTAGTGGTGCGACGGGTTTTAGTTTGCTCCAACTGATGAGATAACACCTGATTGAGTTCCGTCATATCTGGTAACAGAAAGTCCAGAACAACTACTTCCTTTTCCAGTTCAATCGGGACATGCTGGACTGGCGACATCAGAATGATTGCCTTCTGAGCCTCCTTGAAACTTGCGATCGCATCTCGTAACCACCGAGTTGTTGCAGGAGAATCAATAAACGGATGTAAATCTTTAAATATATATATACCAGGTTCTTTTTGTTGAATAACCCATTGAATAGCGGCTTCTGGAGAGACCGTGTTGTGCTGGGTAATGTGGCGGGCTTGACCGTATTCAATAATTCCATGAGTCACCGTCCACAGAAAAACACGTCGCTGGTTCGCTTTTGTTTGTGCGATCGCGGCTATTGCCTGTTCTGCTCTTTCTTCCTCAGAAGTGACTAGGTAAATTAGCGGATATTGAGCTTGAATCAGAATACTTAGCTCTTCTTGCATGACCCTCGACCTATTTAGAAACGGAATAACCACTGTCCAAACATCAAAAGAGCAACACAGTCAGCTCTTCATTTCAACACATCCATCCATCCCTTGGAAACTAGCAGGGAACTAACTGTTCTTCTCCTTCTGAGTTAGCTTTCGCTTTAGCAGAAGAATTTACTTCTTCCCTCACTTTTCCTACGGATAGCTCATCATCTAAAAGACCGGGTTGCTGTTTCAGGGAAACCATTTCACCATCTTTTATGACTACAGAGCTGGTACATTCAGGACAACTGTATACCTGATAAGTATTCCCGTGGGAGCCTTCTACCTCCTCAACTACCTCCGGATGGTGCATATAGAATACGATTGCTCTCTCAACCATTGCCGACATTGAGTCTAATTCAACAGCGGCTCTAATTTTGAGCTGGCGGTGAAGTCCTGGCGGGAGATACAACGTAACCTTTTGCTTGTCTTGCATATAAATTTTCAATCGTTTTACCCGGGTATGTATTTCAGATTATCGGTCTTTTTTCTTCCTGTCAAGATGCTAACCCAGTATAACGGCATAATTGTTACATTTCTTTACAAACAAGAGTCTAGTAAAGGAGATTGGGAAGCTGAAAGCCTTATTTTGTATAGCTTACTCCCAGGATTTAGGCAAAGCATCTATCTGTAGGGTGTGTTAGCGCAGCGTAACGCACCATCCCCACTAAGCTGTTAAGCAGCTAAATTGAATAATGAAGACAGGGAGTGGGTTTTTTGGAGTAGGGAGTGGGGAAGGATTTGAGCCAATGCGACTCTTTTTCAGAATAGACAATTTAACTGCGCAGCAGCTTATTAGTAGTTTTCCTGTGTAAGTCCTATGACTGATAGATTTGCAGCGTCAGGAGGTAGCGACCAAGCTGCACCTTATCTGACCATAATTCATAATCAAGCTCCAGGCGTTCCGGGAAAGAGCGACCCTCTAGCTTGAGAAACCTGGTATAGTTACGCAGTTGTAATGACTGATGACCTTTATTATGGTCTCCTTGCAGCCAATAGCGACTCATCCCGAACACCCCTTGCTCCCAGAAGTGACGATAACTTAAGTTTTCGTTTCCCTGCATAGTCATATTGACGCGGTAGGGTGAAATTTCCAACCAGAGGAGTCGGTGTTCCCCTCTTTGAAGTGGTTTCGGAGCTTCGGTGGTTAATGGTTCATTCTCCCATCCCTGAAGAGCAGGTTCCCTCAAGAGTAGATGAAACCGATTTTGACCTTTGTGATAAAGGGTAGCGTCGTTTTGAACAGTGAACCAAACGGGCAAGTCTGTGGATATAACCGAAAGACAAACGGGTAAGCGGTGATGGGTGAGCATGGAAGAGGAGATAAAATAAGGTGAACAGTCTCGCTTTATCCTTCATACTAAGATTCTGAGCCATCTGCCAACCGTGTTTTTACGAAAATTTCCAAAGGGGGTTGCCAAAATACAGATAAGGTTGTTATGATAGTTAATCGTGAGCAAGGTTAGTTACACATTCCTCAGTAGCTCAGTGGTAGAGCGGTCGGCTGTTAACCGATTGGTCGCTGGTTCGAGTCCGGCCTGGGGAGTTTTTGGAGTATAGGTTAAGGGGAAATGGAAATCTGATTTTCCCCTTCAGTTTTGTATGGCACATCGTGCAGCGCTCTACAACTTAGAATAGAGTAAACGTCCGCATTCCAGTATTTATAAGGTGAGTCGCGCAGCGACTATATTCGTATAGTGTACAAAGGATAGACAATTCCTATCCAAAGTCAAGGCTAATCTATCTCAGTTTTCCCTAAGACACCAAGATATCTTGATTATTCTGAGGGAGAAAGAATTGTTTTGTCAAGTTATTATTACGGATAAAATCTGATAAAATAGCTTGAACAACAGGGACACTTACTGCATTACCAAATTGCTGATATGCGGCACTATCATCTGGATGAACAATATAAGACTCTGGGAAGCCTTGTAATCTCGCACATTCACGGGGTGTTATCCGTCTAATTCGCCCATTATGGACAATACCCAACTTGTTGGGATCGGATGATGTCAGTGTGATGGAAATACTTTCAGGATCGAGAAATTTAAAAATCTCGAAAGACATATTTCCACTAACAGGATTATATCTGCCATCTACTTCTTTGAGATATTTTTTGCTAATGAGCGCTCGAATAATATCTTGAATATCCTCGCGATCAAAAAAAGTCTTAATTTGTGCAATAGTTAAACTTTTGCCATCTTGTTGTACACCAAATTCCTTATGTCTTCTATTGGCAATTAAAGCATTCATAAAGTCTCGTTCATCTTTATTGCATTTTCCTTTAATACCCAAATCCCAAGAATGAAGGGAATTCCCGCCACGAAAGTCAATCAGACGAACCCCATGTAGCTTGGTAAGATCCCCATCTACAGCCTCAAAAAGTTGTTGTTCAAATTCCCTTGAAGGGTAATATTTTTCAGGAACTTCATTTGATAAAATATCTTTTACTCTCACAATTGGATAATTGCTGGAAAAAAGACTTAGTTGAGCTAACTGTTGCTTAAAAGCATGGGAATCAGTTGCGCCTCTATCGGATCTAAGTGTAATTATTGGTTTTTTACCAATCACTCCCAGAATATAAATGCGAACGCGATTTTGGGGTACGCCAAAGTTACTGCTATTTAGTAAAAGATAATGAATACCATAGCCAATATCTTGGAGTGAGTGGACGATTGTTTGGAATGTTCTGCCACCATCGTGGGTTGTCAATCCGCGCACATTTTCCAGAAGAAAACCTTGAGGTTTGTATTTGTTTAGTAATCTCTCAACTTCCCAAAAAAGTGTGCCTCTTGTATCGCCAAATCCTTGCTGTTTACCCGCATAAGAAAAAGGCTGACAGGGAAAGCCAGCTAGGAGAAAATCAAAGTCAGGTATTAGTTCAATTT
>NZ_JAMZMM010000617.1 GCF_024178385.1 Limnofasciculus baicalensis BBK-W-15 | reverse complement strand
CCCTTGTCCCCTACTCCCCACTCCCTACTCCCTACTCCCTCTCTCCCCCGATATTCCACCGCTAGGAGTAAGGCATCACTTTCTGTTAAATCTACTAATCGAGAGGCTAGGTTGGATAATCCTGGCACGTAGTCGGGGGTTTTCAGGAGTACCCAGGAAAGGGTGTAGCCTAAGTGAGTTTGAGAGTGTAAATTATCTAAGGCTGTGGTTAATAATTGTTGTAATTGAGGAGATAAGCCAGGATCTACATAAGTCCGGATTTGCCGAACATTTGCTCCTTGTGCCATTAACCAGGCTAGCGCGGCGGCATCTCGTGGGGTAGTCGCCTCAAAGGTGAGGGAGCCTGTATCGACGTGGATACCTAATGCCATAACAGTTGCTTCAGCAGTAGTCAACTGAATCGCTTTTTGCTGTAATTGTTCGACAATTAGGGTAGTTGTGGCTCCTACTGCTTCAATTTGAGAATAAGTAGGGTTAATATCGGTTTGGCTATCGATGTGATGATCGTAGATTTCAATAGACTTAAGATGGGGCAGGGATAACCATTCAGCAGCTTTACCTAAGCGATCGCGTTTTTGGGTATCCACCACTACCACACACCCAATCTCCTCTACTTTAACCGAGCGGCGTTCGATCAGATGATACTCATCTCGATGGAATGCCAAAAAATCCCGTACAGGTGGGTGAGCGCCGCCTGTTAGCACAATCTTAGCTCCCGGTTTCAAGCGGGTTAGTCCCACTGCCGCACCGAGGGCATCGAAGTCAGTTATGATATGACACAGTATAATATCCATGATTTGTCGGTGACGGACTTTTCGCGATCGCCCTTTGATGAACTTTAGCTGGATTTGCCCTGTTTTTAGAAAAAGCGGCTCAAAGTTTGATAGTTTACAGATCGGGCAGTCTTTAACATAAGTCTAGTTGGGACTGAACAGTTGCTATAGAGTCCATCTCTGTTTTCGGGAGAACAAAAAAATGTCTATCATATTTCAACTATCATTGGCAGCTCTGGTAATTTTTTCTTTCATCATGGTTGTTGGCGTGCCAGTGGCTTACGCCTCACCCCAAAACTGGGATCAATCCAAAAGATTGCTATTCTTGGGTTCTGGAGTCTGGATCGTCCTTGTGTTACTAGTGGCTGTATTAAACTATTTCGTGGCAGTTTAAGATACTCCGTATCAGAATCGAGGATTTGGAGCTGGGATTTCTGGAGAGATCCCAGTTCGATCGACTATAGTCGGTTATCAACGATCGTTCAAGTAAGCTATCGGGCATAACAACTTAAGTTTTTCTAGGTAGGCAGAGGGAATTGTCCACAGGAGAGGATAATTTCCCTTTGCCATAATTGCTTTTTTCGGAGTCTTCCGACTTTCTATCTGGGAAAATGGTAGTTTTCGGGCTGTGATTTGTTTTATGATTAAATATTTTAGATGTTATGGCAGTTTTTGAGGGAAATTTTACACCAGCCAGAGCTTTGCGGTTTGCGATCGTCATTGGTAGATTCAATGACTTAGTTGTAAACAAGCTGTTAGAGGGTTGTCAAGATTGTTTGAAGCGTCACGGGGTGGATACTAACGCTAACGGTACTCAAGTAGATTATATCTGGGTTCCTGGTTGTTTTGAGATTCCACTGATGGCTCGCCAAGCGGCTCTTTCTCATCGATATGATGCCGTGATTTGCTTGGGGGCAGTAATTCGAGGGCAAACCCCTCATTTTGATTATGTCTGTGCTGAAGTCGCCAAGGGGATTGCTGGGGCAGGTTTTCAGACGGGAATCCCTGTTATCTTTGGTGTTGTCACAGCAGATAACATGCAGCAAGCTCTGGAAAGGGCTGGGATTAAGAGCAATAAGGGTTGGGATTACGCCATGAATGCTCTGGAAATGGCAACTTTAATGGAGCAGTTTAAGGGGAATGGCTCACCATTAGCCTACAACCCAGGTGCTGTGACAACTCAGGCTCTGCCAGTTGCTTCTACCCATAAGGTTGCTGCGGAGTCAGTCGCACAACAGCAGGATTAGTTGTTGTTTGTTGTTGGTTATTTGTTATTGGTTGTTGGTTTAGGGCTTACGCATCATCGAATTACCACATTTTAAGATGGAAATGTATAATCCACCCCATTCAGGGTTTGTGGCAAGTTAAACAGAGGGAGGTTAGTCTTAGTTTAGCTTTCTTCGCCGGAAGCCTCACGCCATATTTGTACTCAAATTGGCGTGA
>NZ_JAMZMM010000015.1 GCF_024178385.1 Limnofasciculus baicalensis BBK-W-15 | reverse complement strand
ATTGAGATTAATCCTAACTATGCCAATGCCTACCACAACCGGGGTGTAGCCCGCTCTGATTTAGGAGATAAACAGAGTGCGATCGCAGATTACAATAAAGCGATTGAGATTAATCCTAACTATGCCTATGCTTACTACGGAAGGGGTAATGTCCGTGCTGCACTAGGCTATACAAAAGATGCAATAGCAGATTTTGAGAAAGCGGCTGAGTTGTTGAAAAAAGATGGTAATGAATATTGGTATCAAAATGCCCTTAAGCGACTCAAAGAATTAAAGGCGAAGTAAATAACTTCAATAATCTTTTAATCCTTACACATATTTAATCTAATTCCGACAAAAACTAAAAATAGAATTCAGATCATGTTAAACTACAACCTACTCTATTGCTTACCTTCATCAGAAGAATTACCCGACTCAGACGAAACTCCTGTGGATAATCAACTACAACATCTCATTCCTGGTTTATTAGAAGCAATATTAGCCCTATTGTGGGCTAATCGTGGGGATTGGTATTTTGGCGTAGACATGGGAATTTATGCTAATCCTAACGAAGCAGCTATAGTACCAGATGGGTTTTTGAGTCTAGGAGTACACCGATTTATCGATGAAGATTTACGTTTAAGTTATGTCTTGTGGGAAGAGAAAGTTCTCCCGCGATTAGTGTTAGAAGTAGTTTCTCAAACCTATCGAGGAGAATACACCAAAAATAAAGAAGATTATCGAGAATTGGGCATACTATATTATATAATCTACAATCCCCGTCGCCGCCGCCAACCACCTTTAGAAGTTTATCAATTAATTGATGATGAATATCAGTTACTATCAGGTAATCCAGTCTGGTTAGCTGAGATAGGATTAGGAATTGGTAGGGAAAGAGGAACTTATCAAGGAATTACGCGGGAATGGTTGTATTGGTATGATGAGAATGGGCAAAGATTCTCCACACCAGAAGAACGAATTTCCGCAGCGGAAATGCGGGCTATTTCAGCGGAAAGACGTGCTGAAATATTGGCGGAAAGGTTAAGATTGTTGGGGATAAATCCGGATGATTTGTCATAATGGGCTTCGGTGAAGCATCAGGATATGAAGATTTTTGTTTTAAAAAGCAGGCAAAAAATGCGATCGCAATTACAAAATGTTAGTCAAAGTCTATTTTATACTGCGGAATCTCCAAGCCCTGGCTCATGGACAAATTTCTGCAAAACTTTGTTACCATAAAGATTAGATCATCGGATTTGGCAAAGTAAGGCTAGAAGACTGCCATGACTATCAAAGAGCAACTCCTGCAAACAATCGAACAAGCCCCAGAGCCTCTTCTTCAAGAAGCTCTAAACTACCTCCATTACCTGATTGAAAAACACCTCAATGAACTGGAAGAACAGCAAGACATAGAAGACCTAAAATTAGCCAGAGAAGACCTCCAAAACAACCGCACAATTTCTCTGGAACAACTCACACAGGAATTGGGGTTGTGAACTACACTATCGAAATTTCCTCCCTAGCCACTCGCCAGATCAAAAAGCTGCCTTCAGAGACTCAGATACAGGTGCTTGCTACACTTGCAGCATTAGCTCAAAAACCCCGACCTGATGGTGTCACCAAAATGAAAGGTGAGGACAATACCTACCGATTGCGTGTGAAAAATTACCGCATCGTTTACGAGATTCTTGATGAACAGCTTATTGTTCTAATTGTCAAAGTGGGTCATCGCCGTGAGGTATATCGCAATTAGCTTACCTCTTCTAAGAATTTAGTGCTTTTTGTACTCTTTCTCGCAAACCAATCATCGTATTACAGCATCTAGTATATCTCTTTTAAGTATTTCCCAATTCTGAGGAATGTATCCTGCTTTTGCTAAATATTCTGATTTATCGTCTTTAGGTTGGTAAATAAGTATGCAGTTGGTAATCTTTTGATCTTGAATGACTAAGTTTGCTGGTATTATCATCAATTTATTCTTACTAAAACCAAAAACCCGACAGTGGTTAAAACCACTGTCTCACAGCTAAAGTCCTCTAAAGAGGACTGAATAATATTCTCAGTCCATTTCAATGGACTTAAGCTATGAGACAGAGAATTAATTCTCTGTCGGGTGATGCCGAAGGGATACAATATCTCAATTGAAACCAACAGAAAGATTTAATCTCTGAAGGTTTCTCTTAAATCTTCACCTAAGCACCCACAGATTCCTTCGCCGCATACATCACCTCCAAAGTAATTTCACTAAAACCACGTTCCCGTGCAAACTTCTCAGTATTGCGCTTCACCTTACCCCGGACAAAACCAGGAACTTTATTCAATTCTCCCTGTGCTTCCTTATTCCAACCCAAGTCGGAACCAGCAGAAATTCCCTTAGTAATCACTTCCTTGGTATCATGTCCGCCGAATATTTCCAACAGATGATCTTCCATCCCCAAAGTAAAGGAATTATACACCAAATCGGCAAGTTGATTAGTCCCTTCATAACCCATAAATGGCTTATAACCGAGAGGGAAGTTTTGAATGTGAATAGGCGCAGCAATTACACCACAAGGAATATCCAAACGCTTACCAACGTGACGTTCCATTTGCGTACCGAAAATAGCAGAAGGTTCGATACGTGCGATGGCATCGCCAATTGCCCCATTATCATCGCTAATCAGAACTTCATCGCAGTATTCGCTCACCTGTTCCCGGAACCAATCTGCATCATATTTGCAGTAAGTTCCTGCTAAAACAACGTGAATTCCCATCTCCCGTGCCAGAATCTTTGTCATTGCTGCGGCATGAGTATTATCTCCAAATACAACAGCTTTTTTCCCAGTTAAATTCTGACAGTCAATGGAACGAGAAAACCAAGCTGCTTGGGAAACATATAAGGTTTGGTTTTGGATGAATTCCTCATAATCAACATTCCCACCTTGGGCATTAATAATCTGCTGCATCTTGCGGATACAACGGGCAGTTTCCACCACACCCATCGGGGTAATATCCACGAATGGCATTCCGAATTGTTCTTCCAAATAACGGGCACTTATCATGCCAATTTCCCGATAGGGCACTAAGTTAAACCAAGCGCGAGGCAGATTTTTCAGGTTATTAACAGAAGCACCTTCGGGAATAACTTCGTTCACTTCAATTCCCAAATCTGCCATCAACCGCTTTAACTCAGTACAGTCGTGGTGGTTGTGGAAGCCGAGGGTAGAAATCCCGATAATATTCACTGAAGGTTTTTCCGTCTTACCTTCTGGTAATTCACCTTTTTTACGGGCTTTCTCTATATAATATTGGACGATTTGATCCAGAGTGCGATCCGCTGCTTGTAATTCGTTTGCCCGATAGTGATTCACATCAGCCAGGATCACATCTGCCTTGGCTTCAATTTGGGCACGTTCGACAAAATTTTTCAGATCTTCTTGTAAGATACTGGAAGTACAAGTAGGAGTTAAAACGATTAAATCTGGGTGTTCTTCCTTATCTTTGCGGGTGATATTATCCACCACTTTTTCTTGAGAACCCCGTGCTAAAACATTCCGGTCTACAATACTAGCAGTGACTGGAGTGTAATTCCGCTCCCGTTCTAACATGGAACGCATGACATTAAAATAGTCATCGCCTAGAGGTGCGTGCATAATGGCGTGGACGTTTTTAAATGAACTAGCCACGCGAAGAGTGCCAATATGTGCTGGTCCTGCATACATCCAGTAAGCTAATTTCATACCAAGTTTTCTCCGTTATCGCGATTAAAGGTAGCCCAATTTTAGGATGAGTAGATGGGCGATTTAGAAATGTTTCTGATTTTCTCAAGAAACCAGCTCTTTTGTAGAGACGCACCATGGCACGTCTGAGGGATTTGGGCTGGGGGCGAATGCCCAAACATTCTGACTGGGATTTAGTTTAGGACTAAAGCAACATCGATGTTGTTTTAGTGACATGATTCTTAACGTTTCGTGAAATTTCTTAATTTTGGCATCAGGGTGGAGGGATCGCGCTACGCTAGACAACGATCTCAAATCCGTAGATTTTGGTGCGTTGCCCTTGGGGGACAACACACCCTACGCTCTAGAATTATTTTAAATCCGTAAGGTGCGTTGTCGCGTAGCGCAACGCACCACATCCATGATCGCAAAAAAAAACAATATCTCAAATCCCCAGATTATGTCACCTAGCTGAATGTTTGGCTAAATGCTTTGAAACCAAATGAGGCAGCTTATATTGAGACATGGCTGTTTCCAGGAGGGATCGCCATTTTAGCGCTTTGAGGGCTTCAATTAGTTGTGACTTACTGACGGAGTGATGTAAATCGTTTTGTAATTGCTCTAAGGATACTCCTTCTCGATAAACGATTAGTCTGTCCATCACTTGCCATTCTAAGCTTGATAATCGATCTAATTGTTGGTTTAATAAACTAGCAATTTCACTAAATATTAACGTATCTTGGGCTAAAAATTCCTTAACATCTCGCTCGAATAAATCTCGAATCACAGTAGCAGCGGTTTTTAATATCAGGGGATTACCGCTGTAACGGTGAACTATTTGTTTTCCGGCGGATTCTGATAGAGAAAGTCCGATGCTTTGGAAAATAGATTGGGCTTCAGGGACACCTAATCCTTTGAGGTTTAAGGAGCGAATGGGTAATTTTTCTCCTTCTTTTGCGGCTAATCTTGTCGGTTTTTCTCGACTTGTGAGCAGCAAACAACTTTGATGGCGCTCTTCTCCAATTCGGCGGAGGAGTTGACTGTATTCTTCATAATCTGGAAGGTATTGACCGATTGATAAACTTAATCCCCCTAACCCCTCTTCCCTGGAAGGGAAGGGGGGGACTTGACTTCCCTTCCCTTCCAGGGAAGGGGCAGGGGGAGAGGTGAATTTATGTTCTATGTTTTTACTGCTAAGAATAAATGATTCGTAGTTATCTATTATTAGCAAACAGCGGTAATTTTTCAGATAAGCGAGCAAGCAATTGATCCGACTATTGGTATCGTCTGCGAGGTCATTTTCTCGTGCTGCAAAGAAAACTTGTAATATGTCTGTTAGAAGTTCATCTAGTGAGGGTAGATGACGGACGGATCGCCAAATCACATAGTCAAAGTCTCCTTGTAGGTGTTCAACTGTCCGTGCTGTGAGGGCAGTTTTTCCCATCCCTCCCATCCCTAAAATTGAGACTAGACGGCATTTATCTTGCCGAATCCATTGTTTGAGGATTGAGATTTCTTCAATACGTCCGAAGCAAAAAGATGTATCAATTGATTCCTCCCAGTCTTGTATTTTTGGAGGTAGATTTAGTTGACTTTTTGGCGGAGTCTTATCTATTTTGACAGATGCTAATTTTTGCTTGATTACAGAATTAAGATTACGTTTGGTGATAGGTTCTCCCAAGGATTTGGAGAGCAATTGCCATAACTTAGAGCCGATTGATTTGATGTAATCGTAGTTATAACCTAGTTTTAAGGCAATTTCTGTGTAAGATTCTCCCTCTAAAACGTAGCGGAGGACTAATTCTTCAACTGTAGTTAATTTTGTCGGTGCTATAGCTATTTGCAATAGTTGTATTTTGGCTTCAATTCCTGTATCGTATTCTCCGGAAGCCATGGCATTTTGGACTACGCCTTTGGTCATTGTGACAGGCATTTTTTTCAGATTCATTGTTTCAACCTACCCTACTAATACTCAATTGCTCATTTTGAAGTTGGGAGAATCGCCAGAGACTTTATTTTTTCTCTGGATAATATAGCTATCCTAACTGATGCCTCTGCTATAGAGACATGAGATGGAATATTTTGACACGGGATAGATCTTAGGAACGATCTAAGCAGCTCCATCAGATCAGTGTCAATTCCTTCGCTGCGGTAAAATAAAATAAAAACTATTATTTTTTTTTATGTTAGCTTATTCAAGCTATCTTATCCTCAATCCGGATAGTTTGGGGTAGCGAAAATACTAAATTTTAGAGAAAAAACTAAAATCCGTAGGGTGTGTTATCGCGAAGCGCAACGCACCCCCTCAATATAATTTTCGTGACGAGATTATTTTCCGTCGGATGGGATATTGAAGATGATGGTGGGTTGTGCTTGAGCGATGCCCAAAGCGGGCGTATCGCACTTTTATCGGATATTTGGGATATTTGGGATGATGTTACGTTGCGGTGTGCGACAGGGCACTTTACTATTTTTATCTGGAAAAACTATAAAATATCACCAAAAACCTCACTTTTCTCACCACTTTTCTCACTGACACCCTCAATCTGAATAGTTATCTTAGTTATAGAAGGGATTGAAAAGAACAAAGAGCGAAATAAATCAGTAATTTTTTAATAATTAATCGCCGACAATCCTGCCAACTACTATCAACTAATTGAGGACTAGTCATGAAATTCAACGCTAAAGTTTTACTCGCTATCCTAACCGTTACCGCTGGTGGTGTGAGTTTAGCTCCTGCTGCATTTGCTGGAGAAGGTGGTATTGCTGGTGCTGCATCTTTTAATTTGAGAGGGGGTGCAGTTACAGATGCTGCTGTCGCGGCGGCAATTGGTAAGAATGCAGCCTATGCTGGTGCTAATAATAATCATGGCCACATAGATGCTTTTGCAGTTGGTACAGGTGGCAGAATTGTCGTAGATGGCGACAGCAATTATGTCACAATAATTTCCGAGGAAAGTTCTACTGGGCTGGAAAAAAAACAAGCTAACACACTAACTAATCTGACTCTCGATATCAACAGTACTAGTCCATTGGTGGATATTCAGCCATAACTTTAGTCCGTTAAAATTGAGATATTGCAGGAGTCGCGATAACCCGACAATGGTTCAAACCACTGTCTAACAGCTTAAGTCAGTTAAAACTGACTAATAAGTCGAGATATTACATAAATTGTTGGGTGCGTTATGCTGCGCTAACGCACCCAATCTCAATAAAACAAACTAAAAAATGTATATCTTTTAGTCGGTTTTAACCGACTTAAGCTATGAGACAGGGAATTTATTCCCTGGCGGTATTTGGTAATTTATTAAATGTAAATATATTTACTATTTCTATTTATTATTTGATCGATTAAAATTAAGTCATAAAAATACAAGTAACTTCATCCTGATGTCCTAAATATTTAAAAGTAAAAATTAACATAAAGCCCCTCCGAAATCAGTTAATTTTTCCCAGATGAAACCTAAGTATTTGTCCTTAGCTGTATTATCCCTTACAGCGCTAAAAACGGCTACAGAAAAACAAACTATTCTCGCCCAAACACCGGAAAATAACCCTTCCAATAAATCCCCAAAGCAAAATCAGGAAGACATTACCTCTAAACCTATTCCAACAGTAAGCCCACCAGAGATAATACCGAATTGTGAATTTAAACCACCAAAGGATAAAAAACATATTTCTGTAACGAATAGCAATCCAGAAGCAAATCAAGATACTATCCCCCCAGAAATACCAAGTTACTGTGAATCAAAACCAGAAAACCCCGAACCAAATACTTCCCAAGAATCTACCCCAGAAAAAGACCCCAATTACATCATCCCACCCCAAATAGTCGCCCCAGAAAAAGTTAATCCTTTAACTACTACTATTCCCCTCAATGGCAATGTCATTACTAATCGCACGGAATGGGAAACTAACGATGGCTATACCTTCGGTGAAAATCGTTCTAGTAATTTAGATGTCAATGGTATATTAAGAATTACATCTGAAGTAGAACAACAGTTAACTAATGATAATGTTTTCACTTCAGATCAAAGAGGCAGCTATCTACAATTGCAAACAGTAAAAACCCATCGGGAGATTGAATTAACTCAAACAGATCCTCAAACTTTACAAGGATTAATTATCCAAGAAAGTTTTACAGGAAACTGCTTTGACCAAAATCCTCAAACAAGTAATCCCAACGATCAATGTACATTTACTCCTGCATTAGTTACGGATCGCAATAGTATCGATCCAGTATATTTTATCCCCACTCGTATCGATCAATTTGGCAATATCGGCGATGCCATATCTCCAGAAACTCTGGCTATTTTAGCCCAACCCGGCTTTCAGAATCGTGGAGTTAATGGTGAAGTTGTTGGTTTAGATTTATACTTTCCTAATCTGGGGGCAACTCCTGGAAATACCCAAGGCAATCGCTCGACAATTTCCCGTTCTGAAAATATCGATACTAGCTTATTATTAGGATATTCCAGAGTTCGCCAAATCCTCAAAGCTAATGATACCGAATCTGTACTTGGTCGTACAATTAGAGGTACTGGAGTTATTATTGGCGATGACAATACTCTGCTAAATGGTGCTGTTTCCCTGGCAGCAGAATTGCTTCCCGATGCGAATCCTCACCTAGAAGGTAGCCCCAATCCAGTCAATACCAATATTAATCGCCACTTATTTGAAGCGGCTAATAATGCTAGACTTCCTGATAATAGTTGGACAGTCTATCAAGGTGGGATTGGTAAAGCCAAACACGCCGAAACTAACACTGAAGGAGAGGTAAATTTACCTAGTGCATCCTATAATAGTCTTTGGTTAGGGCTTTCTCCGGTAACGGAACGGGATCGAGCCGCTACTATACAATATCAAGAATTGGGTCCGGAACGAATTATTGCCTCTGGGGGAGGTGAGGGCGGTGCAAATGATAATGTGAGTTTTGTTAGTAATGCCAACGGAGAAGAGATTAATTCAGCCAATTTACAGGACTTTTATACTCAAATCTATCTAACTTTCCTCAATCGTGACGTTAACTTTATTACCAAAGATAAACTTACCGAAGATACCACGTACTATCCCCATCTGAGTTTGACTGGAGATATCACCAGCACTAATCAACTTTTCCGGTATTATACGGGTATCATTACCTCAGATCCAATTAAAGCCTATATTGGCGGTGACTATAGCCGAAGATTTAATAATTTAGTGTTTAATATTAATGCTATCGGTTATCTTAATCCAGATCGAGATTATTTCAGCTACGTCCAAACTAGTCTAGCACGCGGATTTAGACTAAGTAAAAATGCTAATATTACTTTATCCACAGGATTGCGCTATGCTTTCAAGCAAACTGCCGATCCTTTAGATACTCCCATCGATAACTCTGTCTCAGTTGGTGCAAGAGCAAATATTGGTAATTTTTCTCTTGGTTTAACTCAATATTTCGGCAATATATTACCTGATTCGATTAATACTGCCCTCGGTGTGGATGCTTCCCTGAGATTGGGTACTCAAGGTAAGATTACTGCCTATCTTTCCCCATCTAATAACCAGTTAAGTTATGGTGCGATTGGGGAATATAAATTTGGTTCTAGTCCTAATAGTCCCGCACTCGTGCTAGGATGGCGTAGGGATCATTATGATTTCGGTGAGGATGCTTTTGGAGACTCATTAGAAACAGGAAATGATATTTTTACCATTTTGTTTAGGATAGGTGCGCCATCTAATCCTTTGAAACTGGGTAATGGGGAATGAGATTTATCTGGTGCGTTGCGCTACGCGACAACGCACCACAATTAATAACTACGATAATTATTTAAAATCCGTAGTTTTTGTAGTCCGTTATGCTCCGCTAACGCACCATTTTCAATATATCCAAGTGATGGAGGCATATTTTTTTTTAACGCAAAGGGTGCAAAGGGTAAGATAAGATATTTGAAACTGTTATATCTTTATCATTATCATGGCTGAATTTTTACTAGAAGTCGGAACTGAAGAACTCCCTGCCGATTTTGTTGATAGCGCAATTAAACAGTGGCAGTCTCGTTTACCTAAAAGTCTGGCTGAACAATTCCTAATCCCTGATGCGATTGAGGTATACGGGACTCCTCGCCGTCTGACTATCTTAATTAAAGGATTGCCAAAACAGCAATCAGATCGGGAAGAGGAAGTTAAGGGACCTCCCGCCCAAGCTGCTTTTAAGGATGGCAAACCGACTAAGGCGGCGGAGGGTTTTGCCCGGAAGCAGGGGGTGGAATTGGACTCTTTGGCAGTGAGGGATACTGATAAGGGGCAATTTGTCTTTGTTGTCAAGAAAATATCTGGCCGCCCTGTTACTGATATTCTTACTGAATTGATTCCTCAGTGGATTTTTGGGTTGGAAGGTAGGCGGTTTATGTGTTGGGGAGATGGGGATTTGAAGTTTCCTCGACCAATTCGGTGGTTGGTATCATTATTAGATGAGGCAGTATTGCCCATTGAGATAGTAAATGGTTCGGAAACGATTAAGAGCGATCGCGTTTCTTATGGTCATCGAATCTTATCTCCAGAACCAATCGCAATTTCTCATCCCGATCATTATATCACAGCGCTGGAATCTGCCTACGTTATGGTAGATTCTACGGAACGTCATCGGCTAATTAGCGAACAAGTAAAGTCAACTGCCCAAAAGTTGGCAGGTTATGTTCCTCTCTATCCGGATTTGTGGGATGAAATTACTAATTTGGTAGAATGGCCTACTGCTATTGTGGGTAAGTTTGACTCGGAGTTTCTGATTTTACCGCCAGAAGTAGTCACAACTGTGATGGTAACTCACCAACGCTATTTTCCTGTATTTAAAGATGAAACGGCAACGGAATTAACTCCTTATTTTATTACTATTTCTAATGGAGATCCAAATAAATCTGAAATTATTGCCGCTGGGAATGAGCGGGTGATTCGGGCAAGGTTGGCGGATGGTCAGTATTTCTACAAAACTGACTTAGCTTCACCTTTAGAAAGCTATTTGCCTCAGTTGGAAAAGGTCACTTTTCAAGATAAATTGGGTTCAGTACGGGAGAAAGTAAGGCGGATTGAAACAATTGCTGCCGCGATTACTGAGCAATTAGGGGTATCAGAAATAGAATGTAATGATTGTCTGAGAGCGGCTTTACTCTGCAAAGCAGATCTTGTTACCCAAATGGTATACGAATTCCCAGAATTACAAGGGGTAATGGGGCAAAAATATGCAGCGGAAAGTGGGGAATCAACAGCAGTAGCGACGGCAATTGTTGAGCATTATTTACCGAAAGGGGCAAACGATAATCTACCCAAAAGTTTAACAGGTAGAGTGGTAGGTTTGGCAGATCGGATTGATACATTAGTCAGTATCTTTGGTTTGGGAATGTTACCAACTGGTTCCTCCGATCCTTTTGCTCTGCGCCGTGCTGCTAATGGAGTAATTAATATTACTTGGGATGCGGATTTAGGTATTGAATTGCAAGGTTTATTAAGTATTGCTTGTACTAATTTTGTAGAGATTTATCCCGATAAAATATCACCGATTCCTCTGTTAGAGGACTTTTTCTTACAACGGATTCGCACCCTATTGCAAGAAGAACTTAATATAGATTACGATTTGGTCAATGCAGTTTTGGGTGAGAATGATGTAGAATATCAGGAACGGGCATTAAAGGATTTGTTAGATGTCCGCGATCGCGCTTTATTCCTCCAAGCGATCCGGAATAACGGTAAACTTAATGAAATCTACGAAACTGTTAACCGTTCCGCCCGTTTATCGCTGCAAGGTAATTTGGATTTGCAAGAGTTAGAGCCAACAGCAGTTGTCCATCCGGAACTTTTTCAAAAAGCTAGCGAACAAGCATTTTATGATGCTATTGTCAAGTTGGTTCCGCAAACTAAGGCGGCGAAAGCAGAGCGAAATTATCAAAAATTAGTGGATGCTTTGGCGGATATTACACCTACAGTTAGTACGTTTTTTGATGGGGAAGATAGTGTATTGGTGATGGATGAGAATTTAGATATTCGGCGGAATCGGTTGAATTTGTTGGGGTTATTGCGGAATCATGCGCGGGTGTTGGCAGATTTTGGGGGGATTGTGAAGGGTTAGGCAAAGATTCTATCCGTAGGGTGCGTTACGCTCTGCTAACGCACCAGACACACCATTAAAGTTTTAGCTGAGTAACAGCAATATTTCCAGAAAAACAAACATCTACATCAGTACCAGGTTCGCGATCGCGTTTTGCATATTCTCCGATATAATAATACTCATCTCCTTCTACTCGATATTTGACAGGAAGGGATTGGGTACTTGGTTGGCAAAACACGATATCTGGATCGGGGGAACCTGGTTCGAGATGAGGCAGGTTGACATTCCAAAAGCTACCATTCCGGATGGGACGATTGAATAAGTCTGCTAATACTTTAGTCGTCCATTTTGTCGCCACATCCCAGTCTATAGTGAGGGGACGTTTAATCCATTGGGAAATAGCAATTCCAGGAATCCCGTGCATAGCGGCTTCTCGCACAGCGGCGACAGTACCGGAAATATACACATCAACTCCGAGATTTCCGCCCGCATTGATGCCAGACAGCACCCACTTGACATCGGTATGCAGATATGATACGGCTATACGTGTGCAATCGGCGGGGGTTCCGGCTACTGCATATTCGAGATTGGAGCGGCGCTCAACGTAAATAGGGCTGTGGGTGGTGACTTGATGTCCGCAACCGGATTGGTGATCTTTAGGTGCAACAATCGCATATTGCCCGTTGATGGCTTTTTCTAGGGCGCGGATACCTGGCGCGTCTATCCCGTCGTCGTTAGTGAGGATTAATGTCATTAATTTTCAGTCAGTAGCAGGGGAAACAGCGATTAACAGGCAAGATGCCTACAGATGAGATGGTTGCACCCAATCGTTACAAATTTATAGCATAGCCGGAATTGATAATTACCATGGAATTCGGAAGGGAGAAAACAGTTACGCTAACAGCATTTAACTTCTTCCATTCCCCACTCCCCATTCTCCTAACTCATAGGTGGCAAATCTCTCAGGAAATAAAAACGATCGCTTTGCCAATCTTTCCCTTTAATTCGTCCTAAGTAACCTGTTAAAGGGGAAGACAATTCAATCAAAATTTCATGAATTTCTTCGATAGTTAATGATTCGGGAAACTGAGATGTTACATATACTCTATGTAAGGCATCAACGGCAGTATCTTTTAATCCGGCATTGTGCAGGTGATGTTTGACTAGTTGCACGATTAGCGATCGTAATTCCAGTATTTGGCGAATGTCTGCTAAATATTGCTGAATAGTTTCATCTGCTGAACCCCAGACATTTTGCCAGCAATTTTGCAGCTTTATCAAATCGATGGAGCCTTTGTGATATGCTTGTATTTCTACGAGACGTTGCAGGGTTTCTGGATGAATTACATTCATTTGATAGAGCTTGGCTTCTAGAATCTCATCAGGTGTTAGTTCACCTGCTGCTACTATTAGTTTGACACAATTGTTATCCGATACACCAATAATTTTTTTTACGCCCTCAATTACCTCTTCCAGGATTGAAGTCTCTCCTGTTTCATCGGGCATTACTGGAGAGGTGACAACTAGTGGATAGGGCGCATCGAAATAAAGGTTAATTCCTTCAGGTGTTTCTGTTTTCCCTCCTTTGTTAGTTTGAGAATTAGTAAAGCCTAGCTTGTGGAAGCTTTTTTCTACTAAGATTTTTAACTCATTACTATCGTGAGAATTAGCAATTTTGGCGATTCTCTCAATCCAGATTAAATCGGAATCCATGGATTTAAGGGGGCGGGCGCTAACACCAATGAGAAAATTTGCGATTTCCCGTTGTATTTCCTTGGCTGCCAGGTTACGATCTGAGAGATATGCGATCGCACTTTGCAATGCTTTCAATTCTGGATAGGGCGATGACTGTCGCTGCTGCATTTGGAGACAGCGTTGTTTAAAGAATAAATTGCCAAATACAGGTGTTGCTTCTGTAATAGTAAGGGTTTCTGGGAGAGGCATGAAACGGGGATTAGGATGCACGGGTATTTCTAATGGCTGAGGTAGTCGATAAACCCGTAGGTAAGTAAGAAAAATATGCCCGCGTTGAGCGAGAGTTTTCAATAAGGCTTCTTTAGTCCATACTGTTAGCTGAGATAACATTTTCAGATAATCTGGTTGATCGATAACTTGGCAATGTTCGCACCTCGCCCATGCTTTAATTAAAACTGTATCACCCTCAATTTCAGAGAGAGTATTTCGAGCAGTAGGAAGAAAATTAGAGCGATAATATTGTTCTGTTTGCAAGGAGTTAATTGAGGTATCTGTCGGATAAAGAGCAAATTGCCTCCCCGGATTCATGAAAATCTGAGGCATTGCCACGATGCTGTGCCCTTGGAGTAATGCTTCAATATCAGGGGCTGGGAAGGGAAATGCCGTATTAATAACAACTAATGTACTCATAATCAGTCAGCCTTACTTGTTTTCTTGGATAGGTACTGATTTTAACCTGCGGCTTTGGCGGATTTAGAAAACCTCTATTATCATTTAATATTATTGGGGTTAGGGGCGATTCGGGGCTAGAGGTTAGATAGGCTCTGGTGCTATTGGACTTGTACTAGATGTTTGTAGTAAGGACTTTAGTGCTTATACATATAGCATTTTTAGGCACTAAAGTGCCTACTACAAACTTAAAAGTCGCAAGTTAGGATAAGTCACGGAGGAAATAAAAGCGATCGCTTTTCCAATCATTTCCTTTATCTCGCCCTAAATAACCTGTTAAGGGTGAGGAAAGTTCTACTAGTAAGTCGTGAACTAATATATCATCTAGTTTAGCGTTTGTTTCCTTGGCGAATACAGCATTATAGTGGGTGCGAATTACCATGGTTTGGTGTTTGCTTCCAGGTTCCCCTTCGCCAAGTTGTTTTACTGCTGTAACAATTTGCGATCGCAATTTTATCGTTTCCTCAACTTTATCTACATATTCATCTATCTTGTCGTCAATTTGTCCGGCTGTGAGATACTGTTTCAGTTCCATTAAATTGACTGAACCGGGATGTTTCGCGTGGAGTTCGACTAATTTTTGCAGTGTCATAGGGTGAATGATACTAATTGTAGATACTTGAGCGGATTTTTGTAAATATGTAGTTGGTTCCCCAGGACCGATAATTAATTTAACAGTTTGTTCATAGTCATATTTGCCGAGATGTCGTTTGCCGATTCTGGATAACTGTTCAACTGTGGCATCGGGGATACTTTTACCTGCTTTACATTCGCCTACTAGGGGATAGGGTGTGGTGCAGTATAAATCCATCCCACCTGCACCACCTTTAGCATTAGGATCAACACCAAAACCGAGAAAGGTGAGACTTTTGTGAACGATTTGTTCAAATGCTGTGCCTTTTTCATAGTTACCGCCTGTGGTAGCAGTGCCTAACTCTTTAATAGTATAAATCCAATTGTATTCTGGTGGTAATTTATTGGGTTGGGGAGTTTTCCAACCTAAGCAGGTTTGGATATAGAGATCTAATTTAGCAGCGGTTGAGTTATTGGTGGAGAGAATAGAGATTCTACCTTGTAATTCTTCTAATTCTGGATGTTCGGGTGGTATGCGATGTTCGAGTTGGTGGCGGCGTTGGGAGAAGGCGCGATCGCTTAATACTGGGGTTGCTTCAGAAACTTTAAGTTGTTGTGGTAAAGGAACAATGTGACGAATTTGAGTATGGACTGGAACTTCCAGGGGCTGAGGTAGCAGATAGACACGTAGGTAAGCCAGAAAAATATAAGGTTTTTGTAGGAGCGTTTGTTGTAATGAGTCTTTCGTCCACACTGTTAACTGTGATAGAACTTCTAATGCTTCAGAATCATTCAGGATTTGGCACAATTCGCACCTAGCCCAAGCTTTAATCAAAACTCTTTCCAAATTTAAGTTAGCAAAAACCCTTTGGGCAATGGACAAAAAACTTGAGTGGTAGTATTGATCAAGGGGTAGTAATTTAATTGAGGGATTATCTGGATAGAGAGCAAATTGCTGCCCCGAATTAATCAATTTTCGAGGCATTGCTGCAATCATTCGTCCTTGGATTAACGCTTCAATGTCAGGTGCTGGTAGACATAAGGCTGTTTGAAGCAAAACTGATTCGTTCATACTTAATTAAACAACTCACCAAGATCGTCTGAGTCATCTGTTTCGTTTATATTGGAAGGATTTAGGAAGTCTTCTAGGAGTTCCATGCTGTCCCGCTCATCGACAGCGGGCATTCGACCGGAAGGGTCACTCAAAATGTCTGCCAATAAAGGATTCTCAAAAGTTAGCTGCTGCTGAGAGATGAAATCAAAAACTTGCTCCTCAGTTAAATCATAATTTCCACGCTTCTGATAAACAGAATGAACAGCGATTAGTGGTCTGATCTGCTCTTCTATAAGAGGCACATGTTCTCCACCCTTTTCTAAGATAAGTTGGTCAAGTAATTTGTAGGCTTCTGAATTCTTTTTGGTCTGCTCTATCTTGGATTGGGAACGTACTAAACATCCACGAGTCAGGTCAAATATTTCATATTCCTTTAAGCGCTTTAATCCAGCCACTAATGAGAATTGAGAAGACTGAATCACAGCTACTCCAATCTTGACAACTTTTCCCCCCTCTGTACCAATAACCTTGAAGTTGATCCAACCCTTATTTTCTGCTTTAGGCTTAACTTCAGTAATTTCTTCAATCGTTACTCCTTCCAAAGTCTTACCTATCAAGGTCTGAAATCCAAAACGCAGAGAGTCAGCGATTAGCGAGTTATCCTCCAGATAATCTCCGATGTCTGCCTCAATTTCTTTTTTTAATGCAAGTTCAAACCGATCAAGTGGTTTAGTTGGAAGTTGCGGTTGATAAACTTTAAAATTTTCTGCACACCATTGTAATGCTTCCCTTACAGTTGGTTTACCTTTGCCAAATTTTTTCAGTTCGCTTTCTTCAAATGGGTAACATGAATTAGGTGGAAATAAATTCCTGGATTCATAAAAATCTTTCAGCCAAAGTGTGACTAACTCTACCATTGAATTGCCACTAATATATTTTAAGTCAATCGGCTTTCGTTGTGTATATTTAGATACTCTATCTGGTGTACCACCAGGCATTAAATTTACCTTTTGTGTCCATGTATCAGGCAGCATAACTGTGAGAATAACAACCCCTTTACTGAGTTCAGAGTTTTCAAGGGTATCATGGAGACGCTTGACTAAATCAGCAATCACCAGCTCTGTTGGCAAGCCGTCATCAGTAGAGTTATTTTTGACATCTATTTCATCAAAACAAATAACTACAGGGTTATAATAACTCACTAAATTTAATGTTTGCTGAACATTTTTTAGAGCTTCAGCTTCTCTATCTTGACTAGTTTTACTAGGATTAGGTAATCCCAGTACCTCAGCATTAGATTGAGCTAGTTCATCGCCTGACAACCATTTAATTGCAAATGATGACTGAGTTTCTGAAAGCGTCCACAAAATAGCCCTAATAATATAGGGATCTGCATTTTGTTTTGTTTTGAGAACTTGCTTTGTGAGTACGTTCATTAAACTCTTGTTCTTCGCCACCCAACTTGCAGATACTTTATCAAATCGGTGGGTCAACTCTTGGGGAGAAAGGTTTGGAGCATTAGGATTGATGGCTTTGAAGCCTTCGTTTGCAATTGCTGCTGCCACTTCCTGCCACTGCATGACTTCTTGACTAGCAGTGTGGCTGAGACTATCTGCCAATGTTTGCTGGAATTGGTACTTAACTAGATTTAAGTCTGTATAGTTATTGACACCTGCATAAACAAATAAAGCACCACCTTCGCGTTCAAGCCGATGGCGAATGCGACTGAGGAGGTGGGTTTTACCTACGCCCTGTTGTGCAGTTATGGCGATTGAAGTCACCTTGTCTTGGCTAGATTGACTTGTCCGCACTTGCTTAATTGCTTGAAAAACTGCATCAGAAGCGTGGGAATTTAGAGTAGGAACATCGGTAAATTTGTTCCCCCAGACATCTTGTTCTTTGACAATTCCCGCGTTGATAAATGGATTATGACTTTGGATGGCTGCGTTGAGGACTTCTATCGGAGAAACAGGAGGATTTTCCATCGTGATTCAGTGTGAGGTGAGGAACTATAAAGGGATTTGCAGTAATCTCATTAATTCAGTCGTTTGGCATAGTAGCGCAACCCAGCACCAGGGATAGTTATTGAATCTTCGCGTTTATCAGAAGTAATATCTGGCATTTCTCCCCCCATTAACTGTAAAATATCATCAGCTTGCATTTCCAACAACCATTCATTAAACTGAGAACGAGAAATTCGATCGCCTATTTCCCGCCGAATCCGATAAATTGGCACGAGATTATCCAAGTTATAATCCCGATTCAACTTGTCATACACGTCTAACGCCACCGACTTAAATTCGTCATACAATGTAATACCCCCGTTAGTAGTAGGCGCTGAAGCGCCATCCCCACTTTTTTCAAGTTTCCCACTATCAACAACCGCACCCATCACAGATGTATCTTCCTCACGAATCCACTTCAATAGTGTATTCGCCATTTTCGCACCAATCGGGCTATTAAATTGGAAATCCGCGCTTCTCAATCCCTCACTCAACACCTCGATTCCCTTGGGTTTCAGGAGAGAAACCTTATTTTTCGAGATTGCGATCGCGCCTACTTCTGCTAAACTCGTGTAAGCATTCTGATAATCTCCAGCCGTCTCCTTCTTCCGTTTCAGTCGCGGATTCAAGTCACCCTTTTTCACTTCAAATCCGCCCAAATCCCACAAACAAAGGAGCAAGCGAACTTCTTTACAAAGAATTTCAGCATTGCTGGAGAGGTTGGTTGTCATATCAGTTATTCCAATTCCTTAGAGAGAGATTTAGTTTTGTAAAAGCCTAACTGTTATCGTAACCCGATCGAATGCGCGATCGCTAGGGGTAAGTTGAAAAACCTAACCCCCCAGCCCCCTTCCCTGCACAGGGCTGTTTCATTCTCAAATTTGACGACAGATTGAAATCTGTCGCTACACAGACAAAACCTGCCTTCGCAGGTTAGCGAGTCTTGCTAGCTGATTAACAAATAAGTTGAACCGCCGAAGGGCGGTAAAGCCAGTATAGCAAAAGGTTTTAACCTGTTGCTGTAGGAGAATGAAACAACCCTGCTTCCCTGCATTAGCGTAGCTCGGCGAAGCCCAGTGCGGGAAGGGGGAGCAGGAAATTTTTCTTCTCTCTCCTTCCAGGGAAAGGATAGCCTAAAATCTTACTCCCCTCTCCTTCCAGGGGAGGGGCTGAGGGAGGGGTTTTAACAGCCTAATTAGGAATAGTGCAAATTATCAGATATAACAGAAGTGGAGATACTGCACTATAAGGAATACCAATCGTGAGTTTATTTGAAGATCTAAATCGCTTTCTCGAAAACCGCCTTGATGAATTTTTGCGTAACAATCCCCATCTAGAATTACAAGCACTAGAAGAACAATTACGAGAGCAAGAAGAAGATACTCTGCGGTTAATTATTGACTTACAAACTCAAGAAAAGAACTTGCAAAATGAAATTTTAGGGATCGCCCAAGATATTCAGCTCTGGCATGGGCGAGTGGAAAAGGCAAGGGCTAATGGCAGACAAGATTTAGCTCAAGCTGCTCAAGAAAGAGAGGCGAATCTTTTACATCAGGGTAACCAAATTTGGGGCAAAATGGAAGGTGTCAAGCAGCGACTTGCTCAAACTAAAGAATTGCAACGTCAGATTCAAACTCGTCGGGCTGAAGTAAAAGCTAAAGCCAAAGAAGTAGCAGCTACTCATGCTAATTCTAAATCTCAATCACCTCCTCAAACATCTGGCTGGAATCATAATTACCAGCGCAATATTTCCAGTGGAAATGATCCCCTAGAAGAACAATTTACTAACTGGGAAACAGAAGCAGAATTAGAGCGAATGAAACGAAATATGGGAAGATGAATGGGGAGTAGGGAGTAGGGAGTAGGGAGTGGGGAGTAGGGTGAAGAGTAAAAAAATAGTTTCACTTCATATTTCATACTTCATACTTCATACTTCATACTTCATACTTCATCCTTCATCCTTCCCCAATTTTGCAGCCAATTCTCCTTTAATCCGATTTAAAATAGAGGTTTCATCTAGAGAAGAAAGAATGCGACTAACAACAGCTTTTGGGCCATCTTCTCCCCAAGATGCGCCATTAGCTAAATAGGTTTTAGTTACTTGCCCAATCGCATAAGATGAAACCCCGGCAACTCCAGCTTGGGTAATAGCAACAGAGATATAAGGTGCTAAGGATATCCCACCTGTTGCAGGTGCAGATAAACCTAATAATCCTTTAATTCCACTTAATCCTAGAGTCGCTAAAAGTTCGCTGGCACTGATTCCACCCATACTAATGGCGATTTTTTGTAATAATGCGATCGCGCCTGGTTGAGTCATGGGAATGCCATAGAGGTGAGATAAGGCTAAAATCATTACTATATCAACCACTGTGGCAGTAAAGATGTCCACAAAGGTAACAGGGTTGAGTGCGATCGCAATTGCTTTGGTTTTCACTGCTCTCCAGATAATCTTATCCGCACTTTCTTCCCTAATTATCATTTTTCGCTGAACTATTTGCTCGTTTACTTCCCCTGCATATAACATCGTATTGAGGGCAACCAAAGATTTACCTTCACGGTGTAATATTTCCAGTATTTTTAACTTTAACTCATCTATTTCTGGTTTGCCAGAATGCCGTTTAATTGCCTTACTTCCATCCGGGCGGCGTACTGCAACAGCAACTAAAGGAGAGGCAGCCACCATTACTATTTCCGATGGAGATAGGAGTTGTTTAACGCGATCGTCTCTAATTTTATGGTAAATTTCTAGTCGATCAGCTTCGGGATACTGGTCAATTTTATTAAATACCAATAACATCGGCTTTCCAAATTCTCGCAACTGACAAAGTGCCTCATATTCAACTTTAGTCACATCACCAGCAATCACAAATAAAATTAGATCCGCATGTTTAGCTACTGTCAATGCTAAGGCTTCACGAGTTTCTCCATCTACCTCATCAATCCCAGGTGTATCTATTAGTTCAATTTGGGAATTACCAATACTCGGTAACGCCACCCGCAGGATTTCTCGATCCGAATCCCCGATGGTTTCTTGACTCAATTTCCAGTTAGCAGTTTGCGAGTTTTGAGTCACACCATGGAGAGGTCCGGTTTCAAATATAGGTTGACCTAATAAGGAATTAAGTACCGAAGATTTCCCCCTTCCAACCATACCAAATGCGGCAATTTGCACAGAAGTTTGGTTAAGTTTATTTAGAAGATTAGTTAATTCCTCAATATCCGACTCTAAACCTGTTTTTTCTTGGGGGGTTAAGTCTAAATTAGCTACCAAGTCTCTGAGGGCATCTTGTGCCTGTTTGTAATTAAGTTCAGCCTGAATTTGGGCAACGCTGAAGGCAGCATTATCTAATTCTAGATCGGGATCTAGAGGATTTTGGGTGTTAGACTCAGGCGATGAATTAGTCAAAATCGTACCTCCTGCTACTTCAGTTAGCTACTCAGTCGCTGATAGGACTCATATAACGATTTTATAACCATTCCGATTTAAGTATACCCTCCTTACATCCGCTGAATAAATCGGGTATCTTAGCTTGCCATAGCAGTTAAGGGTGATATTATAGAAATGATATACAAGGAAGAGATCCATGGCACAATCAGCTACTCAGACATCTCTTTATGAAAGTGACTTTCTCTTATGGCTTGAGGATACAGTCGCCTGTCTCAAGACACGAGATGTTAAAAATTTGGACTGGGAGAATCTAATTGACGAGATAGAAGCATTGGGGCGTTCAGAAAGGCACGAATTAGAGAGTCGCTTGGATGTTTTATTGGAACATTTGCTGAAGCGCTGTTATGTTAACAGTTTATACGATAATCGTGGCTGGGAAAACACTATTGCAGAACAACGTAGACGGTTAGGCAGAAGTATTGATGATTCGCCTAGTCTTCAGGGCTATTTCTTGAAAGTGTTTGATGATTGCTATCAGTATTCTTTAGAAAAAGTTAGGAAAGATTACCCCAATGTGGAGTTTCCTAACTTTTGGCACTTCAACCGTGATGTTGATGCCATACTAACAGAAATATTTTGGCAAAATAGTCATTAGTCATTTACCTACTCCCCACTTCCTATTCCCCAGAAATTTGCACCAATAAAGTCCGTTTCCGAGGACCATCTAAATCAAAAAATAAGACAGATTGCCAAGTGCCTAATGCTAATTTACCATCTATTATCGGAATTACTTCACTGGTACTCAGTGTCATTGCCATCAAGTGAGAGTGTGCATTCATCGGTTCATCATCGGGTACAATGCGCAAATGTAAATCATTATGCAAATAGGGATCGCTCTCTGGTGCTAGTTTCCTCAAATAAACCTTAATATCCTCAAATAATCGTTCCTCATACTCATTAATCGCCAAGGCTGTAGTCGTGTGGCGAGAAAAGACTAATGCTTGTCCATTTTGAATCGATGTCGCTGAAATTAATTCCTGGATTTGGGGAGTGACGTTATATATATTAATTCCCGTTTCTGTTGGTATTTCCAGTATTTTGTTAACTATTGGCATTTTTTCACCTGATAGATGTCTTATATAAAAGATAACACCAGAGCAAGCGCGATTTTTTATACATCTAACACTTGCTCTGCTGTCAGCGCTAATTCTGGGAAAGTGCGCGATATAATTCGGTTATTTCCTTGGTAAGCTGTCATTTGATAAACCCCATTTTCATCGATGAGGTAAACAAATACTGTTGGCACTTTGGGATTGCCCAAATAATTTCTACTTCCCAAAGCTAAATAATCTACAATCCAGTATTCAGGAATGCCTAACCGCTGATATTCATCCAGCTTGTCGATATAGTCATCTTCCCAATTTGTTGATACTATTTCTACGACTAATTGTGGGGGTTCAGTTAGCGCTGAGTAGGCGAAAGGTTGTGATTCCCAAAGAGTTTTATCTACTACACTGATATCAGGATGTCTGCCTTGTTCTTTACCGTTTGCAGTGAAAGTCCTTATCACAATTCTGCCAGATACCCAATAGTTAAGCTTGAGTCGTTTTACCTCGTCTTTGAAAGTATCTGACAGAAATTCAGCGAGGGTTTCATGCAGTCTGATTGGTAATATTCTCACAATTTCTCCATTTACTAGTTCGTAGCGCCCTTCTTCATCTGGAAGTTGCTTGACAAATTGCTCAAAGGAGAGCAGTTGCTTAGTTTTGATTGGTGTTATGGTCATGGTTTTCTTTCATTTAGCTATATCTTTAAAACTAGCAGATAACCATTTTAACATGTTTTTTTAATATCTGTTGAATCGTGAAAACAGTTTCGGTTGCATCACTATATCACCTCGTTTAGGAGAGTTAGTAGTCAATTAAATCTCCGCCTTCTAATTCTTGCCATTCTTTATCTTCCTGGTAATGTTGCAACATTACATCAGCTTGTTTTGCTAAAATATTTCGCCTCTCTTCTAGTGGCAATTGCATAAATTCTCGGCGACTGGAATAGTTAGCTATTGTTGGTATTTCTAAAGCTATATTGGTGGGCAACTTTTGAATCTGATCCTCAGAAATCAAGGCTTCTATTCGCTCTGCTTCGGCTGCTTTCGCTGCAATTTCTGCATCAATTTCAGCTCGGTTAGCATGGTAATAAGTCAAAGCTGCATAGACTTGAGTTAAAGTTAAATACCCGATGCGATCTGCAATTTCTTCTGCGGCAAAACCTTGCTTATACCAAATAGCAATGCGCCCAACGGTAACACTCGTTCCGGCAATAATTGGACACCCATCGTGTATGTCTGGATTGCAACTAATTAAAGTTCCTATATCGGTGATAGTTGACAATATTTTTTCCTCGCCAATATCTGATTGTTCTGCTATCTAGCATAGCACTGTCAGAGCCAGAGCGATCTCTCTTCCTCGATCCAAGTGCAAACGCCTCCTAATTTTCTGGAAAATAACGATCCAAAAACTCCCTAGCCGTAACAATAAGAATCCCCTCATATTCCTGCAAGACTAACAAATCCAAATCGCCCGTCACAATTACATCAACAGCAGCAGCGATCGCAGTTGCTAAAATCATATTATCATTAGGATCTCTTAACTCAGGCAAGTTTATAGTAGAAATAGGGTAAACTTCCACTAACTCTCGTGTCCCCCTCATTAAACCATTAACGGTAAAACCCAAAGATTGTAATTTAGCTTGTAGTTTTTGTTTCTCTAAGGTAGTCTCTAATTCTGCTAGTATTGGCTCACAAGCACAAATTATGACTTGATGAGTTCTTGCTAACCTGAATAAACGAGCAGGGATACCTCCCCATAGCCAACCTGACACAAAGATATTTGTATCCACGACAATTTTCATTGTTGCGACTCTCTTTCCAAACGTTTCTCGCGACGCACTTCCCTGACAAGTTCACAAATTTCTTCCATGGTTAACTCATCAGGATCGGGGTTAGCTGCTTTTACTCGCCGTTCCCATTCCTCCCAGTCGAAACCTATTTTTACCTTCTGAAAAATAATACTATCTGCGGTAATTGTAACTGTATATTGATCGCCAGGTTTGAATTGAGTTTCAATCTCTGCCGGAATTTCTAATTTACCATCTGGACTCACGCTAACCATAACATCTAATTTCATATCGCCCTTCTCTTCGACTAATCTAAATACCAATACATTTTAACACCCTCACTAAAAACGCGATCTCTTCTCTACGAGAGGCTACACCTTTCTTGTATCCCCGCGAGACGCTACGCTAACGCCCAACCCAGATATCGCGCCTGCCATTCCGCTGCTATAATAAAATGCGATCGCCTTTCCTTCAGTCAAGAGCGATCGCGTATTCTATCAGGCAATTGTATCTTTGCTAAAATCAAAACATCGATTTCATTTTATCGATTTTTGCTACCATCTCCACTTCAAACATGCGGAATTAAGCACCTGCTAGCACAAAGTCTACTTCATTGGTTCCCCCAGTTTGACTTTGACCAGATGTAATTTTAGTCCCATTAACTTCCACAGCAAATGGTGTACTTTCTAAGTTAATATTGTAATCAGTTGCCTCAGCCGTATATCCCACACTAGCAATCATGTGACGACCATCTGGAGCGTATAAGAAAGCCAACATTTGATTTTTCGATTTTTGATTATCGTAAGCCCAAATTACCATGTATTGTTGACCTTGATAATCGAAAATTTTGGGCGGACGAGTGGGGGTATAACGACCAGGATTTCCAAAGCTAACATCGAGGAAAGTCTGGACGGAATTATTTTCTACATTGACAAAAGCCACTTCTTGTGCTGATGTAGGTTCAGCGTCACCTTGGCTTTCATCAATAACTTCTTCTTTCCCACGGTTGCGGAAATAATCGACTGCAACTTTAGTACCAACTGCACCAACAGCAGCAATTCCCGCACCGACTAGGATGTTGCGAAGATTGAAGTTCATTTTGTTTCTCCTTATGGGTAGCAATCATCGTGGTCAATGATAGCATGGTCAGGGGATAGAGTAGTAGGGTGCGTTAAATATAACGCACCCTACTAGATATTATGTGACAAAATAATTTCCAATCCCCGTACTAATCTTTCAATTCCCTCTACTGCTGTTTCTTCTTGTAAAGCCCCATAAGCAACTCGCAAATAACAGCCATCTTCCATCCCAAAGGTTGTACCGGGGAGAACCGCAACTCTATGTTCTTTTACTAAATGTTTTACTAACTCAAACGAATCTAATTTAGTATTAACCTTGAGAAAAAAGTAAAACGCCCCATCCGCAGGTGCAATCGTACATAAGCCATCCAGGTTTTTTAATGATTCTAGCACTAACTCTCGTACCGATGCCATCGCACTCACATATTCCTCACAATACTTCCTCCCTACCTGCAATGCTCCTAAAGCAGCATACTGAGAGATTACCGGAGGACAAATTAGGATTGTATCCTGTACTTTTTCAACTGCACCTAGTAAGTGTTTGGGAATTACCATATACCCAATCCGCCAACTGGCAAATCCATAAGCTTTTGATAGGGAATAGAGGGAAATTGTATAGTCGCTACTATCAGAAAAGGAACCTGGTGAAACGTGCTTTACTCCGTTGTAGGTAAAATATTCATAGGCTTCATCGCTAATATGGTAAATTCCACGATCGCGACATATTTTATTCACTTCTCTTAAAGCGGCTTCTGAATAAACTGCACCTGTGGGATTATTCGGTGAGATAGTTACAATGGCTTTAGTTTTATCAGTAATAGCATTTGCGATCGCCAAAGGTTGCAGTTGATAATTATCATCCGTTGCTACAACTATCGGACGACAACTTGCCATCCTAATCGCCATTTCGTGGTTAAAATAATAAGGAGATTGAATAATAATCTCATCACCAGGATTAGTGATGGCGAGAATAGCATTCATAAATCCCATATTACTTCCAGCCGTCACCACGATACAGTTATTATCGTTAATTTCGATATGATTATCGACTTTGAGTTTAGTGGTAATTGCTGATATGAGGGGAGGAATACCAACAACGGCTTGGTACTTATGATTATTGGGTTCAGCGAGGAATTGGGATAAAGATGCGATCGCTTCTGGTGGCGGACTATAATAAACTACGCCTTGTCCTAAAGATATAGTGCCGGGATGAGTGCGAATAAGTTCGCCGACAATGGGAATTAGCGGTGATTGTACCGCTGTCATGCGAGAAATTAGAATGGACATTTGATAATTACAGTAAATCTGGAAATTCCAGACAGAGTTCAGCGGTTAATAGTATAACGGATTAAGTTTTTTATTAATCAGGACTTAAGCAAACACCATAAGTAGTACAATTATCAAATAACTTCCCAACTGAGGCACTCAACTATGACTGTGACTCCAGTTAAACCCCCTCGAATTCAATCTCAGATTCGCTGGGAACCCTTGCCTGCCGATTATCAACTCCCTGACGATCCCGTGGAAAATACTGCTCAACCTTTGCTGGCTGGTGCATTGCGCGAAAGCCTGGAACTAGCAAATTGGATTCGTCCTGAAATGCTAGTAGTGTCCAATTTTGGCTTGTGCGCTACGGTGGACGAGCAGATGGTGGTGAAAGCGCCCGATTGGTTGTACGTGCCTGCTGTATTGCCCCTCGAAGGTACAGAAGAACGTCGCAGCTATACACCTAATTTAGAAGGAGATATCCCAACAATTGTGATGGAGTTTCTCTCAGCAACAGAAGGCGAAGAATATTCCTCCAAGCAAACCTATCCACCCGGAAAATGGCACTTCTACGAACGAATTTTGCAAGTCCCATATTACATAATCTTTGAGCCTGTGGGTGGATTATTAGAGTTTTACGTCCTGGAAAATAGCACCTATCAATTGCAAATGCCCGATGAAAACGGACGGCATTGGATTCCAGAAATGATGTTATTTTTGGGAACCTGGCGGGGCAAGAAAGAAGAAAGGACAGGATACTGGTTGCGCTGGTGGGACGAAGCTGGGACAATGCTACCTTGGGCAGTAGAGAAAGTTCAAGAAGTAGAGGCTATTGCCCAGCAGGAACGAGAACGTGCCGAACAAGAACGAGAACGTGCCCAGCAGGAACGAGAACGTGCCCAGCAAGAACGAGAACGTGCCGAACAAGAACGAGAACGTGCGGATCGAGAACAGCAACAGAAAGAGCGATTAGCGGCATATTTGCGATCGCAAGGGATCGATCCGGATCTAATTTGAGTTGAGTACTGTTGTGACATTAGACCTCTTACGAAAGACGATCGTAGGAGCAAGATTTTAATATCACCAACCTCTATCTTACTTCAACACTTTGCGCTCTTTGCGTTAAAAAAATAAATCCTTAGTATTTACTAGATGAAAATGACAATTAAGCAAATGCTATACTGGAAATGATGCCGGATTGTCATGACCAATTGAGATTTGACCTATGTCCCCCACAGTAATAGATAAAATACGCTGGACAACTGCCGATTTGGAGTTATTACCCAATGATGGCAAACATTATGAGATTATTAATGGAGACTTATTTGTGACAAGAGCGCCTGACTGGAAACATCAAAATGTTGCTGATAATGTTTGCACAGAATTGAAAATTTGGTCAAGAAACACGGGGTTAGGAGATGCAGCTACTAGTCCTGGTATTATTTTTACAGATGCTGATAATGTAATTCCTGATGTAGTTTGGGCGAGTAATGAACGTTTAGCCGAGATTTTGGATGAAGCTGGGCATTTAACAGGTGCGCCAGAATTAGTCGTGGAAGTACTATCTCCAGGTGCGGAGCAGGAAAGGCGGGATAGGGAAGTGAAACTGAAACTTTACTCAATTCAAGGAGTGCGAGAATACTGGATTTTTAATCGCCAACAGATAAAAGTAGAAGTTTATCGGCGGGAAAATGGTATTTTAAAATTAGCCGCTACGTTATTTAGAGAAGATAATCTAACTAGTCCTCTTTTACCTGAGTTTAGTTGTCCTGTAGAACTTTTATTTAGATAGTATCCTAATACCTCTATCTTACTCCAATCCCTTGGCGATCGCTGCTATCATAAAGGCAAGAATACCTGGTTCATTGGTATCTAAACTAAAAAACTACAAGGATGCTCAATCGAGATTTAACCTATGTCCCCCACAGTAATAGATAAAATACGCTGGACAACTGCTGACTTGGAGTTATTATCCAATGATGGCAAACATTATGAGATTATTAATGGAGACTTATTTGTGACAAGAGCGCCTGACTGGAAACATCAAAATGTTGCTGATAATGTTTGCACAGAATTGAAAATTTGGTCAAGAAACACGGGGTTAGGAGATGCAGCTACTAGTCCTGGTATTATTTTTACAGATGCTGATAATGTAATTCCTGATGTAGTTTGGGCGAGTAATGAACGTTTAGCCGAGATTTTGGATGAAGCTGGGCATTTAACAGGTGCGCCAGAATTAGTCGTGGAAGTACTATCTCCAGGTGCGGAGCAGGAAAGGCGGGATAGGGAAGTGAAACTGAAACTTTACTCAATTCAAGGAGTGCGAGAATACTGGATTTTTAATCGCCAACAGATAAAAGTAGAAGTTTATCGGCGGGAAAATGGTATTTTAAAATTAGCCGCTACGTTATTTAGGGAAGATAATCTAACTAGTCCTCTTTTACCTGAGTTTAGTTGTCCTGTAGAAATTCTGTTTAAATAATCTTTCCGCTCTTTGCGTTAAAAAAATAAACTCTCTCAACAATAGAAATACAAAAAAACCCGGTTTCTCCAAGAAACCGGGTTTTTGGCTCAAAAAACAATTCCTAATTACTGATTCCTATCTCTACTCTTTCATCCATTACCCGCACAGGAAAGGTAGGAATTTTCACATTAGCATCGTCAAGACACTCTCCTGTCGCTAGGTTAAAATTCTGCTTGTAAATCGGAGAAGCTACCTTAATAATACCTTTGCGATCGCCAATTATTCCTCGCGATAGTACAAATGCCTTGCTAAAGGGATCGTAATTACTCAGGGCATAGATATCTGTGCCACTTCCCACTCGGAATATCGCAATTTGTTGGTTTTGGACTAGGGCGCATACTCCTGTATTGGGGACAATATCTGATAGGTTACAAATATCTACCCATTGGCGGATACTTTCGCGAATTGATAATGCTTGAACCATTTTATTTTTCCTAATCTGTAAGTGATTATTGAGGTGGCATCGGTATCTTTTTTTTAACACAGAGGTACGCAGAGGTTTTCACAGAGGTACGCAGAGGTTTTGAGGATGCCGAGGCTACCTACAAAGATATGATGAATGTGGCAACGGATGTGGTAACGGATGTAACGGATGGTTTAATGTTAATTAGCAATTAGCAATTAGCCATTAGCCATTCCTAATGAGTAATTGCCATTTCTTTTTCCGCTTCAGTTGCTGGACGTTTTTGTCCTCTTTCTTCAATGTAAACTAATGTTGGATCTGGTTTGTCTGTGTTGATGAAGTGGCGGAAGCGTTTGACTTTTTCGGGATCTTCGATTGTGGCTTTCCATTCACATTCGTAGCTCTTGACTAGGTGTTCCATTTGTGCTTCTAAGTCGGCGCAAATTCCCAAGGAATCTTCAATAATTACTTCTTTCAGATAGTCGATTCCTCCTTCTAGTTTATTAAACCAGGTTGCGGTTCTTTCTAGTCGATCTGCGGTGCGGATGTAGAAGACTAAGAAACGATCTATATACTTAATTAGGGTTTCTTTGTCGATATCTGCTGCCAATAAAATGGCGTGTTGGGGTTTCATACCACCATTTCCACAGATATATAAATTCCAACCTTTTTCTGTAGCGATGATGCCGAAATCTTTGCTTTGGGCTTCGGCACATTCGCGGGTGCAACCGGAAACTGCTGATTTCAGTTTGTGGGGCGATCGCAATCCGCGATATCGTAGTTCTACTTCTATGGCTAAAGCTGTGGAATCTTGGACACCGAAGCGACACCAGGTACTGCCTACACAGGATTTCACTGTCCGAAGTGCTTTCCCATAAGCATGACCTGATTCAAATCCTGCGTCAACTAATCGTTGCCAAATTAATGGTAATTGATCCACTCGTGCGCCAAATAGATCGATTCGTTGTCCGCCAGTTATCTTGGTATAGAGTCCGAATTCTTGGGCTACTTCGCCTAAAACAATTAGTTTTTCTGGTGTAATTTCACCACCGGGAATCCGTGGTACAATCGAGTATGTTCCATCGCGTTGGATATTGGCTAGGAAGTAATCGTTGGTATCCTGTAACTGGACTTGGGCACTATTTAATATATAGTCATTCCATGTGGAAGCTAACATTGAACCAACTGCTGGTTTACAGATTTCACATCCCTTCCCGTTGCCATGTTGTTGGATTAATTCGTCAAAGGTTTTAATCTGGTTAACTCGCAGGATGTGATAAAGTTCTTGACGAGAATAGGGGAAATGTTCGCAAAGATGATTTTTTACCTCGACTCCCGCTTTCTTTAATTCAGATTTCAGTAAATCTGTTACCAATGGTACGCAACCGCCGCAACCTGTTCCCGCTTTGGTACATTTTTTCAGACTGGGAACATCTGTTATCTTCTCATCGCGGATTGCAGCGCAAATCTGTTCTTTTGTGACGTTATTGCAGGAGCAAATTTGGGCTGTATCTGGTAATTTATCTACCCCCATCCCAACAGGAGCTTTTCCTTCTCGCGGTGGTAATAGTAAATCTTCGGGATGGGGAGGTAATACTATATTATTTTGCACGAATTGCAGTAACGTGCCGTAAGCGGAAGCATCTCCTATCAAAATTCCGCCTAACAGATACTTCCCATTTGCCGAAACTACTAATTTTTTGTAAATGCCTTGCACTGAATCTGCGATCGCAATTTCCTTAGCCCCAGGTGTCTTACCAAAATTATCGCCAAAACTGGCTACATCCACGCCTAAAAGTTTCAGCTTAGTGGACATATCTGCACCAGTAAAGGTACTCTCACCACTATTACTAAAGCGCTCGGCAACAACACCTGCCATATTATAACCGGGAGCAACTAAACCATAAATCCGGTTTTGATAGAGGGCACATTCGCCAATAGCATATATATTAGGATCGGAGGTTTGGCAATTATCGTCAATGACAATACCGCCCCTTTCTCCCACTGCTAGTCCAGAAGTTCTCGCCAATTCATCGCGAGGACGAATTCCAGCGGAAAATACAATAGTATCAGTGGCTAACTCGGAACCGTCAGCAAATAGCATTTTGACTAATTTACCGTTTTCGCTGACAATTTCTACTGTGGATTTACTGGTATGGACTTTTACCCCTAATTCTTCTATCTTATCCCGCAGAATATTGCCGCCCACTTCATCAATTTGGACTGGCATTAGTCGCGGTGCAAATTCAACCACATGGGTTTCTAATCCCATATTTTTCAAAGCATTAGCGCATTCTAATCCTAATAATCCACCACCGACAACCACGCCAACTTTAGATTTTTTACCATAAGCGGAAATTTCTTCTAAATCATCAATTGTTCTATATACAAACGTACCCGGTGCATCATTACCCTTAATTGGCGGGACAAAAGGATATGAACCCGTTGCCAAAACTATTTTATCATAGGAAATTTCTACACCATTAGCTGAAGAGACGGTTTTATTTTCCCGATTAATAGAAACAGCTTTATCCCCGATATAAATCTTAATCCCGTTTTCGTGATAAAATCCAGGTTCGACCAGCGATAAGTCAGCAGCAGTCTTACCCGAAAAATAGCCACTGAGATTTACGCGATCGTAAGCAACACGGGTTTCTTCACAGAAAGTAATTAAATTCCAATCATTCGTTCCTCCTTTGCTAACCATTAGCTCTAGGAACTTATGACCCACCATACCATTCCCGATTACAACTAGGTTCTTTTTGGCTGTCATGTGTTTTCCCCAACTTATCTTAGGGGTGATCCTAGATAATTCTGGCAAAAATTCCAATAGCCTTATGTAATAAATGCAAATTAATCATTCAGTTTGCGCATTTTGCCTAGTAAATTGTAGTTTTATCAAAAAATCAGTGTTCATTGCTACAAATACTCAAATTTATTTGTAACAAATTATATAGCTTTATTTATATACATTAAGATGAGAATTATTTGTTGTTAGTTATTTGCCAGCAACAAACAACAAACAACAAACAACAAACAACTAACAACAAACAACTAACAACTAACAACTAACAACTAAGAATAATCATCAAAACTTGATTAGCTGTCAAGTTCAACTCTGGGAATACATTAGAGACGATAGGATTTTTCCCTCGAAATTCCACAGCATCGTAAAAACCCTCAGCTAAACTGCATACTATTACCACCTCTGCTAAGGGATCGACAATCCAATATTCCTGAATATTAAGTACAGCATATTCAGAACGTTTGCTACGATAGTCTGTAGTTTTGGTTGACTCGCTAACTACTTCCACTACCAAGATTGGAGGCGCTTCATTAAGTTCAATTACCGCTTCTCGATTAGCAAGAGATTCCCACTGTTCAATTGGCAAAACAGTCACGTCTGGAATGCGAGATGTGTCCCATCTTCCCCCGCGAGGCGAACGGACACCAACTAGGGTAGCTAAGGGAATCCAAGGATGTCCTAATTCCTCAATTACTGCTTCAAATCTTCGCTCCAAAAATCGGATAATTCCTCCATGTTTACCAGTACCAAGACTCATGGGTATTAATTCTCCATTTACTAATTCATATTGCGTATCGCTTCCGTCTGAGTAGTGTAAATATTCATCAAAGGTTAATTTCTTAGTTGCTACTATCATCGTGTCAACTCCTATTCTGGGTTTTAGGCGATATGTGGGTTTACTTCAATTTCCTCTTTGGATTCTATTTATTGAACCAATGTACCATAAAAATATAGTAATATACTTGATATAGCAACCGCCACAGCGGTTAGGACAAGGAGCTTAAGCCCCTTGTTAAAATTTGGTAGCTGAGAATGCCTTAACCGACGAAAGCGACTGCTATAAATAATCTTTTGAGTCGGTTGAAACCGACTTAAGCTATTAGACAGTGGCTGATAGCTTAAGTCGGTTGTCGCAACTAATACAATCTATCAGTTTTCTCCTCGAAAAATGATTTACCCTATATAAGAGAAACTCTAAAACCTTATGACAATGCTAGACTTCCTCAACCCTATCCTAGGACGACATCCCGATCGCATCAAAGCCAACGTAGAAATCTACACCTGGCAAACCTGCCCATTCTGCATCCGAGCCAAAATGCTGCTGAAATGGAAAGGCGTTGACTTCACCGAATATAAAATAGACGGCGATGATGCTGCTAGAGTTAAAATGGCTCAACGCGCCAATGGAAGACGCAGCGTACCGCAAATTTTCATTAATAATCAGCATATCGGCGGTTGTGACGATCTTCATGCCTTAGACAGCAAAGGTGAATTAGATCCCTTATTGGCACAACCTGTTAGCCCGGAGGCTGTTTGATATTATTACGATCTGCTTGCGTTACGCTACGCTAACGCACCTAACGCGATAGCGTAGCGTAACGCACCCTACAATTTATCCCCATTTCCCCTCAATGACACTACATCCAATAGATCAAGCAGGATATCAGATTCATCGGTGCGATTCGTTGTGACCGAATCAGTGGCTAAACCCACGAACTAACGTCACTTACAGCCACTAAAGACTGTAAAACTCTCAAGATGATGAGGGTGCAAGTCCCTCCCACCAAGTACGGGTGTGACTCCTAATCTGCCCACAGTGACTAGACTCGGAATTCTAGAGGCTGAAGCTGGGAACAGGGCGCAATCAGAGGTTGACCGAAACCACACTGGCGCTAGGGGAGTCCCCACGGTGAAAACAGAACCTACAAAAGCAGCCTATCTGAAAGCAGGATCGCAAAAGATTAACCCCCCTGACTTTATTGGAGTTTATACCCGCTACCTTCTCGATGAAAGAGTAGCCGTACTAAGGGTATCCAATGGTTGAATTGGTTCCACCTAAAGGGACAAGAAAATCGCTTGAGGGAACGAATAAAAACGAATCTAAGGTCCAGGGAAGGTCGAACCCCTGGTAGACGAGACGAGACGAGTAACCCCAAGGATTCGGGTAGGATTGAGCGTAATTGCTCAAAGGCAATCAGAGTACACAAATTGGATGTAGAGCATGATTGGACACAGGATAAAAGCTAGTGAATTATGGAACAAACTACCGTGGAAGCAATACCGCCGTAATCTGTTCCGCCTACAAAGACGAGTGTATAAAGCTATTCGAGCCAATGACATGCGTAAAGCCAAGTCATTACAGAAGCTAATTCTGAAGTCCCTAGCAGCAAGATTACTGGCAATACGTCAAGTAACACAACTCAACGCAGGCAAGAAAACCCCGGGTATAGACGGCAAAGCATCCCTGACGCATCAGGAACGCTTTGATTTGAGTAACACTCTCAAGTCTAATGTTAACAGATGGAAGCACCAAGGGCTAAGAGAAATTCCCATACCAAAGAAGGATGGGTCAACCCGAATATTAAAAGTGCCCACAATGTACGACAGAGCGTGGCAATGCTTAGTCAAATACGCCATAGAACCTGCACACGAAGCGTTATTCCACGAACGGAGTTACGGATTTAGAACAGGTAGAGCGGCACATGACGCTCAGAAATACCTGTTCCAAAACCTAAACTCCGGTAAGAATGGAATAACCAATCGCGTCATCGAATTAGATATCGAAAAGTGCTTTGACAGAATAAGCCACACTACTATTATGGATAGACTCATTGCCCCAATGGGTATTAGAGACGGAATCTTCCGTTGTCTTAAAGCAGGAGTAAACCCAGAATTCCCTGAACAAGGGACACCACAAGGGGGAGTAGTTAGCCCACTACTGGCAAACATAGCACTAGATGGTATCGAGGCTATACACCCATCGGTCAGGTACGCCGACGATATGGTGATTATCCTCAAACCGAAAGATGACGCTGAAAAAATACTTGACCAAATACGTCAGTTCCTTGCATCCAGAGGGATGAATGTTAGTGAAAGGAAGACAAAAGTAACCGCAACGACAGATGGATTTGACTTCCTAGGATGGCACTTCAAAGTGCAGAAAAACGGAAAATTTAGAAGTCAACCCTCAGTGGATAACTTCAAAAAATTCCGAGATAAAGTCAAAAAAATCGTCAATAACTCGAATTATGGGGCAAAGGTAAAGGCAGAAAAGCTAGCACCTATTGTCAGAGGATGGAGAAACTATCACCAGTTCTGTAAATTAGATGGGTCACGCTTTAGTTTATGGCACATCAATCACAGAGCCTGGAAAGTATTCAACAAAGAAAGTAAGCTAAATCGCGATCAAGTCACCGATTTGATAAACCAAGCTTTCCCCGCTGTTCCCCATCACGAAAACAAATTCGTAAATGTCAAAGGGAATAAGTCACCTTTCGATGGAGATATCCTTTACTGGTCAAAGCGTAACAGCGCATTGTACGACGGTAAAACCTCTAAACTGCTAAAAAAGCAGAATCATACTTGTGGACACTGTGGTCATCTTCTCATGGGAGAAGAAAGAGTGCCTCTACATCACATTGACGGCAATCACAGCAACTGGAAAGACAAAAATCTAATGGTTGTTCACGAAAGCTGTCATGACTACATACACCATAAGAGCAAAACAGATTGTCGGGAGCTGGGTGCAGTGAAAGTTGCACGCCCAGATCTAACAGAGAGGGGCGAGGCATAATCGCCTCCCTCGACTCTACCAAAATGGATGAAGGAAGCGATCGCACTTGCCCAAAGCGCAGGTGAATCCGGAGAAGTACCCGTCGGTGCAGTAATTATTGATAATAACGATAACTTGATCGCCACCGCCGAAAATCGTCGGGAAAGAGATAAAGATCCCACCGCCCATGCAGAAATACTCGCCCTCCGCGCAGCAGGTACAACCCTGCAAACCTGGCATCTCAACCATTGCACCCTCTACGTTACATTAGAACCCTGTGCCATGTGTGCAGGTGCGATCGTTTTAGCAAGGTTAGGACTTCTAGTCTACGCTGTGGACGATCCCAAAACTGGCACAATCCGCACCGTTACCAATATTCCCGATAGCCCTTTCTCCAACCATCGTTTACCCGTCATTGCAGGAATAATGGAATCTACCTGTCGAAAACAACTTCAATCCTGGTTTGCCAATCGCCGGGGAAGGGGGAGTTTTGAGTTTTGAGTTTTGAGTTTTGAGTTTTGAGTTTTGAGTTAAAACTCTCCTCCCTGCCGCCT
>NZ_JAMZMM010000156.1:10366-13815 GCF_024178385.1 Limnofasciculus baicalensis BBK-W-15 | reverse complement strand
CCCATTCCCCATTCCCCATTTATGTCTTACATAACCTTAATTACAACCCTAATTGAAAAGCTGAATCAACCAACAGCGATTGCGGTAATGGCATCCGCAGGAATTCATGCAGCATTAGGCTTAACCCTACCCCATACCTCTGTTTTCTCAAGTGGAAAATCCCAGCTACCCCAACCAGTTCAATTATTATCATTAACCCCAGAAGATCAAAGTCGTATTCCCGAATTTGTTGTCTCGCCAGCCCCACCCACAATTTATGAGCAGACTCCGATTCAGTCCGCTTTTCCACCATTAGATCGTCTTCCTACTCCCAAGATTCCTGCAAAAGTTTCTGCAAAAGTTCCTCAAACTCCAGTTAAGAAACAATCTCCTGCAAAGTTTCAAATTGGTAAAAAACTACCTAAGAGTAATTTAAAAACGAACCCTGGTACTTTAAAAAATCCAGTTTTAAATAAACCCTATAACATCGCAAATGTCAACGGAATAGGAATCGTAAATCCACCGAAAAATAATATTAGAATACCAGTAACACCTAGACCTTATGGAATTCCAGTATTAGATTCCAGACCAAAGGTGAAGGATTTATTTAACTTTGACGATCAGGATATCCTGCCAACTCCGCCGATAACAAATCCTACTCTAACTGTTCCTCCTGGTAAAGATCCCAAACAAGTTATTATTTCTCGATCGCAGCAAATAAGAGATCTGAGCAGTACGATTGCTATTAGCAGCAGCAATCGTACTGATGGTGAAGGCAAAATCAATCTTCACAATTTCTTAAGCCTATACGATAAAAAACAAGCTGACGGGACAATAACGATTCCCGGTAACTATCCTAAAGAAGCCTGTGCTAAGGCTCCAAAAGGAAGTACTTTTATTGGGATTGAGGTTGGTGCTGATGGCAAACCAACGAGTGAGAAACTTGTAACTAAGAGTTCGGGCGATCCCATTTTAGATCGCCAAGCGGAACAGGATGTCCTGTCTCACGGGTTTAATAATCAAACAGGTAAACTTCAAATTTACTTGGTAAGTGTCACCTTTGACTATAACGAAAACATTTGCCAAGCTATTAATTCGACAACACCTCCAGTAGCGAATCCGACTAAACCAGAAGTTCCTACTCCCACACCATCTCCATCACCTACTGGAAACAAACCAGAAGTTTCTATTCCCACACCATCTCCATCACCTACTGGAAATAAACCAGAAGTTCCTACTACAACACCATCTCCATCACCTACTGGAAATAAACCAGAAGTTCCTACTACAATACCATCTCCTGAAGCTACTGGGAATAAACCAGGAGATTCTACTACAACACCATCTCCATCACCTACTGGAAATAAACCAGAAGTTCCTACTACAATACCATCTCCTGAAGCTACTGGGAATAAACCAGGAGATTCTACTCCCACACCATCTCCGCAACCTACTCGAATTAAACCAGCAGATCCTGTCCCGACAATATCTCCTCAACCTCAAGCATCCCAGTCAACAGTTCCTTAAACTAAGGGTAAATTAGAGAAATTTATGAGTTGGAAAGGGGATTCGCCAAAATAAACCGCGCACCCAAAAACCCGGTTTCTTGAAGAAACCGGGTTTCTTATTAACAAAACTTAATTTCTATTTAATTATTTCTTAACTTTTGATTAAAAGCCCTTAACCTTGGTCAGGTATTGTAATTTCTAGTTGAGTTCATCACCCCTAGCCTCATAGGGTTAAAAGTATGGTAGTGAAGAATATGAAATTTAAGTCTAATCCCTTGACAATAGTCACCGGATTAGCTGCAATGGTAGCAGCAACAGTGGTAATAGCCGTGCCTGCGGTGAAGTCTCAAAATACAACTACCATTAAAGTTGATGGATCTAGTACAGTTTTTCCCATCACGGAAGCTGTCGCAGAAGAGTTTCAAAATGCGAATAGAAGTATTAAAGTAACAGTTGGTATTTCCGGCACTGGCGGTGGTTTTAAAAAGTTTTGTGCCGGAGAAATTGACATTGTTGATGCCTCCCGCCCCATTAAAGCAGAAGAGATAGCAGCATGTAAGAGCAAAGGCATTAATTATTCGCCAGTGCAAGTGGGTATGGATGCCTTAACCATCGTGGTGAATAACCAAAATAGCGCAGTTAATGGCATCACCTTTGCTCAACTGAAAAAGATGTGGGAACCAGCAGCTCAAGGTACAATTAAGAAATGGAACCAAGTGAATCCGAGTTGGCCAGATGCACCTCTGGCGCTATATGGGCCAGGTGCTGACTCGGGTACTTTTGACTACTTCACAGAAATAATTAATGGTAAGGCGAAAGAAAGTCGGGGTGACTATACCGCCAGTGAAGATGATAATGTTTTAGTACAAGGGGTTACTCGCGATCGCAACAGTCTAGGTTATTTTGGTTTCGCCTATTATGAAGCCAACCTAAAACGCCTCAAAGCGATTCCCGTTGCTAAGAAAGATGGCGATACTCCGGTAATGCCTTCCATCGCGGCAGTGAAGGATGGCAGCTATCCCCTGTCTCGGCCTTTATTTATTTATGTCAACCTTGGCGCGGCAAAAAGTAGACCGGAAGTGAAACGGTTTATAGAGTTTTACTTAGATAATGCGCCTAAGTTAGTAGCCGAAGTTCAGTACATTCCTATGTCAGGCGCAGAATATAGTGCTGCCAAAACTGCTTTTCAACAGGCAGTTAGATAGGTATTGACCTTTTGAATTAGGTAAAAAGCGATTAGTCATTAGCAAATTGGTAATGTACTAATCGCCGATTTCTAGTCTAAATATCATGTGACATCCCACGTAGAACAGGCATCTTGCCTGTTAGTTTTGTCACAGGCAAGATGCCTGTTCTACGAAGATACTTATTCTAGATCAAGCGCACAAGGTGTGAAATTTGTAGTTTAATTTCCAGTCAATCCAAATGAATAACCCCTTATTACTAGCTACTAAAAAATTAACTCCTCTTACTGAAAAATTAACCCTTCTTAAAGAAAAGCTAACACCTGTCGCTAAAAAAATAACACCTGCATTGCGGGTATTATATCGACCGATACTAGTCGTTTCTGTAATTATTCACGCTTTAGTACTAATTTCGCCAACGCCGGAAGAGGCTAAACCTAATCCTACACCTACCCCTTCACATGTTAAGCGAGAAAAAGTTAAAATTGTCAGTTTGAAAGGTGCTGGCAGTAAGACTCCACCTAAACCAGCAGCAGCAGCAAAACCTAAGTTAAGACAGGCTCCTAAAGCAGCGAATCCTCGCCCAAATGCACCACCTCCTATTCCCAAGCCAGAAGAGGAGAAACCTAAAGAGGAGAAACCGAAACCAGAGGAAACACCTAAACCAGAGGAAACACCTAAACCAGAGGAAACTAAACCAGAGGAAACTAAACCAGAAGAAACTAAACCAGAAGATAAACCAGAAGATAAACCAGAAGATAAACCAGAAGATAAACCA
>NZ_JAMZMM010000156.1:6447-10266 GCF_024178385.1 Limnofasciculus baicalensis BBK-W-15 | reverse complement strand
TAAACCAGAAGATAAACCAGAAGATAAACCAGAAGATAAACCAGAAGATAAACCATCTACCCAAAACTCAACTGATCCGAAAGGTAAGGGTAATGGCTTACTTAAAGAATTGCGCGATCGTGTTCGGAGAGACTTATTATCAAGTGGAACTAATACTGAATCCGCTGTCGATCAAACTCTTGATAGTTTATTCCTTGATGAAGTAAATGATCCTACTTCCTTTTTTGATGGAAAAAAATTAAAAGCAGGAACTATTGGTTCCCTGGGAATTTCTCAAAACAGTCCGGGTAATGCTTACCGTGGATATATTGAACCCATCTTAAAGGTTGAACTAGACTTTGAACTCGAGCAAATCAGTGAGGGATATGGTGAAGCAAATTTATACAAAGCACACAATGCTGAGGGAGTTGAATTTTATCTGAGTTTAGTTGGAATTGGCGCTCCTAGCCATACTCAAACTTTCGTAGTAATTTGGGAAAAAGATCCGAGAATTTGATTGCAATGAAATTGACCTATTCCCGCAGACAAAAACTTATGAGACAATTTAATTACTTCAAAAAAATATCTAAATATGGGAACAACTTCTTTAGCTTAATGTTTGTTATTCCCTTGGCACTCCACAATACAGTGTTAATGACACCTACAGACTATCATGGCAAGACAACTGAGTCGTTTCAGGAAAATACTAGAAAAACTAAAATTGAACCTTTAGTGTTTCCCTTAGCTCAAGTAAATCTTGTTAAATCTCTAGAGGAGAACAAGAAAAATCAATCACCAGAAAATAAAAATGAAGAAACTATAGCTAAACAAAATCCAACTAAGCCGACAGTTTTGGGAAATGACTTACTCAAAGAATTGCGAAATAAGGTTCGGAGAGACTTGTTAGCAAGTGGAACTAATAGTGAAGCTGTTGTCGATCAAACTCTTAATAGTTTACCCATTGAAGAACTAAGTAATTCCGCCTTCTTTTTTAATAGAGGAAAGTTAAAAGCAGGAACTATTGGTTCTCTGGCAATTTCCCAAAACAGTATTGCTAGGACTTATAGTCAATATCTTGAACCCATTCTAACCGTTGAACTAGGATTTAAGATCGAGAGAATCAAAGGGGGATATGGTGGAGAAAATCTATACAAAATACGAAATGATGAAGGAGTTGAATTTTATCTGAGTTTGATTGGGTTTGGTTCTTTTAATAGTCAAACTTTCGTAGTACTTTGGGAAAAAGATCCTAGAAGTTTATAACAGTTAGGATTTACGCAGTTACATCAATGATGGTGCGTTAGCAAAGCTAACACACCCTACATATATAGAGAATGGACAACACTTATGACACAATTTAATTCCTCCAAAAATTCATCTCAATCTGGAAAAAACTTATTTGGCTTAATGTTCATTATTGCCTTAGCACTCCATGCTGGAGTATTAATGATACCGACAGGGGATGGTGGCAAGACATCTGAGTCTGCTGAGAAAGAAGATAAAAAGAGTACAGTTGAACCCTCAGCATCACCCCAAGCAAATCCTGCAAAATCTCCTGAATCGTCGGCTAAGGAAGATACTAAAAAAAGTAAGGTTGAAGCAGATAGTAAAAAAGCTGAAGTGGCAACAGATACTGAAAAAACTGAAGCCAAACCTCCTGTGTCTCCCTCAGCCGAAGCAGATTCAGACGAAATTCCAGAAGACAACAGTAAAAGTGATGCAACGGAAAGCGACGATAAGGAAACTCCAGCCAATAAGACTACAACCGAGTCTACAACTTCTGATAATACTGTAGTCAAAGACTTGCGGGATCGCATTCGGACAAAATTATTAGCCAGTGAAAATAGCGATTCAGTGGTTGTCGATAAATTTATTAACAATTTACCAGTTGCCGAAGTAGCTAAAGATAATGTACCCTACTTTTTTGAGGGAGAAGCGTTAAAGGAGGGAATTCGTGGTTCAGTAGGAATAGCCGAAACAGATGTTAAAATCGCTTACGCTCAATATATTGAACCCATCTTAAACAAGCAACTGGGATTCGAGATAGAAGAAATAAGTGATGGATATGGTGGAGAAAAGTTATATAAAGCACAAGATGCCAAAGGAGTTGAATTATATCTGAGTTTGGTTGGAGTTGGCACTCCTAACCCGACTCAAACTTTTGTGGTAATTTGGGAAAAAGATCCCACAATTCAATAATATTTAAGTTGACTTATTTCATCGGACTAGATAACACTTATGACACAATTAAATTCCTTCAACAAATCATCTGGATCTGGAAAAAACTTCTTTGGTGCAATGTTAGTCGTTGCACTAGCACTCCACGCCGCAGTTTTGGTAATTCCGACAGGTGCTAATTCCAAAAGTTCTGAGAATTCTGAAGCAGCAGAAAAAAAATCGCAAGTTGAACCCTCTCCATCTCCCTCACCAAAGGTAACTCCTAAAGAATCTGATTCCGATGGTGATAAAACTGCATCAAAACCAATTCTAAAAAAATCGATTCCTGCCACTCCCCGGAAATCTCTTCCTCAATTAGCAAGAAAGACAACACCATCTAGTACCCCTAGAAAGACTACCCCGAAAACCAGTAAGCCAACTCCTTCCCAAACAACAACTACTCGCCAAAAAGCATCAACAGCTTCTACTTCAAGGGCTTCTACTTCAAGGGCTTCTACTTCAAGGGCTTCTACTTCAACAGCTTCTACTTCAACATCAAAGAGTAGGGTAACTACTCAATCCTCATCCACGTCAACACAGACACAAAATATATCAAGTAATTCAACCAACTCAAATTCATCAACACAAAAAAAACCTAATCCATCAACACCAACAAAACCTAATCCATCAACACCAACAAAACCCTCACTGCCACCACAACCAACTGTTTCTACTACTCTAAATAATTTCTCTAAAGGATTCCCTTTCTACTTTGGATCTTTATTAACATCTGGTGGGATAATCAAGACAGAATTTGATAACCAACAGAAGCCTGCTTATATCTATCATACAACCGATGAATTAGATAAAGTTGCTACCGAGTTCAAAAAAGAACTAGAAGCCAAAGGCTTTACAATCAAAGAAGAGACAAAGGAATCCAATTTTCAAGTCTATCGGGCAACTAAGGATGGCAAAGATCAGTTTATTCACTTTGTCAATAAAGACAAAAAAACGGCTATATTTATGGATGACAACATCTATAAGTTAGATGAGATTGAGAATAAATCACCCGAGAATAAACCGTCTATCGTAGTAGATTTTTATGAGGCTTTCAAGAAAAATATAAGGAATAACTCAGACTTGCAACTGGAGAAGATCAAAACTTCTGACATCGATTTACTGCGCAAAAATGAAGCATTAAAAAACCTCAGCAAAACAACAGAAGAGGTAGAAATAGAGCAGCTACTTTTAGATAGACTGCAAGTGACAACTTCACTCACTAAACCTCTGGATCTTAAACAAACTGCTGAGACGATAACCACGGAACTTAATAAAGGAGACAAGCCATTTACATTTACTAAAGTGGATGGTTATGGTGGCGATAATCTGGCTCTTTATGAAGTTAAGCAGGGAGAGTTGAAGATTTATATGATTTTGACATCTATCCCTGAAATTGAAAAAGTATCGACTCAAGCTGATAAAGTAGAAAGTCAACCAGATAAATTACCGAGAACAGCTATTCTCTTTACCAAAAAAGATCCTCGCCAGTGGATACACCAATTTTTAGGTATGTGATGTACAGAGAAACCCGGTTTCTGGGATGTGCTTCGATAATTATGTTAGTAATAGGCACTTAAGTGCCTACTACTAACAATCTGTAATGGGCACTTAAGTGCCTACTAC
>NZ_JAMZMM010000156.1:0-6347 GCF_024178385.1 Limnofasciculus baicalensis BBK-W-15 | reverse complement strand
GGCACTTAAGTGCCTACTACTAACAATCTGTAATGGGCACTTAAGTGCCTACTACAAACAATCCGACTATTTATCCTCAATCGCCAGAGAAACACTATCCCCGCCAATATCTCGCATTTCTCCCAATAGCCGCACTACCTTTTCATAAGGAAGATTTTTGTCTGCTTTTAAAATAACAGCTCCCTTAGTATTACTCTCCAAATAAGTTTTCATTTCCTCGGCTAACTCTTCTTTAGTAATAGCTTTATTGTCAGCTAGCAAAATCTCTTCCTTGTCATTGAGTCCAACAACAAGGGGATCTGGGTTTTTTTCTTGGCTTGTACCAGCATCTGCACTAGGTAAAGTAACATTAACTGACTTCTGCCCACTAGTAAATGTCATGGAAAGGATGATGAAAAAGATTAAGATTGTCATCAGTACATCCATCATCGGCACCAGATTTAATTCTGGCATTTGGGAACCTTTATGTTGGGATTTGAATCTCATGGGGGTTACTAAATAGCAAAGGAGTGATGAACTAATCTTGGTGAGTTGAATTATCTGTTAATGTTGGTTGTTGTTCGTTGTCTAATTCCCCATCTTCTCCATTAGTTTGACGAGAGAAAGAAGGTGAATGTTGCCGATCTATTATTTGTGGTTCAATGGTTGTATTACCTGAATCAACTGATACTTGAACTGACCATCTACCGCCAACTGCTGGAGAGTTAATTTGGCTAGTGCCAAATTTTGGAGATTTCATCGCATAAGTAGAGGATGGGGGAGAATGGGCAGGTTCATCAGAATCAGAAGATTCATACCAACATTGGCGATAGATTAGTTCTAATTCGCTACCCACTTCATAAAAATAATCCGTTTGTTGAGCCTGCAAAGTTACTAAAATTCGGAAAAAGAAGAGAGCAATAATAGCGATAATCATCCCAGCCGCAGTGGTAATTAGTGCTTCCCCAATACCCGCTGCGGCTTTTCCTGCACCCTCACTTGCACCTCCACCACCAATGTTAAGGTTACTGAAAGTAGCAATCAAACCTGTCACTGTACCCAACAAACCTAACAGTGGCGCAATTCCCACAATACTTTCTAATAATTTATCCCCTCGGCGCATTTGGGCAAATTCTTTATCCGCCGCTGCTTCCATTGCCAAGCCAAAAGTTTCGGGAGTCGGTTTTCTTAGCTTCAAAGGTGCGAGGAGAAATCGACCAATCGGGAGGGATTTGGAATGTTCTGCAATTGCTGCTGCTTTATCTAAATCGTAGCGTGCCGCATCTAGAACCTCCTTTACTATATGGTCTTCTTGGCTCAATAGTTTGAACCAAAACAATGCTCTTTCCAAGGCACAAGCAAATGTCATCACTGACATCCCTACCATTGGGATCATCGTTGGGCCGCCTTGATGGATTAAATCTAATACTCTCGCCATGATCTTCGGGGAACTTACAAATGTCTCTATTGTTAATTTATTCAGGATTCTAGCGGTTTGCCATTAAACGGAATACACCCCGATTGCGATTGGGGTAAATATGTACTATATTGCTGTACTTTACCCAATCAAAAACCGCTATAGGCTTGTTTGATTAGAATATAGGACTAACAGGTTACAGAAGGTTAAGATCAGGTAATGATTTGGATAAGGAGTTGCCAATCTCACCCTTTCTCGCCACTCCTATTCGTTTTCCTGAAGTGCCACATGATAGACTGAACCGATCTTTTTCAATTTAAAAGCGCTACAGGATTGCAAGAAAACCGGAAATTTGGTTCCCAAGTTTAAGTCTTGCATTGCCTTGGTAATTGATTTCCCATATTGCTTCTGAAACTCAGTGGCTACGTTAGCAATTGCCACGTATTTCAGGTTAGACTTTGTGGTTAAAGCCTTGATTATGTTGAATAATACCTGTTCGATTGTTTCTGGAGATTCAACATTGACTAAAAGTGAATCGTTTGTTTTGGTGTCTTGAGAAATTACCCGATCGTTTTGGGTGACTGGGTTGGGTGCTTCTACTTCAAATAGCGTTATATAAGATCCAGATTCATCAGGTAGTTGATGGAGGGCAAAGTCATGGGGATATTGAGTGAAAATATCCCGGACTTTCTGCCCCGGAAAGTGAACTGCTCCTACTTGAGTCATTGCGATCTTGTACTTACTATGAAATCGATTGGAAATCCGAGAAATCTTGAACCAATTCTGTTTAGTTCTGGCTTTTTCGGCTTTGATGATATTCTTAATTTGTAGGATAAATTCCTCACGGGATGGCACATCTGGCACAGGTATTAGAGAATGGGTTTGGGCTTGGTTAGTTTTACTATTTAAAACTGTAATATTATCCCCTTTCTTCCGGACGAGATAAACAGTTAATCCATGGGTTTGCAGGGTATTGTAAAGATGAGTCATTACTCCATCTGAGGAGCAAACTAATACTTCCCTGGCTGTGGGGTAATGGACGAAGATTGAAGAGCCAACTGTCGCCATTTTGACATCAGCACTATCTTTCCCAGGTGGAACATGAATTAGTTCATAACCGCGAGTATGGAATTCGGCATCTTTTTTACCCATGCTGCGCCAATTGGCAAAGGCTACCTTAATTTGAATTGGATAGGTACAGAGTCCAGTTAGGAATTTTTCGGTTTCGATATCTAGTTGTAAGTTTTCCGCATCAAGTAGTAATATCGCAATTCCTGGGAAAGAATTTGCTAACGGAGATGTAGTGGCTTCAGTAATTTTTGAATGCCCTAACCCATTAGACTCCACAGGAATTTGTCGCTGAATCACATCCCGAATTTCTTGGATCAATTTCCCAAACTCTGGCGTTTTAAAATAAGCGGAAACGAGGAATATTTGCAGTAATCTTTGGATCTTACGGAGTCTGGTATTCCAGTCTACGGATTTCCTTAATTCGGATTTCAGCTTCCTGGAAAAGGCTTCTTGATAGCGGAGATCCCGCCAATCAATTTTCCTGTACTTTTCCTGTAGCAGTTGCGGTTGCTGCTGCTGAATATCAACAACTGCTTGGTAAAGGCTAAGGCTAATTTCGTCGATAATGGCAGAATCATTAACTAATGGCAAAATTGAATTCTCTGGCATATTACAACCCGCACAGGGGGATTATTGAGGGTGCGCGCTCTGAGGAGCGTTCGTTTTTGGTGTGGCTTAAGGAAATTGCCGATAGCGAAGGCGAGGCTCCATACCACGGCAGAAGGCTTTCGAGAGTTAGGAGGGTTAATCTGGAGATTTACCCACCTCAGACATCTCCCTGTTACCAACCGCTGAGAATCCCCTCTGTTTTCAGGCGAGGAGAAGTCAAGATCGCACCGTCTATCACTCCATCATAAAACGACTCTGCCTTAGCTGTCGGTACGCGATGGTACAAGACTCTCCTAAGCTAGTACAATTGGGCAAGAGGCAGCTATCCTGAAGCTATTGCCCGTTACCCAAAGAAATTTAATTTTTTAATTTCAAAGATTTACATGATTTTAAAAACGTACTTAACTTAGAACCTAATCCTAATTTTTTGATGAGGGCACTGGGAGCAATACCATAGATACCATGAAATTCTGCACCCAATTTACCAGTATCTATAACGAGTTTGGGATTCCTATTTTTCATTGTTTCTAAAATTTCTAGAAAAACCTGTTCTAACTTTTCCTTAGAATTAATACTGGCTAAATCTGCCACAGTAGCGATCCCTGTCGGTTTCGAGTTATTATCTTTATTTGTGGCGATTGACTCTGGCTCTTTTTTTTCGGGAATAACCTGATTTATATCTTGAGTTTTCCTGTTATCTTCTGGATCATTTACGATTTTGCTGTTAAGGGTAATGTGGCGGCGTTGTTGAAAAAGATTAGTTAGGGTAGATAGCTGGGAAATGCGATCGCTGATTGATGTCATTTCTCCTTGGAGCATTGCCTCAACTTGTTTTACCAGCTCTTCCAAGGAGGGAATTGCCATCTCCATCTCTAAGGAATAATGAGTTACCTCGCCCGTCTGACGATTTTCCACACTTAATAGTTTATTTTGTCTCCGTACCCGATAAACTATCAATCCTTGACACTGTAATTCATTACATAGATGAGTGAGTAACCAATCGGATGAGCAGACAAAAACTGCTTTAGCCTCCGGGTAATGGTGAGGAATAGAGACACCCATAGCAATCATTTGGGCATCAGCACTATTTTTACCCTCTGGCACATGAATTAATTGATAACCGCGATCGTAAAGTTCGGCATCCTGTTTGCTCAGGCTAGGGTTTCTCCAGTTGGCAAAGGCGATTTTGACTTGGAGGGGATAATGACTAATATCAGTTAAAAATTTCTCGGCATTTAGATCCAGCTTCAAGTTTTCTACATCTAGCAATAAAATAGCTAACCCCGCTAGATATTGTCCTGGATCTATGGATTGCCGAGCCGGGATTATTTCTGAATCTGGACTACTCATAAGCGATGACAAGTTAACTGGTAGTTCAGACTTTTTCTGCCTGACAACCTCAATCATATTCTCCTGTTGACTTGCTGTCTTTACTGAAGAAAAATCATCGATAAAGTATCTACCACAAATTTTGCAAAAATATTGCTGCTTTCCTCTTGTAAAACCGTTTTTTCGCAATTGGGTGGATTCACATCGAGGACATTTCATATTAGTTATTACTGGTTGGTTGCAGGTTATGAGCAGGAGGCTGAGTCCACTTGCTTTTTGCTCCTCGGAAGAAGTCACGGGGTTTTCACCCAGGCATCTTATAATCAAAGATACCACTTCATACTTCTAAATCCTTAACCATGGCAAGAGATTTGCGGGCATTCATTAAGCTACTCGAACAACGGGGAGAGTTACGGCGAATTTCAGCATTAGTCGATCCCGATTTAGAAATTGCTGAGATATCCAACCGGATGTTGCAAGCGGGAGGACCTGCACTTTTGTTTGAAAATGTCAAGGGATCGTCGGTTCCCGTGGCCATCAATTTAATGGGAACCGAGGAAAGGGTTTGTTGGGCAATGAATATGGAACATCCCCAAGAGTTGGAGACATTGGGGAAAAAGCTGGGAATGCTACAACAACCAAAACCGCCAAAAAAATTCTCTCAGGCGGTGGAGTTTGGTAAGGTTTTATTTGATGTTGTCAAAGCAAAACCAGGGCGAGATTTTTTCCCGGCTTGTCAGGATGTGGTATTAGAAGGCGATGCCCTGGATTTCAACAAATTACCCCTAATTCGTCCCTATCCCGGTGATGCGGGTAAGATTATTACCCTAGGATTAGTAATTACCAAAGATTGCGAAACAGGTACTCCGAATGTAGGAGTATATCGGTTACAATTGCAATCAAAAAATACCATGACAGTCCATTGGCTGTCGGTACGAGGTGGGGCGAGACACTTGCGGAAAGCCGCTCAAAATGGGAAAAAATTAGAAATTGCGATCGCGCTCGGTGTCGATCCTTTAATTATCATGGCAGCCGCTACCCCCATTCCTGTAGATCTTTCAGAATGGCTTTTTGCTGGATTATACGGCGGTTCCGGGGTTGCCCTCGCTAAGTGCAAAACTCTGGATTTGGAAGTGCCAGCGGACTCGGAAATTGTCCTAGAAGGGACAATTACGCCAGGGGAAGTATTGCCAGATGGACCATTTGGAGATCACATGGGTTATTACGGTGGGGTAGAAGATTCTCCCTTAATTCGCTTCCACTGTATGACACACCGAAAAGACCCAATTTATTTAACCACATTTAGCGGTCGTCCCCCCAAAGAAGAAGCGATGATGGCAATTGCTCTCAATCGCATTTATACCCCAATTCTGCGACAACAAGTATCAGAAATTGTGGATTTCTTCTTACCAATGGAAGCCCTCAGTTACAAAGCGGCAATTATTTCCATCGATAAAGCTTATCCTGGACAAGCAAGAAGGGCTGCTTTAGCTTTTTGGAGTGCTTTGCCTCAGTTTACTTACACTAAATTTGTGATTGTAGTGGATAAGGATATTAATATCCGAGATCCCCGTCAAGTGGTATGGGCAATTAGCTCTAAAGTTGACCCCGTGCGAGATGTATTTATTCTGCCCAATACACCCTTTGATAGTTTGGATTTTGCTAGTGAAAAGATTGGTTTAGGTGGAAGGATGGGAATTGATGCGACAACTAAAATTCCGCCGGAAACTGAACATGAATGGGGTAAACCTTTAGAATCAGATCCTGATGTCGCCGAGATGGTGGAAATGCGTTGGGCGGAGTATGGGTTAGGGGATTTGAAATTAGGGGAAGTGAATCCGAATTTATTTGGGTATGATATGCGGTAGTTAGAGTTGAGTGAAAAACTATATCCGGAGTTCGATCCCCCTATATGGAGGAGATTATCTCCTACATATAGGGC
>NZ_JAMZMM010000155.1:13029-13875 GCF_024178385.1 Limnofasciculus baicalensis BBK-W-15 | reverse complement strand
GGAGTGGGGAGTGGGGGATTAGTTGTGATTTTTGACTTTTGTTAAGAATTTCTCTCCTCCTAGAATATCCTAAAATTCAAAGCCCACCTGCGTAGAATAGTAGAGTCCTGATTATAGGTAATAAGATGATCCAGAATAAATATTGGTGCAATCGCACTGGCAAAGTCAACTGGCTGATAGGGGCTATAGTAGCAGGAGTTATCGGTTCCTGCGCCACACCTGTAAAAGCACAAGAAGCATTGAGGAACGAAATATTTCAGTTTTCTGTGGATACTATTGTCGAATTTGAATTCCTCCAATCCCATGGTTCCTATCAAGCAACCCTTGGGATCAAAAACCAGACTACGGGTGAAGATACGGTTTTATTTCGCGAAGTTAAACCCTATGATGCCTTTGGTAGCGGACAGAATCAATCGTCTTCTCGCGGACAAGATAACCTCGGTACGCGGGTTGATTATGTGGGAACTGTTGGTGGTGGAAGCGTTAGTAATCGCTTGAGTGAGTTCACTTTTCAGGCTAACAATAAATATGTATTTTACTTAGAATCTGTAAGCCCAAGCGGACAAACTCGCCGCAGTATTTTATCTACTCAAAACTTTGCTAAGTTTTTGGGTAGTTTAGATGGCGGGATGAGGGGTGATGTCAAGGGTAATCGTATTTCTTGGGAGGATGGAGGACAGGTTGAAGTGGGGAATGATAGTGATTATGATGATTTTGTGATTGAGGCTGGTGGGTATTTGATTAATGCGAATTGTCCGTTTTAATTGATTGGTTGCGCCAATCTCAATTGGGCGGTTAAAACCGCAGCTACACAGACAAAACCCGCCTGCGCGGGTTCTGAAATCC
>NZ_JAMZMM010000155.1:0-12929 GCF_024178385.1 Limnofasciculus baicalensis BBK-W-15 | reverse complement strand
TTTTTGGTTAGTCTGCCCAGGCAGACTTGGTTTGTGTAGCCGCGATTGGAAATCGTGCAAGCGGTTAAAACCGCAGCTACACAGACAAAACCCGCCTGCGCGGGTTCTGAAATCCTCGATTTTTGGTTAGTCTGCCCAGGCAGACTTGGTTTGTGTAGCCGCGATTGGAAATCGCCCAGGCTGATTGGAAGGCGTGCAAGTTATCAGTTTTAATTGATTGCTTGCATCATTTAGGAGGGAAACCTAACCCCCCAGCCCCCTTCCCTGCATTAGCGTTAGCGAAGCTTGGCGTTAGCCTAGCGGCACGAAGTGCGGGAAGGGGGAGTAATGCCATTAATTAGAGGTTTTCCAAACCTCTAATCTCTACTTAACCGCACTCAACTCACGCTCCTCCTTACTATCCACTGTGGGATTAGCTTCAGGATTATTCGCTTCTGAAGGTGGTACAACTTGCCAGAATTTGGGCAGATATTCAGACCAATTTGCTAAAATTAGCTTGGCTTTTGGACTATCTGTCCGTTGAGCATGATCTTGAATTAATTCTTTAAGTTGTTGTTCCCCAGCCGGGGCAATTACCCGCTGCATTTTCACAATTTCTGGGTTAACTTTTGCAGGGAAACTGCCATCTTCATCTAGGAAGTAAGCCAATCCACCTGTCATGCCAGCGCCAACATTACGCCCGACATTGCCTAACACGACAATGACACCGCCTGTCATATATTCGCAACAGTGATCGCCTGCACCTTCAATCACGGCTTGCGCTTTGGAGTTGCGGACACCAAACCGTTCCCCAGCACCGCCATTAGCAAATAAAATACCGCCTGTTGCACCATAAAGGCAAGTATTCCCGACAATAACATTTTTGGCAGGATCGTAAGTAGCGTCGGCGGGGGGTTTGATAATTATTTCACCTCCGTGGATTCCTTTGCCCACATAGTCGTTGGCTTCACCTGTTAGGATTAGGGTCATGCCAGGGAGATTGAATGCGCCAAAACTTTGACCTGCTGCGCCTTTGACATTCAGGGTAATTTGCCCTTCAAAACCAGTATTTCCATACTGTGAAGCAATCGCACCTGCAATTCGTGCCCCCATAGTACGATCGGTATTAACGATATCGATATCTTTGGTAACTGAGCCTTGGTTGCGAATTGCTGCTTGAATATCGGGATCTGCCAGGATTTGGTCATCCAATACGACACCGTTACTATGTACCCCATCATGCTCTAAGAAGGAGCGATTATTCTTGGCATCTGGTAGCTGAATTAAGCAGTTAACATTCAGTGCTGATGTCTTAGTTAATTTAACTCCTTCCCGTGGTTTCAGTAAATCAGCACGACCAATGATATCTTCTAATTTAGAGTAACCCAGGTGTGCCAAAAGACTCCGGACTTCTTGGGCGATAAAGTAGAAGAAATTAACTACATTTCCTGGTACTCCAGAGAAACGTTTCCGGAGGTGTTCCTGTTGTGTCGCTACTCCCACGGGACAGTTATTGGTGTGGCAAATCCGTGCCATGATACAGCCTTCAGCAATCATTGATACGGAACCGAATCCATATTCTTCTGCCCCCATTAAGGCTGCGATTACGACATCCCAACCTGTCTTAAAGCCGCCATCAGCGCGTAATAAAACGCGATCCCGTAATTGATTTTCCATCAATACCCGATGGACTTCTGTTACTCCTAATTCCCAAGGTCCGCCTGCATGTTTAATGGAGCTAAGAGGAGATGCTCCTGTACCGCCATCATGACCGGAAATTTGGATGATATCTGCATTTGCTTTTGCCACACCTGCGGCGACAGTACCAATGCCAATTTCTGCTACTAGTTTTACCGATACCTGAGCTTTGGGATTAATCTGGTGTAGGTCAAAGATGAGTTGAGCCAGATCCTCAATAGAATAGATATCGTGATGGGGTGGCGGTGAAATCAGAGAAACTCCTGGTTTGGAGCGCCGCAACATGCCAATATAAGGGCTAACCTTTGTCCCTGGTAATTGTCCCCCTTCTCCGGGTTTAGCTCCTTGGGCTATTTTAATTTCTAATTGTTTGCCACTCATCAGGTATTCTGGTGTTACGCCAAAGCGTCCCGATGCTATTTGTTTAATAGCGGAACTTGCCGTATCTCCATTTTGTAAACCTTTCAGGTGAGGGAGAGTGGGAGAATGTCCTGTTTCATCTACATCATTGAGGATTTTGAATCTTACAGGATCTTCGCCACCTTCACCACTATTAGATTTACCACCTAAGCGATTCATTGCGATCGCTAATGTTTCGTGTGCTTCCCGCGATAGGGAACCCAAGGACATCGCTCCGGTACAGAACCGCTTGACAATTTCCTCAATTGATTGTACTTCTTCGACGGGAATGGATTTGCGATCGCTATTAAAATCCAATAAATCTCGCAAAGCTGTTACCGGACGTTCTTCTAACAGCTTTTTGTATACTTGATAGTGATCGTAAGCTGTTTTTTCTGTTGTTTGTTGTCCGTTATTGGTTGTTTGTTGTCCGTTGTTTGTTGTTGACGCTCCTGATGACTTGCCATTGGTAAATGATGCAACAGCTTTATGGAGTGCTTTTGCCATTTCGGGGCTATTCATGTGATATTCGCCACCGGGACGATATTGAATAAAGCCGAAGTTTTCTAACTTTTTGGCAGTTAATTCGGGGAAGGCACGTTGATGGAAAGAAATAGTTTCTTGGGCTAATTCGGCAATAGTCAAGCCACCTAACCGAGATGCTGTCCCCACAAAGCCGATGTTCAATAATTCACCACCAATCCCAATTGCTTCAAAAATCTGAGCGCCTTGGTAAGATGACAGCAAAGAAATTCCCATCTTGGATAGAATTTTCAACAATCCAGCTTCTGTTGCTTTGCGGTAATTTTTCTGAGCATCTTGAATGGTAATATTGCCAAGTTTACCATTTTGGATTAGTTTCTGAGTTCGGGCACTATTCCACCACTGACGGACTGATTCCCACACCAGATAAGGACAAATTGCTGATGCGCCATAACCGAGTAAGCAGGCAAAATGATGGGTACTCCAGCATTGGGCGGTATCCACAACTAAGGATGCTTTCATCCGCAATCCTTGACGGATGAGGTGATGATGTACTGCACCTACTGCGAGCATGGGGGGAATGTAGCTGTAGTTTCCATCGACAGTACCGCCAACTCTGTCGCTTAAAATCAGAATCTTCTTCCCATGATTAACTGCCGCCTCTGCTCCTGCGCACAACTTACTAATGGCTGCTTCTAATCCTTGAGGTCCTGTGGCAATTTCAAATAAAGTAGAAAGTTCAGCAGTCTCAATTCCTGATGCTTTTACGCCATCCAATTCTGCTTCATTTAAGACGGGACTTTCCAGCTTTAATAACCGAGCATATTCCGGTTTTGCTTCTAGGATATTCCCCCTTTCACCTAACTGTACCCGCAGAGACATGACTAAACTTTCTCGCAGGGGATCGATGGGAGGATTTGTCACCTGAGCAAAGCGTTGTTTAAAGTAATCGTAGAGCAAACGAGGTTTATCTGACAAGACTGCCAAGGGTATATCATCTCCCATACAGAATGTCGGTTCTTTCCCATCAATTGTCATCGGCTCGATAATCATATCGATATCTTCAGCCGTGTAACCGAATGCCATCTGCTGGCGCAATAATTGTGAGGAATCTAGTTTAGGTGTATCGAGGAAAGGTTGTGAGTTGAAGTTAATCCGGTGCTGTTTCAACCACTCTCCGTAAGGTTGTTTCCCGGCGACGCGCTGTTTAATGTCCCAATTTTTGAGAATCTCGTGGTTTTCTAAGTCTACGGCAATCATTTGCCCTGGACCTAAACGCCCTTTTTCGATAATTTCTGCTTCGGGTAAGTCTACTACACCTGCTTCTGAGGATACGACGACATAGCCATCCTTAGTAATGCTATAACGTGCTGGTCGCAATCCATTCCGGTCAAGGGTTGCACCGACAACTTTACCATCACTGAATGCCAATAGTGCTGGTCCGTCCCAAGCTTCTTGAATTCCACTATAGTATTCGTAAAAATCGACTATTTCTGGATGGTCTTGTAAATCTGGCTGATTTTGGTACGCTTCTGGCACCATAATCATCAGGGCTTCCATGGGGCTACGTCCAGAGCGTACTAATAACTCGAATACGTTATCGAGGGTGGCTGAGTCGCTATTTTCTGGATTAACAATTGGCTTTAATTCATCCAAATTGTTGTTGGTTGTTGGTTGTTGGTTGTTGGTTTGGTTCCATATTGGATGTTGTAAATCAGCTTCTCGTGCCATCATCCAGTTAATATTACCGAGGAGAGTGTTAATCTCGCCGTTATGTCCCAATACTCGCATCGGTTGCGCCAGCGGCCATTTTGGCATGGTGTTGGTGCTAAAACGCCGATGATAGATAGCAAATACACTTTGGTAATCGGGATTTTTTAGGTCTTTATAGAATTCGCCTAATACTGCTGAACGAACCATCCCTTTGTAGACTATTGTCCGACTGGAGAATGAGCAAGTATACAATTCGTCAGGCCAATTTAATCCTTTATCTGACTTTAATATTTTGCCAATCTTACGCCTGACTTTATAGAGGCTCCGTTCTAATTCATCGCCCTGTTTGTGAGGAGATGTGACGATAACCTGTTCAATTTTGGGTTCATTTTCTTTGGCTTGAATACCGAGGATGGCTTCATTTACCGGGACTACTCTCCATCCCAATAGGGTTAAGCCTTCTTGCCCCAAGATTTGCTCAATCATTTCACGAGATTGATTGGCTCTTGCCTCATCTTGTGGCAAGAATATCATCCCTACTGCCAACTGCTCTTTTGGTGGCATAGCGATGCCCTGCCCTGCAAACCAAGACTGGAAAAGCTGCCAGGGAATTGCCGTCATTAAGCCCGCACCATCCCCAGAATCTCGATCCGCACTACAAGCGCCTCGGTGTTCGAGACAAGTCAATGCAATTAAGGATTGTTCGATTAATTCGTGGGTAGCGATACCAGCTTGTGAGGCAATGAAGCCAACGCCACAGGCATCCCTTTCTTCTACTAACCAGCGTTGACCAGAATAGGGCATATCTTCTCCCTTGTTGGTATATGTTTGTTGATTTTTGGTGATGCTCCTACTGTTCATCTTGTCCATCTTGATGATTCTTTTTAGTGATAGAATTTTGCGGTTTGTTAGATTGGGAATCTCGATAGTGAAATTCCACAATAATTGAAACTTAGAAACAATTGATGTTAACTGCGAGTTTGGCCAAATAGTCTTGTGGCTATAAGTCGCACCTCAACTCGTTCGTTCGCTATAATCTCTTGTGTAAAAGGAAGCCAGAACCTCCATTGATGCTGGATGCCATGGCTATAATGGGCTTGAGGAATATAAAGCCCAGATAATCGTCTGTTCGAGTAATCCATCTAAACAGGCTGCGATTGGGGTAACTGAGGAATTCGCTTCCAGAAACTCTAAAAACTCCAAGTTAGATCTAATAGTCCTGCCATTGGGCGTGGAATAGTTATCATATCGGAAATTTTGTGCGATCGCAATCCCCGATCGAGAGGTATAAGCGCTGTAGCCTTTGCTACAGAAAGTTCTGTGAATTCCTGTATCGCTGAGTGTCTTTGAGTAGTAGGTATGGGATGCAGGATGGTTGTGGCAGGAGGATGCCCGAAGCGGTAGGATTCTCGGTGCTTGCTTCCTTCGCCCTTGCAGAATTATTACAGCGGTTCCCTCTCATAGTGAGGTACAGTAGCAGAAATTAACAAACTAATTGCTTAATTCTGAGGATCAATTAAGTGTACCTCATTACTGCGAAAACCGCTGTATTTAATAAACCACTAAGACACTAAGGAATCGATTATCTTCTCTGGTAAAGGTGGTAGGCAAAAACTAAGTCCAAACAAATTCACTCCTGTGTTATACCCATTTAATCTTTTTCATCATCATCGGGCAATTTTTCCATTTCCTGGGCAATTAGTGTCTGAAAATCATCTCCACAATGAATATTCAAATGAATTGCCGCTGCCAGTAATTCTGCCAGAATTTCAGCTTGTTGTCTACCACTGAGGTAAGGTGACTGAAGTTGATAGATTAAAGCGGTAATATTTTGGCATTCTGAGCCTAACTCTGTAATTAATGTACTCAAAATTCTCTGCTTTCAAGTCTGGACTGAAAAATCTTCTGGATTAATTCCCCAATTCACCCAGCGTATTGCTGCACGAGCTAATCCGATGTGAGGTGGTACACGTATAACATGAATGTGCCCCGTACTAGGGCAAGTCATTTTTAACAAGTGAATTGGCTCAAGATTGACACTATTATCGATTTTTAACAAAGTGTACTCTTGCCAAGTATCTAGTTCCTTAGCTTGCAATTCCTGACTGATTCTGACGTAACCAATTTCCTGAATCAGGACCCGTCTCAATTCCGCGTTATCTTCTGTTAAAAGCCATTCAGCTTGCCATTGGTTGGGGTGGACTGTGCCGTATCTTGCTGGTAATCTTACTCCATGATGGGCATAGATACTGAATCCATCTCTAAACTGAATCGCGGGGGAACCTTCGGCGTGTAGTCGTTGTTGATTGTCGAAAGAGAGGATATCAGGGCGAGCGGATACATAGCAGATATTCTCAAAGGGAAAAAACCAGCCACAATTTAAAATTAGATCTCGATATATTTGCCATTTTTTTTCATCGTGCGAACAAGATAATACAGAAATATAAAAGTCAAAAATACTGGCGTTACAAGCCCATAATTCTGGTTGAATACCTTCGCCAAGTTTGAGTCCAATCTCACCTGAGATTTGCCTCATTAATTGTCCCCACAGTTGGGGGCGTAGTTGGCTCCATATTAGATTCACGTCACTGCGTAATTTTCCCCCCACTTGCTTGGCTAATTCTTCGATTAATTCGATGCGCAGCTTTTTGTCCAATCGATTAGTGACTTTGTTCCTTTCCCCTCTCTCCATTTGTTTTAAAGCACGATGGGGACTGTCGCAAAAAATAATCCGGGGGTGTAGATAGCTAATTATTTGGTAGGCGGCATTTATGGCTACTGTGGCTTTTTGATGGTTAATTGATTCTGTCGAAAGTGCGATTTCTCTCCACTTTTCGCGATATACCGGAATCAATATTTCTTGAGAGGGGGTAAGTGAATTAATCAGTTTCATAGGCGAGTGGGATGGCGTAGCCCGCCAGAGGCATCGCATCTAGTAAGAGTGTACCATGGTTGGGGGTGCGATGGCGTAGTCCACCAAAGGCATCGCATTTAATCTGTAGTGGCGCGTCAAGGCTAAAATGATGCAATAAATGCAGGTTGGGTTGAGGTATATTACCGAAGACACCCTCATCGGCGGCAGGGTGAAGGGAGCAGCAAGGCGCTAAACACTGGAAATTAATCGAGCGCTTGCTCTCTGCTCTTAGATACTTAATCTAATTGTGATATAAATTTAATTTGGTATTGTTTTATTACGGACAAATGAAATCTCCAAACCATCAAACGACTACATCTGACTGGCGCTTAATTCCTGGTTACTTGAATGAAGGTAGATCTGATTTTGAATCGGCACAGATTTTGTTAGGTAATTTCTTAGCAGATAGAACTTCCGAAAATCCACTGGGAGAAAAGGAAATATTGGCAGAAGACGGTAGTTTTGAGTGGGGAGAGGCTCCACCTTTAGAAAAAGTGATTAATTCACGGGAAGATTTGGAATTTCTCCTCAAACATCCCAGTTTGTTTCGTCAGTCGATAACTATTATTGAACCTTGGGAAAATGTGGGTGTTAACGCGAATGGCGAAGAGGTTCGAGCTTCCAAAAATGTTGCCTTTATTGCTCAGAAAGTGGCTGACATAGACTCAGTATTGCTGCCTGTTTGGTCCAGTGGAGTCATCGATCCTGATCTCGTCGTGCCAGCAATTACCTCTGGTTATGCGGTGGTAGTGGAAGGCGGAGATCCATCGACATACGATCCATCCACCTGGACAAGTCCGGCTTGTTCTCGTGAGGATATGTTTAGTTTAGTGGACAAACTGCTGATTTCGAGATCCCCTAGTAGTGCGGCAGCAATTTTTATCTGTGTTGGACACCAACTGGCGGCAGAATCTCATATCCGACTAATCCGACGTGCCGTCAAAGAAGTTCTCTCAATGACATCTCTGGAGCGGGATCGAGATGGTAAAGCTCTGAGATTATTGCAACATGTGGCAGGAAGTATCGAAGCGATGGGCAAGACACTGGAAGTCAAAAAGCGTGATGGACGGGTGGTTGCCTCTGGCTGGGAAGATCAGCATTTTGCGGTGACGCGCAATGAAACAAAAGAAGTAGGCGATCGCGTCCTTTTAGCATATCAGTCTCCCGATCCTGATGCTTTGGCTATTCCTTGGGAAATTATCCATGCTCATGATGTCACCGCTGATGCCCATGAAGGTGTGATTGACACGACAATTCAATATGAACGTGAAGTCTCGATTTCGATGTTTCACTCGGATGAAGTCAACGAAGAAGCCATCCTCTTTGCTAACTGGGCTTACCGCAGCATTCATGATGCTATTGTCCCCTATCGCCATATCATCGCTGGTAGTTCTTTGTCTTGGCTAATCCAACTACCTGATGCTGTAGAAATTCTCTGTTCGACGGCATTAGATGGTGAAATTGTGACTGAGTGTTCGGCCAGTTGCATTAACTACAAAGACTTTGAAACTAAGAAAATTCTACGCTCTTTTACCTGCCAATTCCATCCCGAATTGCTCTCAAATTTGCAGGCGATTGGTAGCGGAGAAGCTCCATCTTATTCAACTTTGAAAGATAATGATGGTGTCCGCTTATTTGTCCGACTCCTGTACGCCGGAATGCAAGATTAACCTGAGTTCGGAGTATGCGCGAAGCGCAGGCTACGCCAACGGAGTATGCGCGAAGCGCAGGCTACCCCAACGGAACTCAGGTAAGATTAATGCTGTTATGCCCGGTCATAAACCGGGCATAAATGCTCATCAAGAACGATAAAGGACACTGAACACTTAGAGTAAATATTATTGCACTGTGCGAAAAATAACTATCTTAATCTTCACTATTATCGGTTTATCTCTGAGTTATCTTAACCCATTAATTAGTCATGCAAAATCTCCTCTATTGCCAACTCTTGAGATGGGAGAAAGTCTCCAAACTTTAATCGTCCAAGCAACAGCAAAATTAAATGATACTCTAACAGAAGACCAAAGGTTAAATGCCCCAAATTCTCAATCACCACCTACGACTCCCCCTCGTCGGGCAGATTTTTTATCCCAAGCGTCGTCTCAAGTTATTGGCAAGGGAAGCAAATTATCTGTAAATGGTAGGACTTTGACTGTTCCCTGGCAACAATTAAAGGTGGGTAATTCTGTCCGTACTCTCATTGGAGATGGAGGAATTCAGCAAGGTTTAGGGGTAAACTTATTGAGTACTGGAAATTTAAACAGACAGCCAATTGAATGGTTCTCTAATCCTCAAACTACACCAATTATTCTGGCTAGCCAACTAAGTGGTGCTTATCGCTACCTCGATATTACAGATTTGGCAAAAGTAGCAGGTTGGCAGCTACAAGTAGAGGGTGATACTTTAGGTTTATCTTCGATATTGACACAAGTCACTAATATTACCACCATACCTGATGAATCTGGATTTCAAATATTAGTAGATCTCAATCGCCCCACACCCTGGCAAGTTAGCGACGAGCGGACATCAGGAGTTATTACTTTAGATAGTTTAGCCAATCCATCACTAATAGAAAAGTTTAAAGATAAGCCACCAGAACAAATAGAGCAGGGGGAAGAAGATGCAGCACCTGTAGCAGTTGTCGAATCTAAAAATCAACCAACAGTAAGAGTTGAAGGTAGTGAAAATCAAACAATAATTAAAGTAGATATTCCAGAAGGTTTACGCCTGCAAGTATTTAGCTTGCCCAATCCTTATCGATTGGTAATTGACCTCCATCCTGATAATATGGTCGAAAAAGATATTGTATGGGCACCTGGTATCCATTGGCATCAGCGCTATGTTAATCTAGAAAAAGAGCGATTTCCAGTCGTCTGGTTGGAGGTCAATCCTAGGGCTGCTGGAGTGATTTTGAGACCAATGTGGAGCAATCCTACAACTCAGGTGGGAACTGCACCTTTAATTCAAACATCCCAGTTGTGGCAGGCTTCAGCAGCAATTAATGCTGGCTTTTTCAATCGCAATACCCAAATGCCTTTGGGGGCAATTCGGCGGGATGGGAAATGGTTTTCTGGACCTATTTTAAATCGCGGTGCGATCGCGTGGACTGATAATGGTAAATTTAAAATAGGTAATCTGAGTCTATCGGAAACTTTAATTACTTCTAATAGCGAAAGTCTCCCGATTCTCCTCCTCAATAGCGGTTATGTCCAATCGGGAATTTCTCGCTATACTTCAGAATGGGGTCCAAGTTACACCACGATGACAGATAATGAGGTTATTATTGCAGTTGCAAATAACCAAATTATAACTCAGGAATCCGCAGGAATTACAGGGAAAGATGTCTTTGCCATTCCTACAAATGGCTATCTCCTTACCTTACGGGGAAATGAGACAACAACCTTTGCTAATTCTCTAGGAATTGGTACAAGAGTCCAGATTGAGAGTAACACAGTTCCCGCCGAATTTAATAACTATCCTCATATCCTAGGTGCTGGTCCACTTTTATTGCAAAATCGCCAACTTGTTTTAGATGCCAAAGCCGAAAAATTTAGCGATGCTTTTGCTCAACAATTAGCAATTCGTTCCACTATTGGTACTACTCCATCCGGTACTTTAATTATTGCGGCTATTCATAATCGTGCTGGCGGGAAAGGACCTAGTTTAACTGAAACTGCTCAATTAATGGAGCAAATGGGCGCGATTGATTCCCTTAATTTTGATGGGGGTAGCTCCACTGGACTTTATCTTGGGGGTTCTCTTTTAAATCGTTCTCCGGCTACTGCTGCTAGAGTTCATAATAGCTTGGGGATTTTTCGTCCTATTTTGCCGTAGTGGCGCATCAAGCAATGCTTTCGCACCATCTACATTATCAGTAGCATCACTGTGTAAATCTTAAGTGATTTATATCGATTCCGTTGGCGTTGCTATGGTTTTTTTTTAACACAGAGGTACAGAGAGGTTTGCACAGAGGTATACAGAGGTTTTTGGATGATTCTGATGCTAACGGAAATGATATCAGTAATTTTATTTTCGTTTTTCTTCTGCCGCAGCCGGGAGTTGAGGATTAGTTTCTGGTTGATTGTATTCGCAAAAAGTATTTAGCCCAATTTTCACAACATATAGGACAATAATTGTAGCAATTGCGGGGTCAATTGGTAATCCGTGTGCTATTGCGATGCTACTTACAGAGACTATTAATCCGGTGAGTAAAGGGGCACTGGCTGGATTATTGGTATATTCCTTAACTTTGCCGCGAAAGCCATCATCACCACAGATTTCTTTGCGGATTTCTCCTAACATTACTTTCCAGAGGGATTTGCCTTGATTGAACATCTGTGTACCGTTTTTATCTTCCCAAAGTTCATCAAAACTGGCATCTAGTCTGCCTTGATTTTTGGTGAGGATGGTGAGGGCTGGTTGAGAAGGGTTGTAATCTTTGAGGATTTGCTGAATTTCTTGGATTTCGGTGGGTGTTAATTGGCTAGTCATGGTATTTTTTTGTTTAGGTAAAGAATCTAGGGAGAATTTGTTAACTCTTGAATCAATTGTTCAGGAGTGATGATGCGAGGAGTTGTAACGGGAAAATCTTGCGGATTGCGGGTGACAATGGCATCTAATTGATTAACTACAGTCGTGCTGTACTGAATTGCATCTTCAAAATCTCTGAAGTTGCTACCTAATGCCATATTGATTGCGGCTGTATCAACTGTGGCAATTTGGCAGACAGTGACTATTGTTCTCAGAAATTCAATAGCTAACTCTTTACCTTTTTCCTTGCGGATAATATAGTAAAGGTCACCAAAAGAGGATGCTGAGATGTATCCTTCTATTTGCCCTTGTTCAATCAAAGATATGACTGTTTCGCTATTTTCAACAAAAGGCTGCCTCTCAAGGGCAACATCCACAATAATATTAGTGTCTAACAGGACTTTCATAGATTATACTTCTCCTGCAAAGCTTCCCATCGCGCTTCATCTGGGTCAAAATCAGGAGGTGCAGGTTGGGTTTTTTCAAACCAATCTTGCAAAGCTTTAATTTTACTCCGTCGCCTCGGCTTCTCTGACTGTAACTTCGATTCTGTAACTGTGGAAATAGCAAGTGTCTCAACTGCCTGCAAGACAATTATTTCCACTTCTCCCGGTGGCATTTGAGTGGGTTGAGTAAGCACCAAGTTACCTGCGGTATCGATTTTTCCCTTAAGTTTGTACGCTTGTATCATCATCTTTTTCCTGTTGATTACCCTAGGGTGTTGTATCATTTCCCGTTGTATCGGAATATTCAAACCTCTGTGTACCTCTGTGTTAACCTCTCCGCTCTCTATTAATCTAGATTTTAGTCCGTTTTAACGGACTTTAGCTATTAGACAGTGGTTTTAACCACTGGCGGTTTTGGCAACTGGTGCAAAATCTGACTACTCCGAATCTAGCTCATCCCGCGCCGCCCAAATCGCCTCACGCAAGTCTCCGGTGCAATCAAAACCCCTCACCTCGCGCCAAACTGTATCAAATTGGCTTTCTCCTATTTGCTTGAGGATTCTTCCTAATCCCCTAATTGGATATCCAACTTTATAGAAATCCTCTTTATCTACAAAAATCCTTAAGGCTTTCACAAAGTAAGAAATCGCCTCCTCAAACTCCCGTTTTTCCTCTGCCACCACTCCCAGATTGTGATAGTCACTCGCAGCCCGGTAAAAATCCCCCGCGTCTTCTCTTATTTTCAGGGCTTTGAGGTAGTAAGCTTT
>NZ_JAMZMM010000154.1 GCF_024178385.1 Limnofasciculus baicalensis BBK-W-15 | reverse complement strand
AGTGGGGAGTGGGGAGTGGGGAGTAGAGTTTTGAGTTTTGAGTTTTGAGTTTTGAGTTTTGAGTGTTGAGTGCCATAAATGATCGTACCAACCAGGGGATTTTACTCCTGCACCATAACCACTTTTGTAGGAAAGTCGTCCGTAAGTCCAAGGTATCCAGGTAACTTCTATCTTTATTTTTGGTAGTTTTTTGAGGAGGGTATCATCTTGGTGGGTTTTTTGGAGTGGGTTTTTTGGAGTGGGGAGTGGGGAATTAGTTTGTAATTTTGATTTAGTTGTGGGGATTTGGGCTAATGCAGGAGAATGCCAAGCCCCACAAACAACAGCTATTTTCTGAAATCCTTCTTTCTGGGCTGTGCGGATTATTTTGCGCATATAGGCTTCTCGTTTTGCTTCGATGGGATCTAGTAATGGAGGGGTTTCCTGTCGCAAAACCGTCATCGCCTCTAAAATTGCCGTAAATAAATCTGTGCTATCTTGACGTTGTTCAACTAGATGTTCCCACCAGCTTTCTCCATCAGAATACCCCGCTGCCTTCCCCAACCAACCCAGAGGATCAAATCTAATTTCTGTGGTAGTAATTTCAGACGGGGAACTTGACATTAAATTATCATCCCCCGCAATATCCCCTAACCCATCCACAACCAAATCCCCATCCCCTGCCAAATCCCCATCCGCTGCTAAATCCGCTGCTAAATCCGCTAACCCAAACTGATGAGTCTGGGGCAAATCCATAAAACGGACGGCCACACCATGAATTAAACCATACTGAATAGCCTGCCACTCTGGAGAAAATACAGCAAAAGGGTAATAAACAGCTTGTCGAGGTCGATCCGATCTATAAACGATTAGAGCAACAGGCGGCTTCATGTCCGGATGGACTACTAACGGCAAGATAGAATCTGCATCCGGTGGACCTTCGACTAAGATGGCATCAGGTTTTAGAGCGTGTAGTGCTTGCAGGAGGGCGCGTGTCGAACCTGGACCGTGGTGTCTAATGCCGAAGATATGGGTACTCATAGTTTTGGTTAAGTTGCTGCTGTAGTTTAGAGTACCAATTTCCCAATTCCCATTTCCCCTATCCTTAATGATTTTTGCAATGATTAAGCAGATGAAACTGACTAACTCATCCCAAGCATGAGGCGAGCTAAAAATTCACCAAAAATTTACAACTTGGTGTTATCATTCCACTCCCTCCACCCCGAGGATGAGGCGAGCTAAAAATTTACCAAAAATTTACAACTTGGTGTGATGATTCCACTCCCTCAACCCTGAGCGTGAGGCGAGCTAAAAATTTACCAAAAATTTACAACTGGGTGTTATGATTCCATTCCCTCCACGTTATCTATAGGTTGACGGACTCTGTAATAAATCGCTTGGACTCCTGGACCGAAAACAATTTTTTCTTCATTTTCCAGGTCATAGCTATGGAGCTTTTTCCCATTAATCAGTAACCCATTTGCACTCACCCTCCCTTCCAGAGTGCCATCCACAATTCGATATGAGTCTGCCCCATCTTCATGATGGACGCGGACTAAGGTGGCATGATGGCGCGAGACAAACAGAGAATATAATCGGATATCGCAATCCCGCTCTCGCCCGATGGAATAGATATCCCCATCGAGGACAAACCGATGTTGTCCGCGCTCATCTTTAACAATCAACACATGGCCTTCAGTTAGTTCCGACAAGTTTTCATTTTCAGAGTCCAAGGGTGGGAGACTATCTGGAGATTGATAGTCTGGAGAGGGATTTAGTGGGAGCATCTCAAGTTTCATAGATTCTTACTGGTAGGTGCTAGAGACTTCAGCCTTATTCAATATTATCCCTAACTGTTTTATACTAGTTCCTGGCAAGCGCGATAGAGGTCTTTCCATTCCTCTCGTTCTTTAACGACTGTCTCTAAATATTCTTTCCAAACTAGTTTATCTTGCACGGGGTCTTTGATGACTGCACCAACTAGTACAGAAGCGATATCGGCACAAGAGAGGCTACCATTCCCGAAATGAGCGGCTAGTGCCAAGCCACTGTTTACCACTGAAATTACTTCGGCAGTGCTAAGGGTACTAGTAGGAGATTTAAGCTTTGTTTTACCGTCTTCAGTTATACCGTTACGGAGTTCGCGGAATATGGTGACGATGCGGCGGACTTCTTCTAGGGCTGGGGGTTCGACTGGCAATTCTAAGGCACTTCCTAAACTGGCTACTCGACGCTGTACGATGTCCACTTCTTCGGCGACGGTTTTGGGTAAAGGGAGGACTATGGTATTAAAGCGACGTTTGAGGGCACTGGAGAGGTCGTTTACTCCTTTGTCTCTGTCATTGGCTGTAGCAATTAAGTTGAACCCTTTAATCGCTTGGACTTGTTCTCCAATTTCAGGAATGGGTAACATTTTTTCTGAAAGAATAGTAATTAGAGTGTCCTGGACATCAGGGGGAATCCGGGTTAATTCTTCGACACGGACAATTTTGCCTTCTCTCATTCCCCGGATTACTGGGCTGGCAACTAGGGCATTAATTGATGGTCCTTCTGCTAAAAGTTTGGCATAATTCCAGCCATAGCGAATCGATTCTTCACTTGTCCCTGCTGTGCCTTGAATTAATAAAGTAGAGTCACCTGAAATTGCCGCTGCTAAGTGTTCGGAAACCCAAGATTTTGCTGTCCCGGGAAGCCCAAGGAGCAATAAGGCTCTGTCTGTGGTTAGGGTTGCGATCGCGATTTCGATTAATCTGCGATCGCCGATATACTTGGGTGCGATCGCAAATCCGTTTTCTAGTGTGCCTCCCAAGAGGTAAGTTGTCACAGCCCAAGGGGACAGTTTCCAATTGGCTGGGCGCTTTCGTCGATCTGATTTTGCTAGTTCTTCTAATTCTTGACTGTACTGTTGCTCTGCTTGTTCCCGGAGCAGAGAGTTGCCAGAAGAGACTTTTGAGTTTTGAGTTTTGTTAGCGTAGCGGGACGAAGTCCGTTTTGAGTTTTGAGTTTCAGTTTTTGAATCAGTCATAATTGTTCTCCTGTTGTTTTGACTATTGAAGTTAATATCCGAATAAGTTCATTGACATGGGATAATTGATTGGTTACATCAATGTCTACTAGCTTTGATCTTTGTAGCAACCTTAGCCAATACTGAGTTTCTCTGGCTTCCTTTGAGGCAATAGACATCTTTGATAGAAAGTCCTTTCTGCTTTGACCTGCACTAGCCTCTTCAACATTTGCTCCTATACTAGTTCCACTGCGTAACAATTGTCTAGACAATACATATTCTCGATTATCTTGTAGTTGACGATATAGTTCAATAATCTCCAGTGCGAATTCAAAACTTTTTTTCTGAATAATACTTTCTGCCATATTAAAAACTCATTCCTCAACGCAGTGATGGACGGGCGAGTTGATTGGGGTAATTGGTTACTCCTCTAGATCAAAACAACGACTCGCCCTTACACTCCCAATTCCCAATTCCTAACTCAAAACTCCCAATTCCCAATTCCTAACTCAAAACTCCCAATTCCCAATTCCTAACTCAAAACTCAAAACTCAAAACTCAAAACTCCTTAAGCATTTCTGTCCGAAAATTTAATAATACGATCAACTCATCTATTGCTTCTTTCCAGAAATATCCCCAACTGGGATTATTTGGTACTATATTAGGTAAGCTAAGAGATAGCTCTGGTACGATGGACAGCGGAATATAACAGGCAAAATCTTTAAAAGCAGATTGTAATGTCCAATCGTAGGGATTTTTAGTATTATTCAGGTGATATTTTAGACTTTTTATAATAGCCATGGTGAATTCAGTACTCCAAGGATAGCGATAATGACGGAGGAGGGAGAAGGCTGGGTTTTGGCTATCAAATACTGTCTTATTTTCCTGTATAAGTTTGATAAAAAAGGTATCCCGTCGTTGAGTTGACAATGAATTAATTAGTCCCCGAATCGATATATCGTTATTGACTAAATAGCCATTAAAATTAGTGTGAATGGAGAGTAATGCTTCTGCCCAGTCAGGATTTTTTTGTCGTAAGGCTGCAACAACCCAGGCATCTACTAGTGTTCGATCCCATTCACTGCGTTTAGCTGCTTGTATCCATTCGGTTGGGGATATGCGATTAATTTCTGTCCAAAATGAGAGTGGTGTAGATGCTACTATTTGTAAAATTTTCCAGGCTTTTTCTCCGAGTAATTTTGGAGGCTGTTTGCCATTAATTCCATCTCTCGTCATTGCTTCATCATTGCCATTAGGAAGGGTGAAGTCGAGATGGAGGCGATTGCGATTTTGTTTCATAATTAATGCGGAAGTGATTCGTTTAGCCATTCGCTGAGATAGGCGAGATCCTGGTAAGTGCGCTAATAATTCAGCAGCTTTTTGTTGTATTTTTTGATATTTATTATCCAATAGTGATTCTAAAAATGGCTCATCATCCATATTCAATCCAGTCTGGAATATTTCTAAAAATGCTAACTGTTGATCTAGTTTTTCTTGTGGAAAGATCTTTGTTAATTTTTCCCGTGCATCTCCTGGATTTTCAGTACGGAGTTGTTCAAATAGAAGTTGTCTTGCAGCGCTACTACCTGTTTTCCAAGTTATCTCAATATCTTCACCTACTACATAATCCCATTTAGGATTTTGTCCTGCTAACCAACGTCCCCGCTTACCCAAAACTGACATAATTGCTAGTCGTAAATGGGGTGAAGTACGCCCTAATTCTAATAATTCTGGTAAGTAATAAGCTGGTACTTGTTTTCTTGCTGTGGCTGCGGCTGCTAACCATTCGGGTAAAAGTTGTTGCCTTTCTTTAAGTAACATTACTTTGAGATATTGAGCCGACAGGGGGCTGCAGTTTGAATTATTATCTGTTTGGCAGGGTGTGGGGAGCGGTTGGTTATCTGTTACAGGTATTTGTCCAGCTTTTTGATATAGAGAAATAATGGCTGCTGCACTGAGTAATGTGCCTTCTGGATCTTTATAATTTAATTGGGAGAGAAGTTGACTAAGTTGATCTGTTGAGGGAATTGGAGTTAGGATTTTTCTCTCTGTACCTACTAATGCTGTTGTGAGAATATCTTGCCAAATTTTCATGTTATTGGTGATTGGTGATTGGTGATTGGTTATTTATTATTGGTTATTTATTATTGGTTATTTATTATTGGTGATTGGTGATTGGTGATTGGTTATTTATTATTGGTGATTGGTGATTGGTGATTGGTTATTTATTATTGGTGATTGGTGATTGGTTATTTATTATTGGTAGTGGGGAAGAGCATTCAATCAATTGTAGGAGGTTGCTTGTTAATTGTTATGTTTTAATTTTGACTGTTGCTGATAATAGACATTAACGACAAATAACTAACAACAAACAACAAATAACTAACAACAAACAACCAACAACAAATTAAAAACTTATAAAATAATCTTCTGCCCAAGCACTTAAAGGTAAAAAGCAATTGTAATTCCATTCTCCAAATACATTTATGGGATGTCCACCGCTAATGGCTAATAGCTGCCAACCTTGCTCAAATTTCGGAGTTATTGGTAATATATTGTTGGTTGAGTCTCGCAATGCCCAACCATTTTTATATTGTTGAGGAATAATGGCTTGTAAGGATAATGGAAATCTATCAATCCATGGTTGAGAAGATAATGCCTTTGTATATTCAAAAAGAGCAGCATTAATCGTCTTCTCTCCGGGGATATATGAGATAGGGGTGAGTGGGGAGTGATGTTGTTTGACGATAGCGCGTAGGGGATATGCACTCTTAAAAAAAACTATCTCTCCCTCGAAACAAGTACCAGGGAAAAGACTTCTTTCCAGTGGTTTACTGATGTGAGTTGATTGCAAAATTAGGGCAAATCGTTTGCTTTCCCATCCCCATAACCAAGTGCTAGCTTCAAGTAAATCTTTTTCCCCGTTAATTTCTTCAATCCGCTCTCCTAAGACTAGCCATCGATCGTGTAAACTGATGCCATGAGCTAACTGTTTATCAAATTCCCAGTCAATCCTAGTCAAAATATCCGCTTGGCTCTCAGGAGAAAGAGTCGTCCGACGTTTGAATCCTTCTAATAATAAGTATAGGATTCCCAATCCCTTTAGCAATTCCTCTGTCCAAGCAGTATCTGTGGGATTGATATTGCTCATAATCCTTATCTGACGCGCTAATAGTCGTGCTTGATTATCAACCATTCGTGCTGCGGTTGTCTCCCAAAAGCTCTTGTCTTGTTGTGATAATGTGGCTAATCCACCTCGCACTAAATCTCGTAACCAATAGTCTAATTCCTCTATGCCAGCGGTAACATTTTCTTCCCTTTTGGCGGCGCGTTTAGCTTGAGAAACTGGATCTACAATAGTTTCAGCTTCTGCTTTCTTTGCCTGTTTTTGACGGCGTGACTCGATCCAGTCTTGCACCCAGTCGGGGGGTTGGTTATGGGTAAAGATATTGGGATTTTTTACTAAAAGTAAATATAAGGCTAAACTATGTTGGCAGGGAATTTTATCCGTAGCACAGGTACATTTAAAAGCTGTTTCTCCTAAGTCTATTTGGGTTTGGCAAGGATGTTTTTCGATTCCCTGGTATTTTCCCCAGACTACTTTATCATTAGTTCCTATTTCATGCCATTTGCGTAATGTGGCTAAGTCTATAGCATCTTTGACGAAAGTAGTATCTGGTGCTAATGCTAAAATTTGTTCTGCTGTCCATGGTATGAGCATTTTATCATATTTCGGTTTAACTTTAACTCACAGGAATTACGCGGCTATATTACATATAGTTATAATGGTGCGTTAGCCAAGCATAACGCACCCTACTAGCTACATTACATATAGTTATAATGGTGCGTTAGCCAAGCATAACGCACCCTACATATAGAGGCTTGACCTAAGTCCTAACCAAACAATGATGAAGAATAAACTTGTACAATCAATTATCATTATTTCATCCTTCATCCTTCATACTTCATACTTCATCCTTCATCCTTCATACTTCATACTTCATCCTTCATCCTTTTATTCTGTAACTTCGGGATTTTTCTGACAATAGATGCGATCGCAATAGATAGCTAGTGCTGCCCCACATAAAGCATTGAGGGAACCTGTAATAATCGCAGAAATCCCCCAGCCAATTGGACCAAACCAATTAATGATTTCCCGGACTATTATTGTACTGCTTTGGACAACAATATAAGCGCTTCCTGCGGCTGCTACTGCAATTAAACCCAAATCTTTGAGCATATCGATAAGTTCTTTTTCTGATAACTCTTCCTCAAAATAGGTTTTCCAGATTTGGGTGTACATCAGAATATCAGATGCGGTTAAAATCACCTGCTTGGTAATTGTGCCGCCAGGAGTGGGAGCCGCAGCGATTGTACTGCTACCTGCGGCATAACTTGCGATCGCCCAAATGGTATCTAATCTCTTTTTGCCTAGATTACTCATGTTTTTGTTATTGGTTATTGGTTGTTGGTTGTTGGTTATTACTTATTAGTCATTCCCCACTCCCCACTCCCCATCGGTTGTTGGTTGTTGGTTGTTTGTCTAGGTAACGGTGAATGGGAAGGATTGGGGAATGAGTCATTCTTTTTACTTTTGACTATGATATCAATTTATTGCTTTACTGGGAAGCTTCAGGATTATCAGCTAAACAGCGATATAACTTTGTATTGTAGCCATCTACGGCTGTTTGGTATTGGGCGAGATCTTCTGCAAAGCAGTTAGGGAGATCCTCGGCTGGGGCTTTAAAATTGACTAGCCATAAATCTAGGGGACGAGGTAGTTGAGTTAGGGTTTGTTCGAGTGCGATCGCAGCAGGGCAGGTTTTTCCTGGGGCTATCGTACATTGCTCTTCTTCTTGATGTACTAACATAAATAGAACTTCTGAATTAATTGGTGATTTATCTGTCTTTATTTTATGGTTTAACTCCCAAGCAATCCCCATCATTTCACCTGTCTGGACAAGGGTATTGTGAGTTGTGGCAATCAGTATTGGCGAGGAAGATACTTTTTGAATTCCTGACACTAAAAGATCGGGACGGTAGTATTTCTGATATCCTAGATTACTGACTACAGTTATAGCACTTAACAAACCCATTAGCCAAATTATCGCTACTGCACGTTTACCCTTATTTTTAAAATTTAGTTTTTGTTTGCCCTTACTAAGGGTAGGTAAAGCGAGGTAAGATTGTGAAGAGTCAGTGGTAATAAACTTAGAGTAATTCCATTTTACTGAAAGTGCTGCTGCTACTAAGACGATAACAGCAGGGAAGTATACGAAATTATATCTAGCACCTCTAGTTAAGTCAGTGCCGAGGATGTAGGTAATACCAAAGAATATTGCGATCGCGCCTAAGACAAAAGTTGCCAAAACCTCTGTTGATAAACGATTTTCGGGTATTTTTAACTGAGCTTTAATCCCGCGATATAAAATTGGTGTTGCCCAGATGAAAAATCCCAGCATTATTGCACCAGAGATAATCACAACCAACAAAGATGACGCTTCTACAGGCAGTAGAGAGATCGTAGTAATCCAAGCTGCGAGTGCCTGAAAAATTGGGTTAATCCAGCCTGATAAAGTGCGATCGCCTTTTGCTATCCATTGTGTCATCTGAGGATCGTAACCATTCTGTAAAATAGGTATCCATACTAAACATCCGACTAATGTTCCGAGAATAACTGCGATAATTCTTAGGGAGTGGTTTTTTGGGAGTGTTTTTTTTTGAGTGGAAAGAGAAGAATAATTTTCTTTTAGAGGGTATTTTTCAAGTTCAAAATCTGGAGTATGGGCGAAGGATTCGCTGGATAACTCATCACTATAATCCGAGGTTTTTTCTCCGAATGCTTCTCCCTTTGCGGCTTGAGAAACACTGCTGATTCCGCCGACTCCCCTTTTTCCATTTACTCTAATCTCTAACACCCAGAATCCGATCGTTACTATGGCTTCGGCACAGAGAGTGAGACTAAAAAAGTAGTGAGTTGCTATCCCTAAACTATTAACCATTACCCAAGCTAGGATTAGCCAAATTGGTAATATAGTCTGACGTTTCAGATACTGTATGGCAGCGACTAAGCAGGAAAGAGAAGCAATCACCCACAGGATTGCTAAAGTATAATGACGAGCTTCTTGAGCTAGATAGATACCATAAGGAGAAACTGCCATCATTGCTGCTGCTATTTGAGCGACTAATGAAGAACGAAATGCTAATAAACCTAGTCCATAGATTGCAGGAATGGAGGCGACACCAAACAAAGCAGGTAGCGATCGTGCCCCCCAAAGTGAGATATATTCTCCAGAGTTGGCAAATAGTCCCATCCACCAATGAAGTAAGATAAAATATAGAGGTGGATGGTGATCTTCTGTGAGGAGATAATGGAATACTTCGCCTACTCTAACTCCCGATTGAGATTGTAGAGGTTGGAGGAGAGTATCGATGGAAATTGCTTGGTTTAGGGGAATATTATGAAAACTATGACCGAGACTAAATACCATTGTGGCAAATTCATCTGTCCATGGTGACTTTTGAGTTAGGTTGGTGAAGCGTAAACCAGTCCCGATGGTAATCCAGAGTAATAGTAGTAATAGGTTAAAGTTTTTTTTCATTTGTTGTTGGTTGTTGGTCGTTTGTTATTTCTTGTTTGCGCTCGGCTGTTGTTCGTCTAAATTGATACTAGAAACTCTTAAGGGGGAATTCTTACCTGATTTTCGCTAATTTGCCATTTTTGAGAATATACAGTTTAAATACTTAGTAGCTTAGGATCTTATTATTGTAGTTTTGGAATTGGATGTTTATAGTCCTTACTCCTTTGAGAAGTTATTTTTTGTAGGGTGGGCAGTCCCCAATATAGCTTGAAAAGCTGATGATTACGTTAGTGGGGACAGCCCACCCTACAGTTAATGACATTGGTGCAAGATCTGAGTTCTAACCTACTTAGTCTGTCAAAATATTAGTCTAATTTTAGACTAAATAGATGAGTGCAATTTGATAACTATTATTTGCAGGTGTCCAGTCCGGGATATCCCGATCTGGAGGAGAGGGTTTTCCCCTCACCCCAACCCCTCTCCCTGAAAAAAAAAACACCAATTAACATAACTTAACAAACGATCGCTGAAAGTGGCTTAACTTCGTTAATTTTATTAAGATTAATTCTCAATACTTGACGAGATTGCGTCGTTTCAGCTATTGTGGGCTAATAATCCAAAGGGGGGCTAATAACCTTTAGCAAATTTTGCAAACTATTGTGAGCCATTTCAGTATTTTATAATCTGTAACTAAACCAACGAGGATGATCCAAAGACTAACAAGGGGCTTAAGCCCCTTGTCCATTCATTTTTTCACATCAGTAACCCGCCAACTCAGCTTTAAATTCAGCCAAAAGTTCCAAAATACAATAGCCGCAATCGCTACTAATTTTGCCACAAATTGATTCATACCAAAGACATTAAAGAACAAATTCACTAACAACGTTTGCAGAATGATTCCTGCCAGACAAACCGTGTTAAACTTCAAAAAGCGTCTAAAGCGCTGACGCTTCCCAGGTTGCCGACGTGCAATATCCCCAAACGTCCACAAATCGTTCCACAAAAAATTGTTAAAAATTGCCACTTCTGCGGATAAAATTGTACTGCGAGTCAGCCCTAAGCCAAGGTGAATACGCAGCAAATAAAACACCGCCATATCAACAAATACGCCGCTGAATCCCACCACCCCAAATCGCAGTAATCTACCTATTGGCCCCAAAGATAAACGCAAGCGAAGGAGATGACGAAGATAATCTATATACTGTTTAGCAGTAACCTTACTTTCACCTTCCAAACGTTCTTTAAACTGATAACCAACTTCCCCAATCCAGGGTACTCTGCCCCTCGCCAAAACCTCGATTAAAATTTTGTAACCTAGGGGACTCATAGTACAACCAATTAAACATTTACGACGTACCATAAAATAACCACTCATCGGATCTGAAACTCGACCGACTACCCCTGGTAGTAAAATTAATCCAAGAATTTGGGCACCGCGAGATAAAAATCGGCGCACGATACTCCACTTGCTAACACCTCCACCTTCTGCGTTGCGACTAGCAACTGCCATATCTCCACCCCGTTTAATTTCACCCCATAATTCTAATAATGTTTTTGGTGGATGCTGAAGGTCCCCATCAATTACTCCTAAAACTTCGCCTCTTGCCACTTGCCAACCGCGAATTACGGCTGTGGATAATCCCCTTTCTTCAACCCGTCGCATCACCCGCAACTGAGGATATTCTGACATTAAATTCTGGGCTATTTCCCAAGTGCCATCAGGACTATTATCGTCTACGACAATTATCTCGTATTCCCCAGGTATTTCCCTCTTGAGTAACTTGTTGCATTTGTGGACAAGCTTTTTGACATTTTTGGCTTCTTGATAGGTGGGAATAATTAGGGAAAACCGGAGGGGGCGATCGTCACCAGCTTGTGATAAGATTGGTAGTTCCCGAATTTCTAAGGAGCCAGAAGGAACTGGTAAAAGTGGATGGGGTTGACTTAAACTCATAGATTATTTATTGGTTAAGGATTTCCGGATTTTTGATTTCAGTAGAAAACAAATCGATTAGTAATTTCAAATCTCTACCATCATTCACGTTGATAAAGATAGGCAGTAAATTTGTCTAGTTCCATTGTGCCTGACAGTTGTTGTGTTGTCTTCAGTTGGAATTGCTGGTCTAGAAGCTTTTTCATTCGATCTCGTTGAGTGGGTGTACTAGCAGATCCCCAAACTGGCCTAGCACTATCTAACCAGAGAATACGTTGATATTCGGTTGGTCTAGATGTAATAGTTTTTTCTACAGCAGATGCAATAATCGCAGTAATCTACCTATTGGTCACAAAGACAAACGCAAGCGGAGGAGATGGCGAAGATAATCTATATACTGTTTGGCAGTAACCTTACTTTCACTATTCGCGCACTCTTTAAACTGATAACCAACTTCCCCAATCCAGGGTACTCTGCCCCTCGCCAAAACCTCGATTAAAATTTTGTAACCTAGGGGACTCATAGTACAACCAATTAAACATTTGCGACGTACCATAAAGTAACCACTCATCGGATCTGAAACTCGACCGACTACCCCAGGTAGTAAAATTAATCCGACAGTTTGGGGACCGCGAGATAAAAATCGGCGCACGATACTCCAGTCACTTACGCTGCCCCCTGCAACGTGGCGACTCGCAACGGCCATATCTCCACCCCGTTTAATTTCACCCCATAATTTTAATAATGCTTCTGGTGGATGCTGAAAGTCCCCATCAATTACTCCTAATACCTCGCCTCGTGCTACTTGCCAACCGCGAATTACTGCTGTGTATAATCCCCTTTCTTCAACCAGTCGCATCACCCGTAATTGAGGATATTCTGACATTAAATTCTGGGCTATTTCCCAAGTGCCATCGGGACTATTATCGTCTACGACAATTATCTCGTATTCCCCAGGTATTTCCCTCTTGAGTAACTTGTTGCATTTGTGGACAAGCTTTTTGACATTTTTGGCTTCTTGATAGGTGGGAATAATTAGGGAAAACCGGAGGGGGCGATCGTCACCAGCTTGTGATAAGATTGGTAGTTCCCGAATTTCTAAGGAGCCAGAAGGAACTGGTAAAAGTGGATGGGGTTGACTTAAACTCATAGATTATTTATTGGTTAAGGATTTCCGGATTTTTGATTTCAGTAGAAAACAAATCGATTAGTAATTTCAAATCTCTACCATCATTCACGTTGATAAAGATAGGCAGTAAATTTGTCTAGTTCCATTGTGCCTGACAGTTGTTGTGTTGTCTTCAGTTGGAATTGCTGGTCTAGAAGCTTTTTCATTCGATCTCGTTGAGTGGGTGTACTAGCAGATCCCCAAACTGGCCTAGCACTATCTAACCAGAGAATACGTTGATATTCGGTTGGTCTAGATGTAATAGTTTTTTCTAGAGCAGATGCAATTTCCTCGGACTTCTGTGCCAACAATTGTACTGGCAAGTTGGCTGGCATATAGTAAGCTAAACGGAGAACATGACCCCAGGCATTGGAATTCATGACGATTAATGTGGGTGTCGCTGGCTCTTGCTTAATTATATCCGCAATTTGATGAAATATCCAGCGATGTCGCAGGCTAAAATCACCAATGCTAGTAGTCAAATAAAGGATAAGTAAAATTGCTGCTGCGGTTTGTCGCCATTTTCCGGCTGCCCGTTCAATCCACCCTACTAATAATAACAGACAGCCGGGTAAAATTAAAATCATGGATCTGCCCCAGCCAAAACCCAAGGTAAATTGACCTTTGATAATATCCAGTGTCAGAGCTATCAAAAAGGGAAAAATTCCTAAAAGTAATGCTACAGTCAAAACGCGATGCTGATTTTCCTGCCAAAGGCTGATACTGCAAGCGATTAGGAGTGCGATCGCAATTATTCCTGCTATTGTGGCTGTTATCGGCGGTACGCTGGTAATCCAATCTCCTAGTACTAAATGAATTCCTAGGGTTTGTGTGACTCCTTCAAAGTGTTTTGATATTGCTTCTCCGATACTGGCTGCTTTAGAAAATCGTTCAAAATCTGCGTTTCTAAGCTGCTGTCTGGTTCCCCAAAGCACCCAGGGAATGGTTATTAATACACCTGCACCTAAGCTTAATCCATATTGCCACCATCGCTGCCTATCTAAAATTAAGACTAATAGGCCTAATGCTAATAGAAAATAGACAAAGTAATAAAATGTCATGAATCCACAGGCTACGGCAATAGTTAGTATTAAGTGCCAGAGGAGTTTTGTTTGCAAAGTGGGGGGCGATTTGGCAGCGGATGGGGTAGCGGATGGGGTTTGGGGGTGATGATTTTGGTGGTTAATTAATTCTAGAATTGCCCAGGCACTTAGGGTTATCCATAGTATAAGTTGTCCGTACATTCTGACGTTTAAGGAGTGGAATAAATAGTAGTTG
>NZ_JAMZMM010000153.1 GCF_024178385.1 Limnofasciculus baicalensis BBK-W-15 | reverse complement strand
TGACTATGGTGCGTTACGCTACGCTAACACACCCTACAGATATAATCTTTGCGCAAGTCCTATAAATTATATTTTTTGCCTTTAACTTCTAACCTCTAACCTCTAACCTCTCTCAAGACAGATGGATGTTTTATGATGGAGTTACACAACTATGGAATAGTCCCCCGAGACTCTTTGCCCAAAAGTAATCGCACTAGCCAAACCTCCTTGGGCTTGGTTTCCACAATTAGTTTTCCGGTTATCGTCAGCACGGCTGATGCTATGCTCAAATCCTCTGGTGTCACCCTCGTAGGATTTGAGAAAATTGGCAGTGGTCATTGTACTGCTATTGTTCGAGGAGCAACTGCTGAGGTGCGGATTGCTGTGCAAGCAGGAATTGAACACGCGAAACGAGAAGGTCAACTTCTTTCCTCCCTAGTCATTCCTCGCCCTTTCCCCAATTTAGAGGTAATATTTCCGATTGGTTCTCACCTCCTTGATGATTTAAGACACCCAAGTCGTTCCCGCCATAGCTCTCAAGCTTTAGGATTATTGGAAACAAGAGGATTCCCAGCCATCGTTGGTGCTGCGGATGCTATGCTCAAATCGGCTGATGTGGAACTCACTGGCTACGAAACCATTGGTGATGGTTTGTGTACTGTAATTATTCGGGGTAGAGTGGCAGAAGTGGCGATGGCGTTACAAGTGGGGATGGCAGAGGCTCGGCGGATTGGTGAATTGATTGCGGTAACGGTGGTGACTCGACCTTTGGAAGATTTGGAAAGATGTTTACCATTGGCGAGTTGCTTAATTGAGGAAGAGCCTCAACCTTTACTATTACCGATTCAGGTGAAGGAACTTGAAAAAGAATTAATAGAATTACCGGAGTTGGGAAGATTGCGGCTTCCTGGTAGAGAAGAATAATTAGAAGTCACAAATCAAACAACAAATAACCAACAACCAACAACGGATAAAAAACTTTACAATAATTTTTTCATCTAGGGGTTTGCATCACCAGAAAAATTAGACGTTAATAGATAAAGGGGAAGAGTACCCCTTGTCACCCATACGCCCTCATTGAAGATGAATCAAACAGCCTCAGTGAAAATTCCGTTCGTTGATTTGAGTCAGCAACACCAACCCATTCAAGCCCAGTTAGACGAAGCCCTCCACTCTGTAGTCAAACGAGGAGATTTCGTGCTGGGTAAAGCCTTAGCAGAATTTGAGCAGGCATTTGCCGCCGCTTCTGGTGCAGAATACGGAATTGGAGTCGCCTCTGGAACTGATGCGATCGCGCTAGGATTAAGAGCTTGTGGTATTGGTGAGGGCGATGAAGTACTCCTTCCCGCCAATACCTTTATCGCTACCTTGATTGGCGTGAACGAAGCCAGAGCGACCCCTATTTTAGTCGATTGTGACCCTGATACAGCGCTGATTGACCTAAATGCAGCCCAAAAAGCAATTACCCCCAAGACTAAAGCAATTGTACCCGTTCACCTCTACGGTCAGATGGTGTCGCCTAGCCAATTGTTAGAGTTTGCTGAGGCTAACAACTTGCTGATTTTTGAAGATGCAGCCCAAGCTCACCTAGCCCAAAGAGAGGGGTATATAGCAGGCTCGGTAGGGAAAGCGGCTGCTTTTAGCTTCTATCCCAGTAAAAATTTGGGAGCCTTTGGTGATGGCGGGATGGTTTTAATGAAAGATGCTGAAGTCGCCCAAAAAATGCGCTCTCTCCGGAATTACGGCGCACCTCGCAAATATTTCCATGCCGATATTGGCAGAAACAGTCGCTTAGATACCTTACAAGCAGCTATTCTTAATGTAAAGCTTCCTCATTTAGCAGGGTGGAATCAGTCCCGCAACTTAGCAGCTAGCGAGTACGATAAGTTACTAGAACCCCTGAAAGATATGGGAATTATCCCTATCCAAAACCAAAGCGGTACTGGTCATATTTATCACCTTTACGTTATTCGAGTCACTGATGCCTGTCCCCTAGACAGACAGACGATCCAAGATAAACTAGCAGGAGCAGGAATTGACACAGGCATTCATTACCCCATCCCGTGTCATCTCCAACCCGCCTACGCATATTTGGGATATCGAGTGGGTGACTTCCCCAATTCCGAAATCCTCTGTGAGGAGATTGTATCTTTACCTATGTATCCCGGCTTAAGTAGCGAGCAAGTCAATTTCGTTGTTGATACTTTAAAGTCGTTAGTTATTGGTTGTTAGTTGTTGGTTGTTGGTTGTTGGTTATTTGTTGTTGGTTGTTGGTTGTTGGTTGTTGGTTATTTGTCAAAACTCAAAACTTAAAACTCAAAACTTTAACAACCACCATGGCAATTGGACGAAAAATTCCCCTTGCTATTGAACGGTATCTTTTAGATATCGCGATTATAGCAATCATGGCAATTATCTATGCCCCCTTACTGATTCACTGGTACGATGGCTGGCTCAACAAAAGTATCAGTATTGAGCATGAATACTTCAGTCACGGTTTAATTGGACTACCCTTTGCCGCCTATATTATTTGGACGCAGCGGGAAGAATGGCGTAAGATACCCGATAATGCCCATCCTTTGGGTATGGTATTCCTAATATTAGGAGGAATCTCCTATCTGTCGGGGCAATCGGAATTAGTTAATTTATCCTTTCCTACGATATTGGCTGGACTTTGCCTTTGGTTGAAAGGAATGCCTGGATTTAAACTACAATTCGTTCCTTGGCTACTGATATTTTTTGCAACCCCAAATGCAGCCCCTTACTTAATTGAGCCTTGGGTTTTGCCTCTCCAAACATTTATTGCCGGGACGGCTGGCTTTATTTTACTTCAGTTTGGCCTTGATATCACAGTTGTTGGTACTAACTTATTTGTCGGGGGTAGAATTGTTGAGGTAGCCCCTCACTGCGCCGGACTAAAAATGTTATTTACTAGTCTCTATGTAGGCTTAATGCTACTTTACTGGAGTGGAGCATTAAAATCTCGGCGGAATACCATTTTGTTATTATCTGGTGCAGCAGCCATTAGTGTCACTGCCAATATCTTGCGGAATACCCTACTCACCTTATTTCACGGTACAGGTCAAGAAGGTGCTTTTGAGTGGCTCCACGAAGGTTGGGGTGGCGACTTCTATTCTGCCTGTATGCTAGGTACATTGGTGCTGTTACTGAATGTAATTGAAGGTAAGAGGCAGAGGTAAGAGAGTTTTGAGTTTTGAGTTTTGAGTTTTGAATTAATACTTTTAACTGAGAAATCAAAATTATTCTTCCCCCTAACCTCTAGCCCCTAGCCCCTCACAATCTAAAACTTATGAAATCCGCAAGTATGCTCAAATCAATCCAAGGCATTAAACTTCCGCGAGCGATTCTTATTTTACTGCTATTAGTTTTATTAGGATTTGGGACAATACCGGGTTACTTAAAGGGACAATTTTCCTGGGCAAAATTGCCCAACATGGCTCACCTAAATCAAATTAGAAAGGTACTCACAGCAGGGCTAGAAATTCCTGGTTGGCAAATAAAAGACCAAAAAGTTGTCGAAATTGGTGGGCATAAATGGTCTTATCAGTTATTGGAGGGAAGTACCCCTAAACCAGTCACATTACTACTCCTTCCTCCAGGAGATAGTAAGTCACAACCCCAAGTGGAATGGGTGGATATTGACAGTGCTTTGCGATGGCAGACGGATTCCTATACTAAAATTAAGTTTAAGGTAGCACCATCCGATCTAGCCATCAAGAAACAGTCGTCACCAGAGGGAAGTAACCCTAAGCAAGCTGAAGTTGAAGCGCGTTTCTTTAGGGCTTGGACTCAGGATCAGACAGTGGGGGTGGTGCAATGGTATGCTTGGTTAGAGGGAGGAGACCCAGCTCACAGTAGTTGGTTCTGGGTTGACCAACTTGCTCAGTTACAGCGGCAGCGCGTCTCTTGGGTGGCGGTTTGCCTCCAGATTCCCATGGAGCCTTTAGGGGATCTTAAAGTAACCCAACCGTTAGCAGAATCCTTGGCTAAAATGGTTCAGACAGCTTTAATGGTCGGTCCTTTTGTTGGAGCGTGAGGGGTATGATGAAATTGAGTATTATTAATTATCAAAGGGAAAAAGGAAAAGGAAAAAAAGATTTTTATCACCTTTCTCTCTCGCTTTTAGATACTTTACCTTTTAGTCTCACCCTGGTGTTATTGCTGGTTGATTTTAGTGTTTTGGCGGGTAAGGGTATGAGTCAGACTTTCACTGAATCACCGATATCAGTACCCAATACTGAATCTAATTCTCAACTCAATATTGAATCCAATCCTAATCTTCGCGCCCAACTCCCAGTATTTCCACCCACTCAAGCTATTGATAGAGAAACAGAAGTGGAAAGTGGACAATTCAATACTACACCTCAAACCAGTATTCCTATCCCTGTAATCCCTCCCCCACAGAGCAATCCAGTATCAATACCAAACCCAACTCCTCGCGCCCAACTTCCTGCCTTTCCCCCTCCTCAACCTCCTAACCCTGGAGTGGGGAATCCTCAATCTCCTATACCTAACTCTCCATTCCCCACGCTTCCTCAAGTCGGTGTTCCCAATCCTGATTTCCCGCCCACAGATACTTACGACTTGCGCAACCCATTACCACCTCTAGGTTATCCGGAACAATCACCTAAGCTTGCTTCACCAGAGCAATTCAATCGTTATCTTTTAGGAGTAGGTGATTCAGTTGGGGTAAATGTGGAACGATTTACTGATCTTAATTTTCAAGGAACTATTGATTTGCAGGGGAATATTATAGCACCGCTGGTTGGCAAAGTGAAAATTTTAGGACTTAGCCCGGAAGCTGTTCAAGAATTACTCCAACAAAAGTTTAGTCAATTTGTCAGAAATCCCAAAGTGACGGTGGTGCTAGCAGGTTTGCGCCCAGCAAATGTCACCATCGCTGGGGAAGTGGTGCGCCCAGGATATTACTCCCTCGGGCCGGGTTCACCGCTGACAACAGCACTACAAGCTGCTGGCGGTACGACTAATCTAGCAGATTTGCGTAACGTTGTCGTCCGTCGTCGCTCACCTCTTGATAATTCCATTATTCAGCAGCAGGTTGACTTATTTACTCCCCTGCAAAATGCCTCAGAATTACCGGATATGCGCTTGCGAGATGGGGATGCAGTAGTGGTGTTGAAATTAGAAACGGGGACATTGACAGATTACGACCAAAGCCTAGCAGCTCGCTCAACTCTGGCACAACCGAGCATCACGCTGCGGGTGTTGAGTTATCCTGATGGACGAATAGCTAATCTACAGCTACCCAATGGCAGTAATTTCATTGATGCGTTAACGGCGCTGGCTCCTAGCCTAGAAAATGCTAATCTCCGAGAAATTGCGGTGATGCGTTTCGACCCAGAACAGGGTAAAGTTGTTACTCAAGAGATTAATGGCAAAAGGGTTTTGTTAGGCGATTTGGCCCAAAATATCCCCTTGCAGGATGAAGATGTGATTGTCGTAGGCCGCAGCTTGATTGCTAAGGTGAACTATGCCCTTGGTTTCATTACTAGACCATTTAGTACTTTTCTAGACTTCCGGAGCTTTTTTCAGAATGTAGGAAATGTGTTTGGGGGTTCCAATAATAATAATAATAATAATAATAATAATAATAATAACTAAAATGAATAATGGCTAATCAGGTATCTGGTATTAATTTACCAGAAAACAACAAACAACTAACCACCAACAACTAACAACAACTACCAACAACTAACCACTAACAACTAACAACCAACAACTAACAACCATGAGTCCCCCTATAGTCAAACGTTTTTTAATCTCTCTAGATCGTCATAAAATCGTAGGAATTGGCGTTTTTACTCTGATTACAGCAATATCTGGTGTGGTAGCGCTGATTGAACCAACTCGGACTCCCGTATCTTACCAAGTTCTAGCTGAATTGCGGATTAGTACACCACCGAGAGTATTTTCGGAAACTGGACAGCAGATTCAGCAACAAGGTATTTTAATTACGGAGGAGATGCTCAAGTCAGAAAACGTGATTAAAGCAACAGCCTACACCGTAGGTGTCAACCCGCAACAAATTATCAAAAATCTAAAGGTGGGGCTGCAAGGTGGAGAAGCACCAGCAAAAGGTAAGGGAGGAGGTCCACCATCGGGTGTTATCATAGGGTATCAAGATACTGAGGAAGGACGGGCAGGGAAAACTGTCGCAGTCTTGATGCAGAAGATGATTGAGCACAGTCGTTTGATTAATAGCAAACGACTGACAACTATCATTGACTCTATACAGAAGCGGTCCACTACGGCTAAAGCAGAACTAAAGCAGGCAGAAGAACAACTAGAAAGATTAGATCGCATCGGTGGTGCAGCATTTGCTATCAGTCAAGATCAATCATTACCAGCAGAAATTACTGGTGCCCAACAACAGCAACGGCAACTACAACAAACCCTAGAAGGGCTGGATACCCAAATGGCGAGTTTGGAAAAACGTTTGGGTTTGACGGCTGACGAAGCCTATACCTCATCAGCTCTGAGTGCAGATCCGATTATACAAAGTCTGCGATCGCAGATTCAGCAAAATGATACTCAGGTAGAAATGCTCAGAAGTCAGGGCTATCTCGATGCTCACCCAAACGTGGAAACCCTACTTCAACAGCAACAAACTTATTCTAAAATGCTGGCGCAGCGAGGAGCGGAAGTAATTGGAGGCAATGGCTTAGGGGAAGCATTTAGCCCGACTAAAGTTCGCCAAGATAGCAATCTGGACCCCACTAGAATGCAAATGGCTAACCAATTGGTGGCATTACAAACCCAACGAGAAACCCTTAAACAACAACTGGAATTCACAAAAAGAACCGAGCAAAAGCTCCAACAACAGTATAAACAAATCCCGACTCAGCGGTTAGAGCGCTCCCGGTTAGAGCAACAGTTGAAGATTAAACAAGAATTCTACAGCAAGTTACAAGCACAGTTAATTGATGCCCAAGCAGCCGAAGCTGAAGCTGTTAGCAATCTATTCTTAGTTGACGACAAACTCCCACAAGAGCAAAAAGTGGGCGGGGAACTTAAAGGTGTGAACTCAGGAATAGCCCTAGGCGGAGGTGTGGTTGTCGCTTTGTTAGTCGCTAGTGGCTCAATTCTATTACTGGCAATCCTCGACAGTACCCTCTACTCACCCCAAGAAATCATCCAGGTACTTGTGCAGCATGATGTGCAAGTCTTGGCAGAATTACCAGTTGTCATCAGTTTGGATCCAGACTTCGGGCAAACTGGAATTATCCTGAAACCAGATTCTCCCTATTTGGATTTATACGAAAGGTTCCGCAGTAAACTCCGTCGTGGCGAAAATAAATCGATTAAAGTGGTGGCGATCTCCAGCACGATAGAGGGCGAAGGCAAGACTGTCAGTGCTTATAATTTAGCGATCGCATCGGCACAAGCAGGCAAACGAACATTACTCATTGAAGCTAATTTGCGATCGCCATCCCAAGCCAGATTCCTCAGAGTTCCCACTGAACCTGATGCCAGAGTTGAACCCCTACGCTATTATAGTTCCATTAATCGATGCGTGAAATTCGCCTCGGAGATTGAGAATCTTTACATTGTCCCTAGCCCTGGTCCACTCCGACAAGCCGTTGCTGTAATAGAATCAAGCGAATTGCAACGGTTAATCGCAGATGCTCGCAGTCGCTTTGACTTTGTAGTCGTAGACACCCCGCCTCTGTCTCGTTGGGATGATGCTCGGTTACTCCAACCCCTAACTGACGGTATGATTTTAGTGACTAGACCTGGTACTACTCAGAAGTCTATTTTAGATCAGGCTGCACGAGAATTATCGGAAGTAGAACCGTCATTCCTATTAGGTGCAATTATTAATGGCGTGGAGCAATCAATTCCCATGGAAGATTTTGAAGATATTGATGACGATGAATATGAAGAAGAAGATAGCTTTGATGACGATGAGTTAGAAGAGGAAGAAGAAGAGGAAAAGCAAATTCCTACTCCAGCAATGAGGTTCTAATTAGTTATTAGTTATTAGTTATTAGTTGTTGGTTGTTGATTGTTGGTTGTTGGTTGTTGGTTATTAGTTGCTAGTTATTAGTTACAGCGGTTACCGCTGTTATGAGGTATAGTAGCAGTAATTTTCAGGTATGTGAGGTGCAGAGAAACCCGGTTTCTCAAAGAAACCGGGTTTCTGATGTGTACTTCATAAACCTGCAATCTGCTATATTAGTTGTTAGTTGTTAGTTAGAGGGGCAATAGTTCCTCAAATAACTAATAACTGCGATCGGTGAAACATCTGTTCGACAACAAACAACAAACAACAAACAACAAACAACAAACAACAAACAACAAAACTATTCCTCAGAAAACAATCCCATCAATGGACCGAGAATAGCACCAAAAACAAAGCCACCAGCATGTGCCCAGTAAGCAATGCCACCACTGTTCATCCCGATATCAGATGGTACATTTAAACTAGCGAAACTGCTGAAAGCTTGCTGCAAAAACCAAATACCCAGAAATAAAATTGCTGGAATTCTTATCTTAGTGATGAAGAAGCCCAAGAAAACTAAAGTATTGATTTGAGCGCCAGGAAACCTGATAATATAGGCTCCCATCACTCCTGCGATCGCGCCACTAGCACCAAGGGAAGGAATCGGTGATGACATAGAGAAAAACCACTGAGATAAAGCAGCTAAAATGCCACAAGTAATGTAAAAGATTAAATACTTCAGGTGTCCGAGTCTATCTTCAATATTGTTACCAAAAATCCACAAAAACAACATATTTCCACCAACGTGCATAAAACCACCATGGAGGAATTGGGAAGTTACCAATGTCAGTAATTCCGGTACTGACTGATTGATGGGGATACCACGGAAGCTATTGGTTAATTCTCGGGGGATGACAGCATAAAGTTGAAAAAATTGATTAAGCCCAGAAGAAGTCAAACTCAATTCGTGGATAAACACCACAATGTTTGCTGCAATCAGCGCCAAAGTCACGTATGGAGTAGTGCGGGTGGGGTTGTCATCACTAAGGGGAAACACAGATGGCTGTCCTATTTATTCAAAAATTAGTGGTAAGTTGTTATTTATCATTTGTTATTTATTATTTGTTGTTTGCTATACAATCCTGTTCATGGACTTATTAGAATACCAGGCAAAAGAATTATTTCGTGAGGTAGGCATTCCTGTATTGCCTGCCCAGCGTATCGATCATCCCACAGATCTAAAGCATTTGGGGATTCCCTATCCAGTGGTACTCAAGTCTCAGGTGCCTATGGGGGGAAGGGGGAAAGCAGGTGGGATTCGGTTGGTGGAAAATACAATTGATGCGATCGCAACTGCTAGGGCAATTTTTAACTTACCGATTCGCGGTAAGTATCCGGAGGTACTCCTGGCGGAATCCCACTATGATGCCCACCAAGAATTGTATCTCGCAGTCATCCTCGATTATGGCATCGGTCGTCCTGTTCTGTTAGGATCTTCTCAAGGTGGTATGAATCTAGAAACAGCGATGGCGCACATGCAAAGGGTTGTGGTTGAGCGAGACTTTTCCCCTTTTTATGCGCGTCGTCTCGCCCTGAAAATGGGACTCCAAGGGAATCTGATTGAGTCAGTCAGTGGGATTATCCAGAAAATGTACCAGTTATTTATCGAAAAAGACTTGGAGCTGGTGGAAATTAATCCTTTGGCGATTAGTGCTACGGGGGAGGTCATGGCTTTAGATGGTAAAATAGCTGTCAACGATCGTGCTTTGGGTCGTCATTCAGAGTTAGCTATGTTGGTATCAAATAAGGGAGTTAACCAGGGAGTTAACAGGGGAGTAAACCAGGAGCTTAACCAGGGGCTAGAGCCAATTGTTGATACTAACCAACTTAATACTCAAGCAAAAGAACTCAATTGGACTGACAGCAATGGCAATATTGGTATCATTTGTAATAGTAATTGTCTGGCTGCGGCAACCTTGGATTTAATCTATCAATCCAAAGGTAAACCAGCTATTTGTCTGGTGGCAAACGGTTATGCTAGTTGGGATTTGCAGGCATTATCTTCTCCTGTACAACAACTGCAAAGTGCCTTGGCGCAACTTACAGAAAATATAGGTATTCAAGTTGTATTGGTGAATATTTTGTGCAATTCTGCTGCTAGTGAAGCTGTCGCTGATGCTATTGCTAATTATCTCCAATCTCAAGTTGAGGAAATGCCAGTTATAAACGAAGCAAATCAAGCAGAAAGACAGATGGATACTATCTCTCTTTCCCGTCGCGCTGCAAATAATCGAAATCATTCTGTTGAGTCAAAATCCACTACGGTGACTCGATTACCTCAGTTTGTGATTCGTTTGGTGGGGGGAAATATTGACTCTGCGAAAGAGCGTGTATCAGCGATGCCTGTACACTGGATAGATAATTTAGATCGAGCAGTTACTCAAGCAATCTCTCTGGCTAAATCTACTGTTAATTAGGGAATGGGGAAGATGGAATGGGGAATGGGTTTTTTGGAATGGGGAGTGGGGAGTAGGGTGTAGGGTGTAAGGTGAAGAGTGAAACTATTTTTCATACTTCATACTTTATACTTCATACTTTATACTTCATACTTCATCCTTCATACTTCATCCCCCTATGGTAAGCTCTAAATTTGCATCTATTTAGCTTGGGATTATGAACTTGACACCAGACAGTAAAGTCTTGATACAGGGCATTACACAACCGATAGCTGCATACTATGCAGCCCGAATGAAAACTTATGGCACAAATCTCGTCGGGGGAGTTAGTGCAGGTAACGGTGGGCAGGAATTATATGGTATTCCTGTATTTGATTTAGTAGAGGAAGCTTTATCAGAATGTGGATTTATTGATACCACGATTATTTTTGTGGAACCATACTCGGTATTAGATGCTGCGCTAGAAGCAATAGATGCGGGGATTTCCCAGATTGTTGTGGTGACTAGGGGTGTTCCTCCTCTGGATATGGTACGCCTACTCCGCACAGCAGAAGTTACCGGAACTTTAATTATTGGACCGAATAGTTCTGGTATCATTGTACCAGGAAAAGTTTTATTGGGTACTCAGGAAAGTGATTTTTATACTCCTGGAGTAGTTGGATTGATTAGTCGAACTAGTGCCCTCACTTATGAAGTAGCTTTAGCATTAAATCAAGCACAAATCGGACAATCTATTGGGGTAAACTTAGGTAGCGATCCTATTGTTGGATCTTCCTTTCGTCAATGGCTAGATCTTTTGGCAATAGATAAAACTACCAAAGTTATTGTTTTAGTAGATCAAACAGGGGGAAGTAGCGAGGAAGCAACCGCTGAATACATCGCCAAAACTATTAATAAACCAGTGGTAGTTTATATTGCCGGATATTCTACCCCTGAAGACAAACAATTGGGCGATCCTAGTTCGATTATTGCAGCCCAATTATCAGGTCCAGTTACGATTACGACTACATCTCAACATAAAGTAGAATTGTATAAGCAAGCAAAAGTACCTGTAGCAGAGCGTCCTTCTCAGATTCCTAAGTTGGTGAAAAAGTTACTTAAGAAAAGTTAAAAATAACTACTATATTCCCAACATCCGGTTAGCGTCTTCAGGTTTGATCCGCTCCACTTTCTTAATATAGTCAATTTTTTGCAGACACTCTCGCACCGATTGAACATCACTAACCTCCAGTAACAGCCATTCTCCATAAACCGAGTGTTCGCTCCGAATTAGATCTGGTAGCTGTTTGTCAGACTTAATTCGTTTGAAAACTAGGTCTTTCTTCTTGGGACTAGTTAAGGAAACTAAAATCCAATTGACATCGCTCTGTTCTTGGGACAACTTTCTTTCCCTCTAACCTTGAAAGTCTTTTATTGTGGTAATCATACCATTATTTTGACTTTATTCTTTCCAGTAAAACCATCTAAATCTTGCTCGTACTTGTGGTATAATGATTGATTACCCTTTTGAGTAGCATCTTGCTCCCATGAAATTATGTTTGGTTAGATAAGAGAATGCTATCAAAATTCCTCTTCTCTTCTATTCCTCATCATATTCTGAAAATTATCCTTTTTTTGTTCCATCATCTGAGCAAATCTACTACGTTGATCTGGTGTCAGAACCTCTCGCATTTCTAGCATACTTTCAAGTCGCAAGTCTTCTAGCTGCTGCTGCAACTGCTGAACTTCTTGATGTTTATTGCGAATTTGTCCAGAATCAATGTTAGTAATCATTAGGGATCTAAATTCTTGGGTGGATTCATGGATTCCCTTTTGTAAACCCTCTATTCTATTTTTGTACTTATATTGAATTACTCGCAATTTTTGCTGTTGTTCTTGACCTAAATTCAGTTCCTCCATCAAACTATGCCTAATCCGTTCTTGAGGTGGTCGATTCTCAAAATTTTGAACTATGTTTGGGGCTAACGCATTGGAATTAGGTTTGCCAAGCGCAATAATGCCACCTAATGAAAGCAGTAGTAATGATAAAACAGAAACACGACGTAACAACATAATAATTATCCCTATTGGTTGTTAGTTATTGGTTATTGGTTATAAAAAAAAGATAACAACTAACAACTAACAACTAACAACTAACAACTAACAACTAACAACTAACAACTGCAACACTCTCACGGTGCTGTATTTGCTAATAGCATCCACTCATCTGGTGTACTATTACTTGGAGAACTCGCTGATGTCTCTCCTACAACGTGATTCCAGTTATTTTCTAAAAAAGCTTCCAACTTAGTAGAAGAATTTGATAACTCAAATGGGGGTGTAAGTGTGCGGTAACCACTCCAAGCCATCAGTAAACCAGCCGCAATTACTGGTGGCACAGCCCACAAGCGCCGTCCCTGAAGTGGGAGATCTTGCTTCTCAATTGCACTGATGATTTGGTCTTCCAAATCATCAGCCCCTGACGGAGGTGTAGGGCGATTTTGACGGAGAAACTCTTGCCATCGTTGGTCATCGGGGGGTAACTTGCTCATAGCATTTCTGCTCCATCAAACTGACACAACATGAACATCATGAAAATTATGGTATAGCTAGGGACTAGGGGCTAGGGACTTTCTTGCTAGGGAAGAAAGCTGTAAAATCAAGGGTTTGAGGAATTTAGAATGTCTTAACCGCCCTGGCGGTTGCTATAATTTTAAGGTTTACTTCCTGCGATCGTGGAAAATTGCCCATTTTATTCTGCAAAACTGTTACTAGCGATCGTCAATTTATGGCAAGATACCAGATAAATTTAGGAATTACTAGCCTTCCTGTTGCTCGATATATTGCCGCAGGGACATGCGAGCATGGAAAAGACGAGACTTAACTGTTCCCAATGCTATGCCCAAAATTTGGGCAACCTCTTTTTGGGGTAAATCTTCGAGATCGTGCAAAACGATAACTGTACGATGCTCAAAACTTAGCTGTTCGAGTCCTCTCTGTACGATATCTTGATAGTGTAACCGCATCAGATCCGGAGTTTGGGCAGAGTTTGAGTTTCCCAAAGGTATTGCCTCTGCATCTGCTTTAAGTTTTGAGTTGAAAGCACGCTGCTGCGCAAACTTTCGCCGCTCATCCGATGCCACATTCCAGCAAATCCGGTAAAGCCAAGTAGAAAATTGGGATACCTGCCGGAGTTGGGGCAAACCTTTCCAGGTGCGAAGGAAGACTTCTTGAACTAAATCATCTAACCCCTCAGCACCACATAGCTGATAGAGAGTCGATCTAACTCGCTGCTGATAGCGCAGATAGAGTTGGCGAAAACTTTGCTGGTTGCCTTGCTGGCACTGTCGCACCAACTCGGAGTCGGCGTTTGACTCGTTTGCAGTCGGGTTATTGGTTGACACCTGAGCGGGTATGACTGACACCTCTAAGTTTTCTCACCAGTTTATTTTCTCCCTCCTTTAGACTCGGTTGCCGAGAGAAAGGTTCAATCACAAGGGAGTGGGGAAGAGAATTTTGAGGTTTGAGTTTTGAGTTTTAATTGAAAACTGAGAACTATTCCTGAAAGTGGGGAGTGGGGAGTGGGGAGT
>NZ_JAMZMM010000616.1 GCF_024178385.1 Limnofasciculus baicalensis BBK-W-15 | reverse complement strand
ACTCAAAACTCAAAACTCAAAACTCAAAACTCAAAACTCAAAACTCTCTTCCCCACTCCCTAATTAGGGTTGTAAAACATTCTGAGGAAATTGTCCCTGTACGTTACCAGCAGGGCTGTAACGACAGACGACATAGTAGGCGTTGAAATTTGTTGAGTTGATTACTTTTTTTCCTTGTGCTACTCCACAACCTAATCCTGTAGAAGACTTCCAAACTAGTTGAGTAAAATGCCCAGTCTCCGGGCTAAAACCGGGCTGACTATAGTTATATTTTGTTACCTCATTATACCAGGAACTAACTCCTTTATCTGCCAGTGCGGTAGCCCCAATAGTGCCTGTGGTGTAATAGACATAAAGATTTTCTCCTGCACCATTTCTTTGGGTAGAAGTGCTGTGTTCAAATTTGCCTGAGTCTGCTAAATATTTTGCCCAGTCTTGCGCACCTTGATCTAGAGTTGAATTGGCTGCTAAATTGGGGCTGCGATGCTTGGTTCGATTTGTATTATGGTTAGTGAGAGATTGGTTACGGAAAGCAGTTATGTAAGTTGCATCTTGAGCTAATGCTTTCAAACTTCCCACAGTGGTTACCGCTAGGATAGCAACTAAACATCCTAAGATAGGTTTTTTGCCCATCAGCATAAAGATACCTCTTATTTAAGGAAACAGATTCAATAAGTCTAACACACCATAGGAGAGGTTATGTTCCCGACTAATAAATTTTGTCTACAGTATTTTATTTCCTGAATTTAGCAATTGAGATAAGTTGAATATTGTACCATATTGTCAGGAAGATCTGCTTATTTTACTCGCTCCGCTATCTCTATTTGTCTTCAGATGGAGTAAACTATTGCCTAAAACTTTATCTATATAATCCCAGGGGATTGTTTTTTTTTAATCCTATTAAATCCCTAAATAAGGATAAAAATAAGTCGTAAAACCTAACCCCCTAGCCCCCTTCCCTGCCAGGGAAGGGGGAGTTGGAAATCTTGCTCCCCTCTCCTTTCAGGGGCAGGGCTGTTTAATTCTCAAATTTTACGACAGATTGAAATCTGTCGCTACACAGACAAAACCTGCCTTCGCAGGTTAGCAAGTCTTGCATTAGCTTATTAACATATTAACAAATAAGTTGAACCGCCGAAGGGCGGTAAAGCCAGTGTAGCAACAGGTTAAAACCTGTTGCTGTGGGAGAATGAAACAGCCCTGCTTTCAGGGGATGAGCTGGGGGAGGGGTCAAATTCTCCACACTAAGCGATCGCTAATTCGGGCAAATCTACTATTTCAGGAATTTCTCGCCCCACTGCTGCGGCTACTAATCTCAAGCTATGAACCAAAGCCACCATATCTTCTAAAGATAAGGCTTGACGAGCATCAGAAACAGATTTTTCTGGTTGAGGATGACATTCGATAATTAGTCCATCTGCGCCACAAGCTATGGCAGCTTTGGCTAAAGGTGCCACTAATTCTCGCTTGCCAACTGCATGAGAAGGATCGACAATTACGGGTAAGTGAGTGATTTGCTTCAGGGCAACAACTGCGCCTAAATCTAATATATTGCGAGTATAATTATCGAAACTGCGGACACCCCGTTCGCACAATACTACTTGAGAATTTCCCTCACTGAGAATATATTCTGCCGCCATCACGAATTCTTCAATAGTCGCCGCTAATCCTCGCTTCAGTAATATGGGTTTATTCACTTTTCCCAAAGCTTTCAACAAATCGAAGTTCTGCATATTGCGACTACCTACTTGTAGCATATCCGCATGGGCGACAATATCTTCAATTTGACTAATACACATAACTTCAGTCACGATTGGCATATTATATTTATGTCGAATCGCAGATAAAATCTCCAATCCTTCTAATCCTAATCCCTGGAAAGCGTAGGGAGAAGTGCGAGGTTTGTACGCCCCACCCCGTAACGCTTGAATGGGGGATAATTGCAGTTTGGTGGCGACTGTTTCCATCTGCAAACGATTCTCGACAGTACAAGGACCGGCAATAATGACTATTTCCTTCCCACCAATAGCAACTCCTTCCGATAGTTTAACAATGCTTTGGTGATTGGGGTGAGACGCGATCGCAAGTTTGGCACTTAACATCAGCTTCATTCCTTATATATATGGATGTGGACAAGAAAAAACCCGGAATCTTTAAGCTTCCGGGTTGGCGTAACAAGTTGACATAGCCTTACCTACCCGGTAGTATTTCTGGGCCAAAAGTAAAAGCTATAAAAATTGGGAGTGGGGAGTGGGGAGTGGGG
>NZ_JAMZMM010000152.1:2382-13962 GCF_024178385.1 Limnofasciculus baicalensis BBK-W-15 | reverse complement strand
GGGGACAAGGGGGAGTTTAAACTCAAAACTCAAAACTCCCCCCACTCCCCACTCCCCACGGACTTTGCAATACTTTGGTTATCTGTGCTACCCTAATAAAAGTTCACGATTGAGAGACCTTCTGTGTCGAATAGCTTCTAGGAGGAGTTGCTGATATTCGTTTATGGGTCAGATTAGTTAATTTTTCAGATTTTGTCTCTTGTCAGATTGAGACATTTGAGATTAGAATATTTAGTGTAAGCAACCCCGGTCTAAAGACATGTGGCTCTCAGCAAATAAACTGAAGCCGTGGTTACCAGCCTAAGTCTTAACTGACTACGTTTGTCAATTGATTGGTAGGAGCAAGTTGCTGTTCTGAAACCACATAGCACTGTTTACAAAAAAACGCAGGCTGTCTCATAGGAGATTTCTGTTTAATGGATTATATAGAAAAAGTTTTGGAACAATTGAAAGAATGGGCACGGAAGCTCATTGAAACCCTCTTGGGGCCGGAAGAAGAGCCGGAACCAGAACTAATTCCCATCCCGGTTAACGAACCAGGTCGTCGTCGGTAGTGCATTAAAGTGTCTAATAACCCTCAGAGTCCTTTAAGTATTCTGGTACTGCACGGTCCCAATTTGAATCTCCTAGGACTCCGAGAGCCAGAAATTTATGGGGCTGTTACTTTAGCTCAGATAGATCGCATTCTAGAAGAGGAGGCGATTCATCTTAATTGTGCCATTGTAGCAATCCAGTCCAATCATGAAGGAGTATTAGTCGATGCCATTCAAGAAGCCCTAGGTAAACATCAGGGGATTTTGATTAATCCAGGAGCATACACCCATACCAGTGTAGCGCTGCGGGATGCTTTGGCAGGGGTGGCTCTGCCAGTAGTCGAAGTTCATCTCAGTAACATATACCAACGGGAATCTTTCCGACATCATTCATTTATTGCTCCCATCGCGGTTGGACAAATTAGTGGCTTTGGTGCTGAAAGTTATCGATTAGGATTGCAAGCTCTACTCCATACTTTGAGAAAATCGGCGAGAAGCAATTGATGCAGTACTCACTTTTAAGTCGGTTTCGTGGAGCATTATTGGGTAGTTTAGTAGGGGAAATATTAAGCAGCAGTCCAGGAAATAGCGGAGTGTTTGGAAATAGTGTAGATCTGAAAAATATCAACATATTCTCTAACCAAAACAAAGATAGTAGCTCAACTACCTCCCAAAAAACTATTTCCAATTGGAGTGAGATTGCCAATAGCAGTATCGAAAGCTTAATTCGCTGCGGCACTCTTGATGAGGAAGACTGGTTACAGGAAGCAGGAAAGGTAAATGAATCTCTATCGTACTTAAAGAGAAAAGCAAATAGCAACGAAACTGCGATCGCAACCCTGCCCATCGCACTATTCTTCCATGAAAATCCCGTCGCGTTACAGCAAAAACTACAGGAAGCAGCAGAAATTTGGTTATCCGATATCGAGGAGGTTGCGGGAGTATATGCGATTGGTTTAGCGATCGCACTTACCCTAACGGAAAACCTTAACCTTGCTACCTTAATTCCCCACATCCTCACCAAGCTAAAATCGTCTCAAACCCCTCTAATCCAACAACTAGAAGAGGTACAAACCCTATTAGAGCAGAGAGTGGATTTAGAAACAACCTTATGCCAACTGCGACGACTACAAAGTAATCAAATTAAGCAAAAGAATTGCCCCAATACTTCAATTGCCTTAGCCTTTTACTGTTTTCTGAATAATCCAGAAGATTTTCGCATCAGCATCACCCGTGCAATTAGAAGTGGTTACCAACCCCAAATGACTGCTGCTATTACAGGTATATTATCCGGTGTTTATAATAGCATGATGGGTATTCCAGTGGCTTGGCGCGTAGCTGCACAGAGGAGTAATATTTGGCAGAAACGGCAACAACTTGCATCGCGCCTCCTTGCGGTTTGGTCTGGAGTTTCGGATATTAGTGAAATAGAGCTGAGTAATCTGGTAACTGTGGCAGGAGCAGGTGCGATTCAGTCGAGATCGTATTTGCAAGGTTTTTGAGTCTAAATACAGTAATTTTCCGGTATGTGGGGTGTGGAAATGTTACGGCTTCAATATAATTTGAGAATACGGGAAAGACTTGACGCTTATCGACAAGTTACCTTTCCAGCGATGGGGGATTACTGTGACACAGCGGTTCCCGCTGTTACGAGGTACAGTAGCAGAAATTAACAAACCAATTGCTTAAATGTTGAGGATCAATTAAGTGTACCTCATTACTGCGAAAACCGCTGTTATGCGGTACAATAAAAAAAATGAACATCATTCTGTAATCAAAGGTAATGAAAGCATATTCAGTCGATCTCCGAAAAAAAATAGTGGCAGCACACTTGGTAGAAAAGATGTCAATCAGGAAAGTAGCCACCCGATTTCTTGTTAGTAAAAGTCTAGTTCAAAAACTGGTAAAGCAACAACGATTTGAGGGATCTTTACAACCAAAGCCGAGGGGAAAACCGCAATTCAGTTATCTAACTAATCGGGAAACAGAAGTCAGAGAAATGGTGGGAGAGCATCCAGATGCCACTTTGGTAGAGTTGTGTGAATTATTTGCACAAAAGACTGGACATTCGGTGAGTCGTGCTGCTATGTGTCGCTGTTTACAGAAATTAGAACTACCTCGTAAAAAAAACATGGTACAGTCGCCAAGCGGCGACAGAAAGAGTCCAAAAATTAAGAGTAGAGTATTGGGAAAAAATTAAAGATATCGAGTGTACCAATGATTGAAAAGGAAAAATTTGTTTGTGAGGATTGTCGTCATATAGCAGATCCTGATATAGATGCGGCTATAGTTATTAGACAACGGGGTGTGGGGTGTGAAGGTATACAAATAAGATATACAAATTAAAGGCGTGACAGCTTATAATAAGTTTTGGTAGGTTTCAATCAGGTGCTAAAGCTCAGATCAAATGGCAATTCATCCACTATGAAAACCCTTTACTCGTTGGCGCAATTGTATCGAAAATCTGAGGAGCTTCGCACTTGGCTGTTATTGAGGGTATCGGAAGCATTTGTGGGTGAGAAGAAAGAGCGATCGCAAAAACGCTTCACAGATAGTATTTTATCAACTATCGGTACAGAGACTCCTAACTCTCCAACCCATGAGGCGGTTAGCGAAGCGAAAATAGCGCTATCATCTACACCATCCCCAACTGATAGGCTAAAACAACATCAACTCTATCGGTTACTCTCTAAATACGGTGGAGGGCAAAAGCACCAGAGGCGACAAGGTAAAGAAAGAACCCCTGTGATGTGGGTAATAGCAGTAGTTTCCCTAACGAGTGTAATGGGGAACCGCTTTTACAATCAACCCAAGCTCGATGTCGGTAAAGCTGCTCCCCAAACCATCAAGGCTCCCTTCAATGCCAGCGTCGAGGATACCAAAACTACTGAAGACAAGCGTAAGGAAGCTCTTACCGGATCGTTTCCTGTTTTAAGAATTGACAAGTCTATCACCCAAGACATTGAGGAAAATCTCCACCACTCTTTGGGCAAGATGGAAGAATTGCGAAAACTGAGCGGTTCCTTTCCTTTTATCCAAAATACCATACTTTCAGACTCGACTCAGCAGTATCTACGCCAAATTCAGGAATGGGAATGGCAAGCAATTATTGCTTTTAGCAATAATAATACCCAAAGCAACTCCTTCGATGGAACCCAAAATAGTGAATCGCTGAATGTTTCCTTCATCCAAGCAGTGCAGGAATTAGAAAATTACCGCCATAACTCCTCCACCAAAGCATTCTCAGATTTGATTAATGCGATCGCTTCTTCTCGTCAAAATTACAATCGTGCCTTGCGGGAACTTTCTGAATCGGCGGCTACTGAATCTTACCATCACTATGATAGCTCATTTCTCAATCTATCAGATCCCCAGTGGCAGCAAACTAAAATAGGCATTACTCAGGCATCCGATCGCATCCTCGCTCAAGGGATTCCACCAGGACTACCCTCTGATATCTTACAGGAAGCAGTTAAAGTTCAAATAAGTTCCCTTGTCCCTATTGAGGCTCAACCTGTAGTCATACAGATATTCACCAACATCTTGCAACCTAATTTAAGAGAAAATAAAGAGCAAACTAAACGCAGAGCAGAGCAAGCCGCCCAAGCAGTAAAGCCTGTGATGGTTTCTATAGCGCAGGGGGAAGTCATCGTCAAAGCTGGCGAAGAAATCACTCAGGCAGATTTTGTGTTACTGGATTATTTTGGTTTGAGCCATCGCGAGATTAATTGGACTGCTCTACTGGGATTTGGTACTCTCGTAAGTGGCGCAGTTACCATTGTTTGGTTAGTGGAGCGACAATGCCATCCCCGTCTGAGACGGCGCGACCATATTTTGCTGTTATTGTTAAGCTTAACCACACCGTTACTCAGCACATTTGGTGTACTATATACAGATTTACCTGCAATTGGGTTATTAGTGGGTAGCTTTTATGGCTCTAGTTTGGGGCTAACTGTTGTCACTCTCCTCACTGGATTGGTAGAGTTTAGTATGGAGGTGAGTTGGGAATATTTACTTGCTAGCGCGGCTGGGAGTATAGTTGGGGCAATGATGGCGGGGCGGATGCGATCGCGCGAGGAGTTGGCTGTGCTGGGCGGTGTAGTAGGATTAACCCAAGGAAGCGTTAATTTACTGCTCAATTTGATTTCTAGTGCTAGTGCGGGTTCAGTTTGGTATGCAGTGCTACCTGGAGCAACTGTTTATGGCTTGGCTGCTTGGGCTTGGAGTGTAGTAGCACTGGGGTTATCTCCATATCTGGAGCGACTGTTTGACTTGGTAACACCAATTCGTTTGGCAGAATTATCTAATCCCAATCGCACCCTACTCAAGCGGTTAGCTACTGAAGCACCGGGTACATTCCAACATACTTTATTTGTGGCTTCCCTTGCAGAAGCTGCGGCACGGGAACTTCACTGTAATGTGGAACTAGTTCGAGCTGGTACATTATACCATGATATTGGGAAAATGCACGACCCATTGGGATTTATTGAAAATCAAATGGGCGATCCTAATAAGCACGATGAAATTAACGATCCTTGGCGAAGTGCTGAGATTATTAAAAAGCACGTCTCAGAAGGATTGGTAATTGCCCGCAAGCATCAGTTACCAAAAGCTATTCGCGATTTTATTCCCGAACATCAGGGGACAATATTAATTGCCTTTTTTTATTTCCAAGCGCAACAGAAAGCCCAAAATGAAGGAGAGTCCCCAGTCAATGAGTCTGATTTTCGCTACGATGGACCGATTCCCCAATCCCGCGAAACGGGTATTGTTATGTTGGCAGATGCTTGTGAAGCTGCACTGCGGAGTCTTAAGGATGTTACACCGGAAATGGTGCTGGGGACGGTCAATAAAATCTTTAAGTCTCGCTGGCAGGACAATCAATTGGTTGATTGTGGGCTAACCCGAGAGGATTTGTCAACTATTGCTCGGGTGTTTGTCAGGGTTTGGCAACAGTACAATCATCAGCGGATTGCTTATCCACAGGGGGCGCTTAAGTGAATGGGGAATGGGGAGTGGGGAGTAGGGAGTTGGGGGAAACTATTTTTTATTTCATCCTTCATCCTTCATACTTCATCCTTTATCCTTCTAGTATTATTTGAGATTAATCTAAACTCTAAACTCGATTGCAAGATGACAAAATTACGGGTGGGACTGCTGTTTGGCGGTCGTTCGGGCGAACATGAAGTATCGATTAGTTCGGCACGAGCGATCGCAAAGGCTTTGATGGCTGGGCAAAATCAGGAAAAGTACACAGTATTACCCATTTATATCCAAAAAGATGGGATCTGGCAAGGGGTAACTGTTGCTCAACAGGTTTTGGAGTCGGGCACTCCTCTAATATCAGATGGTAGTGGTAATTTGTGGCAGTTTCCGCCTGATGTCACAGATGTTGATGTTTGGTTCCCAATTCTCCACGGTCCTAATGGGGAAGATGGTACAATTCAAGGTTTACTGAAATTAATCCAGGTTCCTGCTGTGGGTTCGGGTGTTTTGGGTTCGGCAATTGGGATGGATAAAATTGCGATGAAAATGGCATTTGCTCAGGCTGGATTGCCCCAAGTTAAGTATATGGCGGTTAATCGTGCCCAAGTTTGGTCGAATCCTTGTGTATTTCCGAAACTTGTTGATGAAATTGAGGCAAATTTGGGCTACCCTTGTTTTGTTAAGCCTGCGAATTTGGGTTCTTCGGTGGGAATTGCTAAAGTGCGATCGCGATCTCAGTTAGAAGCGGCTTTGGATAATGCAGCAAGTTACGATCGCAGAATTATTGTCGAAGCTGGTGTGGTGGCGCGGGAAGTGGAATGTGCGGTTTTGGGAAATGACAATCCGAAAGCTTCGGTAGTGGGTGAGATTACTTTTAAAAGTGATTTCTATGACTATGAAACTAAGTATACAGCGGGTTTGGCAGATTTAATTATTCCAGCGGCAATCCCCGATAGCGTTACTAGTCAGATTCAGGATATGGCGCTGGCAGCGTTTACTGCTGTGGATGGGGCTGGTTTGGGGCGAGTAGACTTTTTCTATGTGGAAGCCACTGGGGAAGTCTTGATTAATGAAATAAATACTTTGCCTGGATTTACGGCTACGAGTATGTATCCCCAACTATGGGCTGCGACAGGTGTACCCTTTCCAGATTTGGTGAATCAGTTGATTGAGTTGGCGCTGGAGCGGGATAATGGTTAATCGATAGGATTTAGAGAAAACCTCTATCTGTCGTAGGTTGGGTAGAGCGGTAGCGAAACCCAACTTCGTTGATGGCTGTTGGGTCGAGGTACGAGACCCAACCTACACAATACTAGTACCTCGACCCAACCTGCACAATACTAGGGGAAAAAAGCTAAAAATTTTTTCTCGTTAGGGGTTGACAAAATCAGAAAAGCGAGTAATGATTGTATACGGCTCGGGAATTGGGACTGTAGTTCAATTGGTTAGAGCACCGCCCTGTCACGGCGGAAGTTGCGGGTTCGAGCCCCGTCAGTCCCGTAGAAATTGATAGAGAGTAACCCAAGTTGCCAGTTGTAACACAATTGGTTGGCTAAAATTGCTAATGGCTAATTGCTAATAGGATATAAAACTTGGGATTTATTGCATAATTTGTCGTCACGCAGAAAACAGGGCGAAGCATACCCCAAAGAGAAACATTTATTCATATCCATACCCTTCACCCTACCTCAAGGATAAGTCGAAGTTTTGTATTAAGGAATGTGGGCTGCTTAATAATCGGAATGGTGCGTTAGCTTGCGCATAACGCACCCTACGAAACTAATCATTCACTCTAATTCGGAAGCGGATGAATCCAGTATTATTGGGTGCAAAAGCCGGGATATTTCCAACATTAACTAATATCGAGCCATTGGGATTAGTATCGCTAGGGCAGGGAGGCTTGGTGGCAGGTTCCAAAATTGAGAAAAATCGTCCTTGATCCGAATCTGAATTATTGGTAAGATTGGTTTCTCCTGCGCCGAAACGTAACTTCATTCCTTGACTTGCACCAAAGGTATCTGGTTCAAAAACTGTTCCTTCTGGAATAGCATCGCAAATTCTAATATTTTTAGCTGTATCTGTACCATCAGAGAGGAAATAGATAGTATATTCTACTAAATCTCCAGGGAGAACACCACCATCATTTTCTAGTTGAAAAACGCCTACTGGTGGAAGTTTAGACCAAAGTGGGGAATCGTCACTCACATCATTGGGATCGTTAATTACGTTGCCAAAATTAACTCCAGCTAGGGGTGTATTATTGCGCAAAATATTAGTAATCCGTTTCACTAAACGGAATGAAGGAGTGCCGCTTCCTTTAATTACAACAATAGTTGGTTCGTCATCAGTAGGTTCCGTGGGTACATTTCCTGTCTCTACATTATCGCCAGGAAATACTTGAGGTATTTCTTGGGGACCAGATACTGCATTTGTTACTGATAGAGGTAAAGTTCCGGCAGAGGAAGTAGCTTGAGCTTGGTTGACAATCTGAGCATCGGGTGGTCCAATTACTTTAACTTGGTATTTGATAATAACTTCACCCCGATATGCACCAATTTTACCTTTATTAATGGGATTGGTGAGGTTAACATCTGTAGTACCGTTAAAGGTAGGATTACCTTTAACTGTAGTAACAATATCTACAGCAGGATCTGGTGGTGTACCGCCATTGTTTGGTGTAAAACTGTAACCTCCGGCAAATTCAACTAAAGCGGTATCGATTTTATCTGTAACTATAAAATCTGTGACTGCTGCACCGAGACTAGAGTTAATATAAGTAATGGTATATTCCAGAATATCTCCTTTGGAAACTTCACCATTGCCATCTAAATCGCTTGCCAAACGTACAGACTTTGTGCCAGTTGGTGTCACAAAGTCGAAAAGCTTAATAATAGTTGGATTGAAAGCACCTGGCACTCCTGCGGGTTGTAGTACGTCGCCACCTGGACCTGGAAAACCAGAATTCTGAGAGCTTCCAGTACCGCCAGGAGCAGTTACAGTATCTGCGGCATCGCTTAAAGCTGGCCTGCCATTATCACCATTGAAGTTAACTACTGCTTGATTTTCCAAGCTTCCTGCTGCACCTGGTCGAATTCTGGCGCGATAGGTAACTGTGGCACTACCACCTGCTGCTAAAGTACCTGGAGTAGTGAGAATTGTGGGCTTATTTGGATCTCCTGTGCCGAATTCTGGTATGTTTGGTGCAACTGTCAAAGCTGGATTATTAGGAGAATTATTTACTACTTGTACCGAACCTGGTAATACTTGCAGGGCGGCGGGAATAATATCTTTAACTACTGTATCGGCAATCCCTAAAGTGGGGCTGGGATTATTAGTTCGGATAGTGTATTCCAAAATATCACCGATACTTGGCGTACCGGAACCATCAGTATCTTCTGCCCATCTTACTGATTTTAATACTTTGGGTTGAACTACAACTGTAATTACTGCATTACTGGTATTATTACCTGCACCTATTCTATTTGGGTCAGTGGGATCTGTAACATCATTGCCGCGCAAAACTTGGGATGTATTGGGAATAGTATTAATGGCAATTGTTGGGGAAACTGTTCCTGTAATTGTGTAGGTTGCTGTTGCTCCGTTTTTCAAGACAACAGTTGTATTAATTGCATTTCCACTACCACTAGTTGCACCGCAACTTCCTTGGGCTGCTGGAACAGTACAAGTCCAGTTTACTCCGATAATATTGGCATCGATAGTATCAACTACATTCGCTGGTGTAGCAACGGGTACATCGCTTGGTCCATTGTTTTTTACGGTTAGAGTGTAGGTAATTAGATCTCCAGGGAATACTTGAATGGTTTTTGCTGGAGGTATCGCTCCTGCGCTAACAGTTTTTTCGATAGCTAAGTCGGCTTGGATGAGAGAAATTTCTGGGTTAGTATCAAGTCCAGGGAAGGGGACAAATACCCAAGTATCCATCCCTTTATTGTTACCAAAATTACCACCACCAGTAAAAATATGAACAGGTGTACTTGAACTGTCTGCACCATTGAGGAGATTATCAGGGTTGGGAATTCCTGGTGGTTTTCCTGGTCCAGGAATATTGTCAAAAATTGAATCGTTGTAATAAGTAAGTGCTTGTGTGCCAGGAAGATTCAGGAGGGAGATACTAACCCCACCTGAATTTTCTACATCCAGAAACGGGAAGTGAGTTTCCCCTGCATTAACCCTTAAGTCAATTTTCAAGGGTACAGTAGTAGCAGGTACGGGGTTACCTTCTCCATCTTTCCCATCCCAGAATTGAGTAACATTTGAGCTTCCAGGAGCAGTACCCAGTAGGATGACATCTTTTGGATCGGTATACGATCCATTCCCATCAATATCAATTCTGAGGGTATAGCTTTTTGCTGTAGTATTGGGATTGAAAAAGCCAAATGTCCCACCACCTCTATAATTTGATAGACACGTTGGATTGTCTGGATCTGGAGGAGCGCCATTTTCAATAAAAGTACCCATTTGATTTGGGGTATTTTCACAGCCTAGAAACTGAAAATTTGTAAACTTAAGGGGGCCTTGAGGTACGGAGGCAAACCCAAGGCTAGCCAAAGCTGCAATCGCATCTGGATCTGGTGGATTAAAGAAAATTTTGTTGGTAAAATCAGTTCCGCTATCTGGTAAGTTGGGTCTTTGGAAACTAGTTCCTGAGTTAAGATCGGCTGTATCAATAGATCTGTAGATGGCTGTATTGCCTTTCGTAAACCCACGGTTATTCGAGAATAAAATAGCTCCATCTGGGTCTAAATCTGTCATGTTAGCACGGTATTGATAACCGTCTTTGGTAGCGACATAAATCTGAGTATTAACTTTTTGAAAAGCTCCTGCTAATATCGCTAAATAATTGGTGAAAACCCGACCATTTACAGGATTCCCATTTGCAGTTACTGTAATATCCCAACCAGCAACTCCGGTTAATTGTGTGGTTCCGTTTAAAATGGTAGGAGCTAGTGAGAGAGGAAAAATCCCCGAAGGTTCCCCCTCACGATATCGTCCTCTAGGTCCGGTGAAAACAACTGTGTAAATGCCATCAGCAGTGGCTATGTAGGTACAAGGATTGTAACCTCCGGCCGCAGGCAATGGTCCGGCTGTTTCCTGAGCGCGAGTGGTAATCTTCCCTCTTGTCAAGTCATTAAGGTTAATCCGCTGTTGAACGCAGTTCATTAAAACATCCGGATTAGTTGCAGGATTGATACTATCCGTACCAAAATTTGTATCGATATTAACACCTGGCCTGTATATCAGCCCATTACCCACCCGGTTAGCATCCATTGGGCTGCCACTTTCCCCCATCGCACTCGATCCCACATTAATTATCTCACCAGCTTTGGCATAAACTTGCAGAATAGTTCGCCTTGGAATACCAAAGCTTAGAGGTGCTGTGCTTGAATTTGAAGGTGGATTTAGAATGCTATTATCTTCCCGCCATTCAGTTAGGAATCTATTCCCACCCGGAAGAATTATTTGCCCAGTTCCCTCAGCCCGTACAGGTTGACTCCAATAACCCCAAGTTAATAGGGTAAGCGCTAAACTAATTAACCGCCATTTTTTACTGTTACCCTGATGGAAAATGTATCGACGCAAATGGATAATGATTTGTCTTGAAATTTTATAATTCATAATAGAAGCAGCACTAAGCTGTAGAGCAGCGAATTTGACCTGATGATGTTTGTCTAGTCTTGAGATATTATGGCGATTTTATGCCAATAATTTGATGAGTAGGATATCCCGCTAAATCGCCTTTTTTCAGGGTGACTTTGAATGGGATTAAAAGGGGAATTTTGAATGAAAATTGTTTTTTCTTTAATTTTAATTCAGATTTTGCCCCAGAATTACTAAGCCAATAAACCGCCAGAGAATAAATTCTCTGTCTGATAGCTAAAGTCGGTTGAAACCGACTCAATTTCCATATTTCAGTCAGTTTTAACTGACTTGAGCTATGAGACAGTGGTTTTAACCACTGGCGGTAATGAAAATAAACCCGAAAACCCGCCAGAGAATAAATTCTCTGTCTGATAGCTAAAGTCGGTTGAAACCGACTCAA
>NZ_JAMZMM010000152.1:0-2282 GCF_024178385.1 Limnofasciculus baicalensis BBK-W-15 | reverse complement strand
TCAGTCAGTTTTAACTGACTTGAGCTATGAGACAGTGGTTTTAACCACTGGCGGTGATTGAGGATGATGTACGATATCGTTTGAAATGGAATTTTCACGTTAAAATCACACCTGTAAAAATAAACTTTTTCAATAACAAGGGATTTATCCTTGCCAATGAATGTTATTTAACGCTATCGCAATTACCGTCTTCTCCGCCCAGAAGATTCCGGTTGCAAGTCGTTTTCTTGGTCTTCAAAAATGATGTCTAATCCTCTGGTATCCTGGAAAATTAACTCCACTCTGCGATCGCGGGCGTAGTCCAAAACGCCTGTACCTGTTGTGCGGCGCTGGGTTTCCCCTAATGAGCGAATTGTCATTCTTTCGGGTTCAATCCCTCGACGCAATAGGTAATTCCTGACTGCTAGCGCCCGACGATTTCCTAATGCTTGATTATAGGCATCGTTAGCGCGAGGATCTGTGTGTCCTTCAATATCTACTGTTAAAAAAGAATATTCTTGGAGAACAGTGGTAACTTTGTCAAGTACCGCTGCACTTTCTGGACTAATTTCCGATTTATCTAGGGCAAAATGGATATTCCTGGGAACCTGCAATCGTAGGGGTTGTGTGGGTGGTAGAAGTGGTTGCGGTGGTATGATTTCTGGTGGGATTGGTCTGGGCGGTGGTGTAAGTTGGACTAGGGTATTGCATTGGGGAGTAACTGTTTGAGCTGGTATCTCTTCGAGAGTTACTGGATTTGTCGCTGATTGAATTAGGGCATTTAGTGCAGGTTCTGAAGTACCATAGTCTGGATGAGTTGCGATCGCACTTACTCTATCTCCAGCTTCCAAGTCTTCTAACATTACTCTAAAATTCCCCTCCGCATCTGCTTTTACGGTTTTCAATACACCATTTAAAGGACCAAAAAGAGTCTGATTCTCCTCCCAAACTCGATAAATTTCTATTGTCGATCCGGGATCTGATTTACCTAAAAGTTCTACTTCATCTCCCAAAACAAAGAATTCTTTAGAAATAAACTGAGGGGCATTAATAGCGGAATTTCCGGTTTCTTTTCGTTCCCGGCGAGAACTTCTAACTGGATTAGTGCCATCTCCTCCTTGAAAATGAATAGGTTCGACATTTTGCTGTGTGTTTAAGTCTATACTAAGTCCTTCTAATCCCCCAAATTGATTGGTTTCAATATTATTATTACGGCTCAAAGGATAAGCTCCTACCACCACACCTGGCCCCGATTGATAGGCAATAGTATTATCGACAACTTGATGATTATCCCCCATCACATAAACTGCTGCCTTTCGAAATCGCCTCCCATTAAACTGAATATGATTATTCCGAATATCAACAGCACCATCGGGTTTAAATAAATAAATCCCACTACCATCATTACCACAAATTAAATTCCCCGTTACCTGAGAATTATCAATTATCCCTTCCAGGCGAATTGCATCTGGCATACCCGCAATACCATTACCCACAATAATATTATCTGCCACATTCAGATTCTTCGCCTGGACTGAAGTAATAATGCCACTACCATCATGATAGGCAATTCTATTTTTACGAATCGTCGCCCCAAAACTATTAAATACCGATACACCAAAAGCTGAATTGTTTTCCGGCATTTCTCCACTAGGAGGCATTCCCAACCAATTCATTTCAATTACCACATCTTTTGGTGGTACATCTTTCTCATAGAAGGGAAAACTACCATTAGGAGACTCCTCCAAATTAATCTCTGGCGGCGGTGACTTATGGGCGATGAAAATATCCGCAGGTGGGGTTAAGAGAGTTACCCCTTTTGGCTCTGCAAGACTCGATTTGAATTGCTTAAATCCATAAATACTTAAGCCGCGTACAGTAACACCATCTGCGACAATTGTCAAGCCCCTGAGAATCTGCCGATCTGATGCTGGTGCGATCGCAATTATCGGCTGAGGGATTGCAATCGTTGTGGTTGGGGATTTTGTGGCATTGTAACCTGGTTGGCTAGTGCCATCTATAACTAATCCCGGGCTTGCCAAAGCTGGTAATATTTCCTGAAGGTAAATTGTAGTTTCCCCAGGGGATAAATTAAATTCAATCCTCGAATTTGTCGCACTTGCTAATGTTTGAATTTGGGATTTTTCGGCTGGGCTTAATTTGTTAATATCTAATTTGCCGTTAACGATTTCAATTGCTTCTCGTAAGGTTAGTTTTTCATCTTTGTCTATGCCATCTTGGTTAGTATTAACTAATAGACTTAAGTTTGTGACTGGGGGTGGAGGCTGTCTCTTATACACACT
>NZ_JAMZMM010000615.1 GCF_024178385.1 Limnofasciculus baicalensis BBK-W-15 | reverse complement strand
GACTTGCTCGTACAAGATTGGCTAAATCTGTCTGGGACGCTGGGTGGTCAAGCTTTCTGTCAATACTGACAAACAAAGCCGTAAATGCTGGTTTGTTGGTTATCCCAGTAAGCGCCCATAACACGTCACAGGATTGCTCCAATTGTGGTGAGAAAGTACCCAAGAAACTGCATATTCGGTGGCATGACTGCCCTCATTGTGGTTTTTCTCTTGACCGCGATCATAACGCGGCGATAAATATAAAAAATAGAGCGGTAGGGCATTCCGTTCTTAAAGCCAAACGCCTCCTAAGCAATAGCCGGACTGGTTTGGAAGCCTACACCATACCTGTACCCAGGTTGGTGTAGGAGATGTCACTACGGGTTCCACCAGATCAACAAGAAGCCGATACAAGTGGTAGGGATTTACCACTGTGGAGCAAGTCACTAAAATCTTTTGCCGATAAGGGAGGGCTAAACCAATAACCTTGAATTTCATCACACTGATGCTCTTCGAGGAACATCAGTTGGCTTTTTGTCTCCACTCCTTCAGCAACAATCTTTAAATTCAAGCGATGAGCCATTTGTAGGATGGCGATGGTAATGGCTCGATTTTTATCATCCTCTGGCAGTTGACAGATAAAGGAACGGTCAATTTTCAAGACATCAAAAGGAAATTGACTCAGATAACTTAAGGAGGAATAACCCGTACCGAAGTCATCAATGGATATACGAATACCGAGAGACTTTAATTTATGTAAAGTTGCGATCGCAGCTTGGGGATTTTCCATGAGAATGCTTTCAGTCAACTCCAACTCTAAATAGCTGGAATTCAGTCCAGTTTCCTTGAGAATATCTACCACTAAGCCATTGAGATCCACTTCATTTTCATTAAACTGATGACCAGATAAATTGACAGCAACACGTAACGGGGAAAATCCAGCATCTTGCCAGACTCGCGCTTGAGTACAGGCGCTTCTAAGCACCCATTCACCCAGAGGCACAATCAGCCCAGTTTTTTCGGCAAGGGGAATAAAGTCTCCCGGAGAAACAAAGCCCCGTTTGGGATGAAACCAACGGATTAAGGCTTCTGCACCGTCAATCTGTCCGGTAGGCATATTTACTTTAGGTTGATAGTAGAGTTGGAATTCTCCCCTTTCTATCCCTTGACGTAATTCTTGTTCGAGCAATAGGGCGGCTTTTGATTTATCCCCAATTGAGGCAAGGTAAAACTGATAGCGCAGTTTTCCTGTCTGCTGTGCATCCTCCATTGCGGCGCTAGCATGTTGAATTAGGGTATCCAAGTCTCTACCATCCCGCCCAAAGAAGGCAATGCCAATTCTAGGCGAGAGAAAAATATCATGAATTTCAATGGGGAATGGTGAGGCGAAAGCGTCAATCAGGATTTCGGCAATCTGAGACACCTCTGACTTCTGATAGCTCTGAGTGAGGAGAATAATAAATCGATCCGGGCCAATTTGGGCAATGGTGTCATCCTTCCCCAGTAGATTTTTTATCCTTTCCGCGATGGATTGAAGTAAGGCGTTGCAACGAGCTGGACCTAAAGTATTGTGGAGTTGCTTGAGTCTTTCTACACCCAGCGATAGGATGGGTATAGGTTCGGGGGTGGCTTCATTTTGAGTCAGTAACTCCTGAAACCGCTCTGCCAATAGGAAGCGATTGGGGAGGTTGGTTATGCGATCGTAACGGAGGAGATAGCTCATGATCGCTTCTGCCTGCATCCGTTCCTGAGTATGCTGCTTTTTAATCAATACCTGTTTTTGCAGCCGAGTTGCGATCGCCTCTACAATTTCAGATCTCTTGAATGGCTTGGTGAGGTAATCGTCTGCTCCCAGGTTCATGCCTAGGCGCATGTCCGAGGGATCTGATTTGGCGGTGATGAAAATAAAGGGAATACTTGCGGTGATCGGGTTTTGTTGCAGTGCCTTCAAAACCTTGTAGCCATCTAGTTCTGGCATCAGGATATCACAAATAATCAGATCGGGCTGCTCTTGGAGGGCTAAATCCACTCCCATATTACCATTCTCGGCAATAATGGTCTCAAACCCCTCCACACTCAGGACTTTGTGGAGATTAATTCGATGTGTTCTCTCGTCTTCAATCACTAGAATTTTCGTCATTTTTTTAACCCACTGGAGACTCTTGTCACTATTTTTTTTTCACGGGAGAGGAAAATGAAGGGATAATTTACCTTTCCCTTGCACAAGTTATGGAGCGACAATCTGTCGCTTACACCCAAGTAATTAAAATTTTTTCACACCCCACACCC
>NZ_JAMZMM010000151.1 GCF_024178385.1 Limnofasciculus baicalensis BBK-W-15 | reverse complement strand
TAAGGCGCTCGATGTCTTAAGAATCCCCGTGTCTTTAGACCGGGGAGTGTCAATAGATTACACCATCTAAAAACCGGGAGCCTATCCAGAAATCTCTGTCAGAGCGAGTTCATGATCGCAAGTCTGGTGAGCTGTTAAGCAGTTAAATTGAATAATGAAGACAGGGAGTGGGTTTTTTGGAGTAGGGAGTGGGGAAGGATTTGAGCCAATGCGACTCTTTTTCAGAATATACAATTTAACTGCGCAGCAGCTTATTGTCATCCACCGAGACTTAATGAGTGCCTTTTTAAGTCGTCACGTTTCAGTAGCCCAATTAAACCTAAGCCGTTCAAAACTGGATAGATTTTCTTAAGCCCGAAGATTTCACCGTTGTGAATCTTTAGGACAAATTCAGCAATATTTTCCATGTAGCTGCTTGGGATCTCCTCGGAGATAATCCGTAGCAGATAAATTACAGCGGTTCCCGCTGCTATAAAATACATGAGTAGAAATTAATAAACCAATTGCATAAATGTTGAGGATTAATTGTACAGCATTACAGCGGGAACTGCTGTAGCTTTGATGGTAATTTGTTTTCCTTGAGATTGGGGTATAAAACTATTAATAATATCTGCCAATAACTCATCTAACTTTTGAAAATTCTGTTCAATCGGTAGTAAAGATTGTTGAGTCAACCACCAACTTCCTACTCCACATAAAATTAAAGCAACTAATCCTCCCGATGCCAAACCCCATTGTAATCTATTTGGATCTGAGGGGGTGTTAGCGGAGCGGGGGAGCGGAGGAGCGTGGAAACTATTTGTCCCGATTTTCTGCTCCCCTCCTCTCCTGCTCGCCATCTCCCCATCTCCCATTCCTCCCAGGATCAACCTTGTTATTTGGTTAAATTTCCTGGAGTTAAATTTCCTGGATCGACGGGTTGCGAGTCTACTTCCCCTACCCGATTTATCGGCCAAAAACGTACTACTGCTCTACCAATAATATTGTCATGAGGGACAAAGCCCCAGTAGTGGGAGTCGTAACTGTTGTTACGATTATCTCCCAATACGAGGTACTGATTAGCTGGTACTGTTACCGGACCATAGTCGTAATTGGGAGCGTCTTCGATATATTTTTCCCGCAGGGCTTGATCGTTGACATAAACTCGCGCTCCTTTCACTTGCACCTTATCGCCCGGTAAACCGATCACCCGCTTGATGAAGGCATCTTTGAAGTTTTGCTTTTTGAGAGCGTCTGTGGGTGAGAATACGACAATATCTCCTCGCTCTGGAGCTTTAAATTTATAACTGAGCTTGTCAATAATTAAGCGATCGTTAATTTGGAGGGTTGGCTCCATTGAGCCAGACGGGATGTATCGCGCTTCTGCTACGAAGCTGCGAATCCCGAAGGCGAGAAAGGCACTCAAAACAATGGTTTTAATCCCTTCTACCCAAGGATTCTCTGCTTTTTGGAGAGGTTGTTTATCGGGGTTTTGTTCTTGCACACGAGTCATCGGCGTTCAATCACCTTGAAAGTCACGAGTTGAAGTAAACGAAAAAGAAGATGATGGGCGAGTTCAAGCTACGGTCAAACTTGTAGCTTATAGATCTAAGAATACAAATTTTAATTTAGAGTAGGATCGTTGAACCTTTGTAAAATTTTAGCATTCTCTTATGTCTTCTGACTTATCCTTGTTAATCCGCCAATCCCGCATCCTCTTACCAGGAGGAGAATTTATGGTGGGAGATATCCTCTGTCGGGGTAGAGAAATCCTGATGGTTGCTCCGGAAATTTCTGTGGAGGCAGATAAGGAGATAGACGCAACGGGGTTAACTTTGTTGCCGGGAGTCATCGATCCACAAGTACATTTTAGGGAACCGGGGCTGGAACATAAGGAAGACTTATTTACTGCCAGTTGTGCTTGTGCTAAGGGGGGAGTCACTTCTTTCCTGGAAATGCCGAATACTCGCCCTCTCACCACTACCCAAGCTGCCCTTGATGACAAGCTTAAGAGAGCAGCGAATAAATCCTTAGTCAATTATGGCTTTTTTATCGGGGCAACGTCAGAGAATCTGCCAGATTTGCGGGAAGCTAATCCTGCTTGCGGGATTAAAATTTTTATGGGTTCGATGCACGGGCAATTATTAATAGATTGCGAGGAGTTACTCGAACCTATTTTTGCAGAAGGCGATCGTTTAATTGCTGTTCATGCGGAAGATCAAGCGAGAATTAATCAGCGACGGCAAGAATTTTCCGGAATTACCGATCCTGCGATTCATTCCCAAATCCAGGATAATCAAGCTGCCCTCAATGCGACTAAATTAGCCCTAAAACTGTCTAAAAAATATCAGCGACGACTTCATATTCTTCACCTATCTACAGCAGAAGAAGCGGAATTACTCAGAGAAGATAAACCGAGTTGGGTAACGGCAGAAGTTACACCGCAGCATCTGCTTTTGAATACTAGTGCTTATGAGGAAATAGGCACTTTGGCGCAGATGAATCCACCATTGCGATCGCACCACGATAATGAAGTATTATGGAAAGCTCTCCTGGATGGGGTTCTCGACTTTATCGCTACGGATCATGCCCCTCACACTTTAGCCGAAAAAGCTCAAACTTACCCAAATAGTCCGTCAGGAATGCCGGGGGTAGAGACATCCTTACCATTAATGCTGACGCAAGCCATGGCGGGAAAATGTACAATAGCGCAAGTTGCTAACTGGATGTCTACGGCTGTTGCTAAAGCTTATCGGATTCCGAACAAGGGCGCGATCGCACCTGGTTATGATGCGGATTTAGTTATTGTAGATTTGGATAATTATCGCCCAGTTTTGCGAGAGGAAGTCTTAACAAAATGTGGTTGGAGTCCCTTTGAAGGGTGGAGTTTAACGGGATTGCCTATCATTACTATTGTTGGGGGCAAGGTGGTTTATGAGAGGGGGAAAGTTTATACGGATGTGCGGGGGGAAGCTTTGAGGTTTGATGGTTAAATAGTTTTCGCTATTGTTTGTAATAATAAGTTTTCTGTAGGATAGGTAGTTCTCTTGATAACTTGAAGAGCTTATTATTAAGTTAGTAGAGACTTAACCGGATTAAAGTTACAGCAAATTGTCGGTTTATCAAGTACACCCCAGAAACCCGGTTTCTCAAAGAAACCGGGTTTCTCTGTACCTCACATACCTTAAAATTGCTGTATTGAGATTGGTGGAATATCTCAATTTAAGTATAATTAATATCATAGCGCGGCAATAGCCGCCAAGGATTTGTGCCATGACAATAACTACAGTAACGCCTTCATTAGAAAATTCGCCTTTAGTGTTGCGCCTAGAACCGATAATTAATTTAACAGACGATCAATTTTTTGAATTTTGTCAAATTAATCGCGAGTTACGAATTGAACGCACAGCTAATAGAGAATTATTAATTATGTCACCCACTGGTTCAGAGACAGGAAATCGTAATTTCAAATTGACTGTACAATTAGGAATTTGGGTAGAAAGGGATGGTACAGGGATTGGTTTTGACTCATCATCGGGTTTCAAACTTCCTAATGGTGCGGAACGTTCTCCTGATGCCGCTTGGATAAAGTTAGAAAGATGGAATGCTTTAACTTCAGAACAACAGGGAAAATTTGCGCCTATTTGTCCTGATTTTGTGGTGGAATTGCGGTCGGATTGTGATAATTTAGCACCTCTAAAAACTAAGATGGAGGAATATATTGACAATGGGGCGAGTTTGGGTTTTTTAATTGACCGGAAAAATCGGGATGTTTATATTTATCTTCCTGGAGTTGGTGTGGAATGTTTGAAGAATCCGGCTACGGTTAGTGGAGATCCGGTATTACCGGGATTTGTGTTGGATTTGAGTAATATTTGGTAAAGTTGATCTGACAGTTGTGATGGCTTTGCCCAACCAAGGCATCGCATCTCCTGCTCCTATTCCTTTGGAGAAGGCTTCGCAAACGAACTTCATGGCTTGTTGCGCGAATAGAAAAATCTCGGTAGATAGCAATATAATAATAACTATTTGGGTTCATAAAAAGATAAGTTTATGGTAAAGCAACTCAACCTCATTGAAAACGCTGTAAATCCAGCATTTGCCCGTCACGAAACATTTCACCCTCGGTTTGGTTGGCTGAAAAAAGGGTTTGACGGTGCCAAAAAAGATCCCGAAATTTTCTCTAAAGAAGATGCACCAATTCGTTTGGGTGTTGGCAAAAATATGGTTCGTTCAATGCGTTATTGGTGCAACGCATTTAAAATACTTGAAGGTGATAGTCCTTCAGGGTTTGGTATGAATCTTTTGGCATCCCGGGGATGGGATGAGTTTCTAGAAGATCCAGCTTCTCTGTGGCTACTCCATTGGAATCTGCTCAAGCCAACCTGTGAGGCTGCTGCTTGGTATTTTACGTTCTATATCTTCCGCAAGGTTGAATTTTCAATGGATGAATTATTTGAAACTATTTGTAAATATAGGGATAGTCTAGGAAGTAGGATTGTCGATGCTTCGCTGCAAAAAGATATCACATGTATTTTGCGAATGTATGTGGAACAAGGAAGCAAAAATCGACCGAGTGAGGACTCTATTGATTGTCCATTTACCGAACTAGGATTGATTCAGCAAGCAGCGGGTGATACCAAACGATACACCTTTAATACTGCACCCAAAGCCAACCTACCCGCAGAAATTATTGTTGCTGCTTGCTTGGAATTTGCTAAATCTAAAGGCGAACAAAAAACAATATCGATATCTAGTCTTACCTTCGATCCAGGTAGTCCTGGTTTGGCATTCAAAATTTCTGAGAGGACTATTTGTGATGCAATTGAACAGGTAGAACGAGAATTGGGTAATTTGATACTTTCTGAATCATCAGGGTTGATTCAATTTTCCTTTAAAAAGGATCCAGAGGAGCTAGCCCATAGTATCCTAGATAATTACTACAAGTAACAATGAAGGAATAGGGAGTGGGGAGTGGGGAGTGGGGAGTGGGGAATAGAAGACTTATCGAATTCGCAATTAACCAAATGAAAAAAACACTATCTGAATACTTTAGTCTCAATCGTCGCTATTCTCGTTCGATTAATTTGGAACGAGATATAGAAAGTATTGAGGCATTAGAGGGATATGTTCCTACTACTCGGTCACTTGATGCCCTGAGACGGATTTTAGCCGGATTGACAAACCCACAAGCTAATCGAGCTTGGACGTTGACCAGTGTTTACGGTACAGGAAAATCTGCGTTTGCTCATTATCTATCATCCCTTTGTACTAACGTAAATCATCCCATGCGTCAGGGATCGTTAGAAATTACTAGAAATTCTTTAGGCGCGGATAGTTATGAGTACCAAAGTTTTATAAAAAATATACCTAGCCAAGGCTTATTTTGTGCTGTTGTTACGGCACAAAGAGAACCAATAGGGAATACAATTGTTCGCGCTTTAGCCAGAGGCGCAAAGTTATTTTGGTCGCCAGCAGAGCATGTTAAAATAGATGTTGCCCGTCAATTAGTAGACTTAAAAATAGAAATTGATAGTGGGAAAACGATTGACAATAGGCAAATCATTAAACTAGTTCAAGAAGTGGCACGAGCCGCAGAAACAGATGTTTTTATAATTATTGATGAACTGGGGAAGAATTTAGAATTTGCTGCCTACAATGAAGGAGCGGAAGATTTATATTTATTACAGCAGTTAACTGAACTTCCTAGAGACAAGCATTATCAAGTTTATTTGATGGGAATATTGCACCAAGCTTTTACAGAATACGGTCAAAGATTAGCCTCGGTTGAGCGCAATGAATGGGCAAAGATTCAGGGACGGTTTGAGGATATCCCGTTTAGTGAATCAGTGGGACAGATGATACGTTTAATGGGTCAGGCGATCAATTGCACTGAGGCAGAATTTTTGCGCCAAGCAATTTACAACCAAGTCACTAAATGGTTTGATATTATAGAAAATATTGCCAAATTTGATGAACTTAAAGCTGAAGATTTGGGGGCGGTTTACCCCTTACATCCAGTAGCAGCATTGGTTTTACCTATATTATGTGGTAAGTACGGACAAAACGATCGCTCTTTGTTTACTTTTCTCACGAGTTCTGAACCCTATTCTTTTCGGAATTTTCTGAAAGAGGAAATAGTTAATGAACAAGTTCCAGTGATGCTGAAGTTGGATCGTGTCTATGATTATTTTGTGGAAGCTGTAGGCATGGGTTTTGGTTCCAGACCAAATTTGCAGCGATGGGTGGAGATTCAGAATTTAATTGCGGATGCCAAACACCTAGATGAGGATTATCTGAGGGTTTTGAAGACAATCGGTACTTTAAATCTAGTAACAACTACTGGCGCAGTCAAAGCAACTCGTGAGTTAGTAATACTGGCAATGTGTGATTCCCCGACTGATGAAGAAAAACGGCAAAAATGGGAAGATATTATCGATCGCCTTTTAAAAAGGAATATCATCACCCATCGTCGGTTACTAAATGAACTTAGGCTTTGGGAAGGTTCTGATTTTAATATAGAGGGTGAGGTGGCATATTACATTGAACAGGAGCGATCTTCTTTAGCCAAGCTTCTATCTGAAAATTATCCACTTAAACCATTAGTCGCTCAACGGCATAGCTATAAAACTGGAACGCTGAGATATTTTGAACGGCGATATATTGATGATTTAAAAGAGTTAACCAAACTTCGTTGTAATAGCAATGATACCGATGGATTAATTGTTTATTGGCTGGACGATCAATTACCAACTCAAGCACCTATTAACACCGCAGATAGTAAACCACTAATTGTTTTGTGTGGCTCAAAATTGAGCGTAGTGCGCATCAGAACGCTGGAATTTACAGCACTTCAGAAGATTCAAACTAATGCTGCTCAACTGCAAACTGATGCCGTTGCTAGGCGCGAATTGCAGTATCGATTATTCCACACTAAGCAATTGCTAGATGAAAGTTTGAACCAAGCGTTTGATGTAGCTATCAATCACAATGTCTGCTGGATTCAGGGGAAACGGGAAACCATTCTTCATGGTACCGAATTTAATGGCAAGCTATCAGAAGTCTGTGACAATGTTTACCAGAAAACTCCTATTCTGTGGAATGAGCTAATTAATCGTAGAGAACTCACCTCCCAAGGCGCAAAAGCTAGACGGGAACTTATTGAGGTTATGTTAGCGAATTCAGATCTCGAAAGATTGGGATTAGAAGGATATGGTCCATCCGTTTGTATGTATTATTCACTGTTGGAGGAGACGAAGATTCACCGAGAGGAGGAAGGAGAATGGGGGTTTTATCCACCCGATAAAAAGTCTGGTTTATGTACTCTATGGCAGGCAATTGAAGAGTTCTGTTTGCAAGCTAAGGAAAAACAAAAAACCTTAGATAGACTATACCAAATTTTAGAATCTCCACCCTACGGTGTTAAGTCAGGAGCGATTCCCGTACTGTTAGCAGCAGTTTTGCTATACCGTGTTGATGATGTAGGAATTTATAAAGATGGGACATTTATCCCCGTTTTGGGTGCGGAACATTTTGAGCTATTAGTTAAAGAACCGTCGCGATTCTCTGTCAAATATTTTGCAGTAGCTGGAGTGCGATCGCAAGTCTTTAAGGAACTCGAAGCGATTTTGAAATCTCCCAATTCTCGGATGCCTGTAGGGGTGAGAAACACAACATTACTAGCGGTAACTAAGCCTCTATTTCAGTTTGTGAAAAAGCTACCTGCTTACACCCTGAAAACGAAGCGTCTTAGTAAGGAAGCGCAAGGCGTTTTACAAACATTGCAACAAGCACAGGAACCAGATGAATTGCTGTTTACATCTTTGCCTCAAGCTTGTGGGCTGCCGCCTATTGGTACAGGTGAAGAAGGTAATGATAGCGAAGCAGGTTCAGCCGCAAGTGAGTATGGGCTGATGGCGAAAACGCTGCGAAAAAAGCTCGTTGAAGCGCTTAACGAGATTCAGACTGCCTACGATCTCTTATTAAATGAGTGTCAAACACACTTGCAAGATGCCTTTGGTGTGAGGACTAGTGACGCTAAACTAAGGGAAGATTTGCGAGTGCGATCGCGTTATTTAGTTGGACAATGTGTTGAACGAATGCTAAAAAGTTTCACTCTAGCAGCAACAGATGAGACAAAAACTGACCGGGAGTGGTTGGAAGCTTTAGTTATGATTGTGGCAGATAAACCTGCTGAATCTTGGACAGATGAAAATCTGACAATTTTTGAGATTAAGCTGACCGATTTAGCCAGAAGATTCAAGAATTTAGAAGCCCTACAGAAAGAGGTTACTGCCAAAGGTGAAGGGTTTGAGGTATGCCGAATCACAGTTACTCGTCCGGATGGCAAAGAAACAAATCAGATGGTTTGGATTGAACGCGAGTATCAAGATCCAATTGATGATTTAGTTGAAAAAGTTCTACAAGAACCTCTGCTGCTAGACAATGCTCAACTACAGCAAGCATTTGTTGCTAAATTAACTGAGAGGGTTTTGGGCAAAGAATCTCAGGATAATGTGACTCAACTTCGGCGTAAAGATCGAGATGACAATGCAGAAATAAACCATGCTTAAGCTGTTACGCACTTAATTTGTCTCTTTTGGTTGAGGAGGAACAGGGTTTTTTGGAGCAGGGGAGAGGGTTTGATGACTTTTTCCCTAAATTGAAAATATACAGTTTAAATGCACAGGAGCTTAACCCACATAATAAAGATCGAAGTCCCTATTGCTCAGAATCTCATCAAGTGTCAAAATCGAGAGTATGAGCAATAAATCAGTTAGACACATCCTCGGTCTGTCAGGCGGTAAGGACAGTACAGCCTTAGCCGTCTTGTTGTACAAGGAAATTCCAGAAATGGAATACTTCTTCTGCGACACCCATAAGGAGTTACCAGAAACTTACGAATACCTAGATCGGATTAAGGCTCGTTTAGGTATCAAAATCCATTATCTCAGTCCCGATTATGGTTTCGATCACTGGCTCAATGTTTATGGTGGCTACCTGCCATCACCCAAAAGTAGATGGTGTACTAGACAGATGAAAATTAAACCTCTTGAGGATTTTGTGGGGGATGACGAAGCAATCAGTTACATCGGCATTCGTGCAGATGAAAATCGTGAGGGATATATCTCAACTAAGCCTAATATTAAACCTATTTTTCCCTTTAAAGAACGAGGGTTAATGAAAGCAGATATCATCAAACTACTAGAGGAGAGTGGGATTGGAGTACCAGATTATTACCGCTGGCGCAGTCGTTCCGGTTGTTTTTTCTGTTTCTTTCAGCGGAAGTATGAATGGGTGATGCTTGCTGAAAACCATCGAGATCTATTTGATGAGGCTGTTAAGTATGAGCAAGAACATAAAGATGGAAGACAGTACACTTGGACTGAAGGGGAAACACTTTTAGAACTTCTTAAACGTAAGGATGAGATTATTATCCAACATGAAAAGGCGATGGCTAGAGAAAAAAAGATAGCTCCAAATCGACCATTAGCTGAGGTTTTAGCTTCTGTTATGGATGAAGAAGATAATGATTTACCATGCTTGGTTTGTAATTTGTAACTTCTGGATACGTTGAAGACAAATTTTAAGATTATCTTAATCTTTATCAAAAAATCACTGTCAATTTTATATAAGGAATAAAGATGAGCGTTGATATCTCAAAGGCATTTACCACTTCAAGCGACACAATATCAGATTTCTTTCAGCGCCCTGGAGTTGGATACTACATTCCCCTGTATCAACGGCCCTATAGCTGGGATGCAGAAAATATCGATCAGTTAATAGCCGATATTAGTAGCGGGGTTGATGCTCTTCTTTCAGATAAAAATAATATACGCTTTCTTGGTACAGTCATTCTGGTCAAAGAATCTAATCCGAATGAGAATATTAAGCCACAAGATAAGAAAGCCCTGCCAACACGAATCGACAACGTAATCGATGGACAGCAAAGAATTTCCACAATTGCTTTGCTGGCTTGCTTGCTCTACCAAAGATTGTATCAAACAAGAGAAAAATTACCTAAAAATAGCAATTACAATGGTTTAAGAGAAGCAGTTGATGGCTATTTGGCAACTCTTCTGGAATTATTTTCATTTGATCTTCGACGTGGTTCACCGTCTCGAAAGCCAATTATCATTCGTGGATCAGTTGATGGGTGGACATTTGATGGATCTGATGATAATAACTATCATTCTGAAGTTTCATCTTTTATCGCATCCTTTATCCGTGCTGTCACAGACAACTCAAAATTTCCTCCAATTCCTACAGGATCTCTAGTAGGAAAAAACCTAAGAAGAATGAACTCATTGCTAATTAATGTAGAAAAGGCATATGATTCAAATTCAGATGATGAAAATTTTCCGGCTGCTTGGCAAATACTGGATAAAATACCTGAAGTAGACTTATGGAGCTATGAGCGACCGGAATTGGTAGAGATAGTCAATAATAGTAGCAACCCGATGTCTGGAAATGAAAAGCTAGTATGTTCCCTGGTTCAACTGTTTGCATTTTGTCATTACCTGCTGCGACGTTGCTGTTTTACCTTAAATGAGCCAGCCGAAGACGATTGGGCATTTGATATGTTTCAATCACTAAATGCAACAGGAACACCTCTAACTGCACTTGAAACTTTTAAGCCATTGGTGGTTAATACTGTTAACTCAAAAAGTGACCAAAATGAAGGATTTCAAGGATCAAAATCTGAGAAATATTTTAATCTAGTGGAGCAGTTACTGGCTCCTTTGTCTAGTGCATCTAGCAAGAATAAGCTTACCAACGAGTATCTTACCCTATTTGCCTTGACACATGATGCTACAAAGCTATCGACTCATTTCAGCGTACAAAGAAGATGGTTGACTGACACGTACAACAAATTTGAATCTATCGAAGATAAAGAAAAATTCATCCACAGGATGGCGAATGTGGCTACTTATTGGGAGAAAGTCCGGCAGTTTGATCCCAACAAACAGCTTGTTATACCTGAGACAGAGAATGTGGCAGATCCAGATAGAAAGGAGGCAGCACTCTGTGTCTTGTACCTTCAGCAGGCTGGACACAAAATGGCAAATACGATCCTGAGTCGCTTCTATTCTCTTATTATAGGCAAGCAACCAACAGCCGACACTGAGTTTGTTTTTGCTTGCAAGGCAGTAGCAGCATTCTTTACACTTTGGCGATCCGCTTTATCGAATGCAGGTCTTGATGAAGTATATAGGAAGTTACTTCGCGAAAAAATGTCATGGGAAAAAGGAAATTATCAACTCACAGTTGCAGAACTTAAGACACATTTCGTGACAGTATTGAACGATAAAGAAATAGGAACAAAGGAAGAATGGAAGAAAAAGGCAATAGAGAATCTGAGATATAACGAGGTGAAAGCTGTTTGTAAATTTGCTCTTTTTGTTACCTCACATGATACTATTGCAGATCAAAATAATCCAGGTCTGATGAAAATTGGCACATCAGGCTCATCTCCATCATACTTGGAACCAACCAAATGGGTTTCTGAAGATTTTAAGACTATTGAACACGTAGCACCTCAAAAACAGGAAAAATCACCTGGGGCTGATTGGGACACAGCTTTGTATGAGAATGATGATTACGAAAAAATCGGGAACCTGCTTCTTCTCCCTACAAAAATCAATAGTTCTGCGAGCAACAAATCATGGATTGATAAATGGATTTACTATAGCCATTTAGCCGAAACAGATCCCTCAAATTTGGCTGCACTAAAAAACGAAGCTGATATCAATGGAGTTGATTTAAACGACGACACAATTGCTTTATTGCAGAAAACACAACACAAGCATCACATCATACCTATCGTACAACTCGGAGCGACAGGGCAGTGGGATAAGTCTTTTGTAGAAAAAAGAACTGAGCGTATATGCGACATTCTCTGGGAGCGAATTTATGAGTGGCTGCTTTGATTACAAAAGACTATCAGTAAGGATTACGATAAGCTGTAGTCCAACCTAACAAAAATGAGTGAATCTCGTCCTATATACCTCGACTACCATTCAACTACTCCAGTCGATCCGAGGGTAGCTAGTAAAATGCTGTACTACATGACTACAGCATTCGGTAACGCTAGCAGCATTGACCACACTTATGGTGATGAAGCAGAAGAAGCAGTATCACAAGCTGCTATTCACATTGCCAATTTAGTTGGTTCATCCCCTAAAGAAATCATATTCACTTCTGGCGCAACTGAAAGTATTAACTTGGTAATTCAAGGCAGTATATATACTGATGTTATTACCAAAAACAAGCATATTATTGCAGTATCACCAGTCGAACATAAAGCAGTTTTAGATACCTGCTATGCCCTAGCAAAAAAAGGATTAGCTGAGATAATTAAACTCCAAATTGACTCAAAAGGTAGACTCGATCTAAATCATCTAAAACAAGTTTGTGACAAAGGAATTTCTCTCCTATGTGTTATGGCAGCTAATAACGAAATCGGCAATATTTATCCCATCCAAGAAATCGGTCAAATTGCCAAAAACTGTCATATCCCTTTCCTGTGTGATGCCTCGCAAGCTGTAGGAAAAATTCCCATTAACTTTCAAGAATACGGTATCACTTACCTGGCAATTTCTGCACATAAACTTTATGGTACTAAAGGTTCTGGTGCATTAGCTGTCAGAAAAAAATATCACTTAGAACCCATTATATTTGGTGGAAGTCATCAGAAAGGAATTAGATCTGGAACTCTAAATGTTCCTGGTATTGTTGGATTAGGAGAAGCCTGCCGTATGCGTCAACTGGAAATGGAAGAGGATGAAAAAGCGATTTCATCCAAACGAGATAAACTCCAAAACCTATTGCTCAAAAAAATTCCTGGCTTAATCATCAACGGAGATCCCACTTCCCGCCTTGCAGGAAATCTTCACATTTCAATTCCCGATATTCCCAATAGCGCAGTTATTGCCAGAGTTCGATCTAAACTTGCCATTTCCACAGGTGCTGCCTGTTCATCCGGAGTAGAAACACCATCTCATGTTCTTCAAGCATTAGCCTTACCTAACAATGTAATCGAAGGGGCATTACGAATTGGTATTGGCAAATTCACCACAGATAAAGAAATAAATCAAGCAGCAGAAATCCTCTCCACTGCCATTAGTCAGATTCGCCAAGCAATGTGCTTTAAAATTTGAAATCAGCCCTTCAACCCACCATCAACGAACAAACTCATCAGCCGACATCGGTGCATTAGTCTGCTTATTCTTAATCGGAATCGGACGAATATTCGTCGGTGCAGGTGGTTCGGGTTTCAGCTCATACCGATTCCCCCAACCATCATTAATATCTTCTGTCTTAATAATAGGTGGTGGTTTTCTCCCACTAGGAAGAGAAACTCGCAATGTTTGACTCGCTTTTATATATGCTGAACCTTCATTACTAAACCGCACCAAACTACCTTTAAGTTCCGGAATCTGTATCTTTTGCTGTTTATCAGTTGGCAATTGGCCATCCGGTTCAAATGTGGCAATAAAGGATACTTCTCCTCCTGGTTCTAATGAAGAGGCAATTTGCGATCGCTCCCTTTGCCATGCTTCCTCTAATCGACCATCTGGCGCAACTTGCCATAGATTTAGAGTGGCTTGCAATTTACCATCCTCCACTCGTACAATTTTGCGATCCAGAATTGCATAAATATTATTCGATTCAGAGGAAATAAATCCCTCTCCTGGACTATTTAGATAACGGATAGCAGAAACTATAATTTGACCTTGGTTAGGTAGATTTGTTGTTCCTGTCACGCTGTACAAGCCAGAATTACCCGCTGGTTGTACACTAACATCTAGCTTGATACCTGTAGAATCTTTTGATGTACAACCAGTACACCAAAGGAGTAACCAAACAATAACAGCCCACTTACTCCCAAGAGATAAGCTGCGGATTTGTTGAAGAATGATTTGGTTATAGCGATCGATCATAATTGTTGTTTGTTGTTTGTTGTTTGTTGTTTGTTGTTTGCTATTTAAAAATCTAACAACCAATAACCAATAACCAATAACCAATAACCAATAACCAATAACCAATA
>NZ_JAMZMM010000614.1 GCF_024178385.1 Limnofasciculus baicalensis BBK-W-15 | reverse complement strand
TCCCCACTCCCCACTCCCTACTCCCTAATTAATCTGAGGGAGTTGAATTTGCAACCAAGCACCTCCGGTTTCTGGATGATTTCTGGCTTTGACAATTCCTTGATGAGCTTGGATAATTTCTTTGACAATAGAAAGTCCTAAACCGCTACCGCTGCTTCTTCCTGGCAGTGATGAGCTGTCAGAGAGGGGAGATTGTCGGTATCGGGAGGGATCTCCCCGATAGAGTCGCTCAAATATGTGAGGTAAGTCGGATGGAGAGAAGCCAGTGCCAGAGTCAATGATATCGATTTGGATTGAGGAAAGATTCTTTAATTCATCGCTATTATTATTTGTTCCTGGAAGAGGAGTCACTTCTACTCTAATTGTAGCTTGAGGGGGACTGTATTTAATACTGTTATCGAATAAATTGAGAAATACTTGGGTGAGGCGAGATTCATCGGCTCTAATCCAGATAGAATCAGGACATTGATCCGCGAGATGGAGTTGCTTTTGTTGGGCTAGAGGTTCTAAGCTTTGCCATGCAGATTGAATTAGCGATCGCAATTCTACCAATTGATAGGTGAGACTTTGGCTGGGATTTTTGGCGAGATGGCTTAACTCTAGCCAATTTTGCACTAAGTCAATTAGTCGAGTAGTTTCGGCAAGGAGTTGCTCAACCCAGCGACTTTCAGGGGGTTTGAGACGATTTTGCAAAGTTTCTGCTACTAAGCGAATTGAGGTTAGGGGAGTTCTTATTTCGTGGGCTAAGTCGCTAAACCATTGATTGTGAGATTGAGAAAGTTCGACAATAGATTGCCGATTTTCTAAGAAAACTCCTACTTCTCCTTGAAATAAAGGCCAGCTAACCCCTCGCAAAGTAATAGATTGCACTTCACTCATTGCGGCACCATCAATACAAGTGGGATGAAATATCCATTCCTCAGTCTCTGATTTTTGTTGGCTGCGGGTTCGTTCAATTAACTGATCCAATTCATAAGAGCGTACCAATTCTAACAATAACCTTATCTGTCCAGGTTGCCCTAGTTCAATTTGTAAGTATTGTCGTGCTTGTTGGTTGCACCAGAGCAAATGGTTTTCTTCATCCACCTGCAAATACCCTACTGGCGCAACTTCCAGGAGTTGTTCTAGCCGCTCCAATTTCTCTTGTAGCACTCTACGCTCTCGATCGGAAATAGCGATTGCCTGCCGCAAGCGAGACATGATCGGAAATGATGTACTGGTAGTATCCTTCGGCAACAGATCTAATATTTGCTGTTGCTGTCTTTGGAGTCGGCGGTTTTGCCAAAAACCAAATCCGCCACCTAGAGCCAAACCCAGTATAAATGCCAGAAGGGTCATTTGTTATTTGTTATTAGTTATTTGTTGTTTGTTTTTTGTCAAGGAGCAATAACTAACAACCAACAACTAATAGCCGCTAACATCAGCCAAATCTGTAGCCAAAGCCACGGACTGTAATCAGATATTCTGGTTGACTGGGATCTTTTTCTAATTTTTCCCGCAACCAGCGAATATGGACATCTACGGTTTTCGTGTCGCCCAGAAAATCTGCTCCCCATACTTGATCGATTAACTGTTCGCGAGACCAAACTCGGCGGGGATAACCCATGAACAACTCTAGAAGTTTAAATTCTTTGGGAGAGAGATTGACTTCTTCGCCTCTAACTGTAACACGGCATTCCTGCGGATAGAGATTGATATCCCGTAATTGTAATACCTGTAATACTGGGGTCTGTGGTAAGGTGCTAAAGCGTTGACGACGGAGTAGGGCGCGGCAGCGGGCAATTAATTCCCGCATACTAAAGGGTTTGGTGAGGTAATCATCTGCACCAACTTCCAATCCCAAAACTCGGTCAGTTTCACTAGCTTTGGCGCTGAGGATCAGGATTGGGACTAGGTTTCCCTGATAGCGTAACAAACGACACAGATCCAAGCCATTGAGCTGAGGTAGCATTAAATCGAGAATGAGCAAGTTGAATGGGAATCGCTTGTCATTCGCTTCTGCCTCTTGAAGAAGCCCTAATGCTGTACGCCCATCTGGAGCTGTAACCACTTCATAGCCTTCCTCTTCTAGAGACAAGACCAGCATTTGCCTGATTAACTCTTCGTCTTCCACTACCAGAATGCGGTTAGTTGAACTCAGTTCCGGACTGGAATGGCTCTGCGGTAAATCGAGAGACAGCATAAATTAAGTAATTGAGTGTTTGACGGCCAGCAATTTTGTGGGTTAAGTGACATCTCCTACACCAACCTGAGTACAGGTATGGTGTAGGCTTCCAAACC
>NZ_JAMZMM010000150.1 GCF_024178385.1 Limnofasciculus baicalensis BBK-W-15 | reverse complement strand
TGTCCCCCTTGTCCCCCTTCTCCCCTGCCCTATTGAATCTCTAATGGTTCATGATGGTAACAAGGTACGCAAGTATTCCAATTGATCGGTTATCATCATGTTCATCCCCGCCAGTTCAGAATTTGTTGCCTTGTGCCAATCCCAAGTGGCAGTATTAACTCAAGGATTGGGAGCAGCTTTGAGTGCGGTATATTTAACGACAGAAGAATTGGTAGCAGGATCTACACCTAAGCTAATCCCGGTGGTAGTTTATCCAGAAACAGAGACTCTGTGGGAAGATGATGAGACTAACCTAGTTTTGCCCGATCATCGCAATTTTCAGGGCGAGACTATTCGCCGATTGAAGAGAGTCTCACCTCAACTCCTACCTCAGCACTCTAACAGCGATCCACATGTTACACCAGATTGGGAAGATAATTCCTTAAATGAAAAGCGCCAAATTGTTTTGCCCCTCATCCATGAAGGGGTGGTGATGGGGTTGTTAGTGACGAGTAGGGAAGACAGACAGTGGAATGAGCGAGAAGAAGCCGCTATTGAACATATTGCTCGAACTTTAACGATCGCGTACCTAGTCGATCGACGGAGAGTTTGGTTGGAACAGCAATTAACACAACAGAGGATGCTGCAAGAGCAACAGCAGGATCTGCTCCATAACCTACTCCATCAATTTCGCAATCCCCTCACCGCCTTACGCACATTCGGGAAATTACTTTTCAGGCGACTGCTACCAGGGGATAAAAACCGAGAGGTTGCTGCTAGTATTGTACGGGAAAGCGATCGCTTGCAAGATTTACTGCAAGAGTTCGATGAATGTTTGGATATGTATCCAGGGGAGGGCGATTTGTTCGCTTTAGCCACAGGCGTTTCGCCTGTGCTGCAATCTGGAACACTTGCTGAAGTATCTGCAATTCCTGTGAAGGATGAGGGTTCTCAATTAGAAGTGAGTGGGGGAATATTGGCGCTGCTTCCCGGTAAAAGCCTAATCCTGGAATCTATTTCAGTAGCCGATGTGTTACAACCGCTACTTGTTAGTGCTAGTGCGATCGCAGAAGAACGAGATTTAGAGTTGAGTTTCTCAATTCCCACCTACTTACCGCTTGTGCGAGGTAATGCTAAAGCGTTAAGGGAAGTATTGAGCAATCTGATTGACAATGCTTTAAAGTATACTCCTGCCGGAGGACAAATTTATGTCCAAGTCGGTCTTGAGAAATACTCCTCTGGCAAAGAAACAGAAATTCTCAGCAACGACTTCTCCCCAACGACTTCCTCTGAACCAGAAATGATTGCGATCGCGATTAGCGACACCGGATATGGGATTCCGCCCCAAGACTTAGATCGTTTATTTGAGCGACATTATCGAGGAGTCCAAGCAGAAACCGCAATTCCTGGTACTGGCTTAGGATTAGCGATCGCGAAAGAACTTGTAGAACAAATGCACGGTAAAATAGAAGTATTTAGCCCAGCTATATCCCTCTGGGCTGGGGATAATTCAGACTATACAATTGCTAATTCTCATAAAGATTCAACTAAAGGAACAACTTTTATCCTTTGGTTACGACACTCCCCTGGTTGCGCTGGTGGGATTTAGAGGGTAATTAACCCAAGTTCCTCGTTACCTTTTTTAGTCGGCTAATCGAAGACAGGCTAATGATAGAGCCAATAAATTTCACTATTTACAATTGGCAATTAGCAATTTTAGCAACAGATTAAGTTATAACTAGTAGTTTAGGCTAATTATAAGTGATGGCAAATTTTTAGTTTACAAATGTCAATCCAAACATTGTTTGCGGCAGGTGGGGTAGTGATGTTGCCCCTATTATCCTTATCTATTTTAGCGATCGCACTAATTTTAGAGCGACTGAACTTTTGGCTGCGGATCACCAAACGTCAAAACCGCCTTGTCAGGGAGGTGCTTCACCTCTACCATCAAAATCCTCCTGAAGCATTTCTCAAGTTAGAACAAAATAGCGACTTACCCATAGCCAGAATTTTTCTAGCAGCGTTAGAATTAGACTGCCCCACTCCGGAGGAATTTCGACTAGCACTAGAAACCTCTGCTCAAGCAGAGTTACCGCTACTGAAGCGTTTCAATACCGTATTTGAGACAATCATTAGCGTTTCTCCATTACTAGGACTTTTGGGAACAATTCTCGGTTTAATTCAATCTTTTGCTGCTATTGGAATTGGTGATATTGGCGCTAGCAAAACCGCTGGTGTTACTGGTGGGATTAGTGAAGCATTAATTTCTACAGTCGCTGGTTTGATTGTGGCAATTTTCACCCTTTTATGTGCCAACACATTCCGAGGATTATATCGCCGTCAGATTGCTTTAATTCAGGAATATGGTGGTAAACTAGAATTACTCTATCGTCGTTACTACGAGCGAGGTAAAATTCGCTATTCTGAAATGGATAGATGAAGGGGAGTGGGGAAAGAGAGTTTTGAGTTTTGAGTTAAAAGTATTCAATTTCTTGGATAAGTCTATGAACCAACTACAAACTAAACTACCAACTGATACCTGGGTTACCGCGACTTGGGAAGAATATATCCAGATAATTGAAGATCCTGTCTACGCCAAGGCAAAAGGATATTATTACAATGGAAAGATGAGGATTGAAACTATGGGTGTCGGACCAGATCATGCTAGCGATAATGGGATTATTTATTTTGCCATTAATCTATTTTGCACTCTCAAGGGGATTCCGCTCCAAGGTTTAATTAACTGTAGCTATCGAAAACCTGGTGTACGAGAATCTCAACCAGATATTTCATACTATATTGGAGCCAGAGCCAAATTAGCACCTCAAGGCAGTTCTATTGTAAATTTAAACACAGTCGCCCCACCAGACATAGCCATTGAAATTGCCGATACATCCCTGAGTGACGATCTCGGACAAAAACGGTTACTATATGAAGACCTAGAAATCCCGGAATATTGGATAGTCGATGTAGAAAATACTCGGATTATTCCCTTCCAAATCACCACTAGTGGGAGTAGACGAATTACCGAATCGCAGGTACTACCAGGGTTAACTATTTCTGTTTTGACAGAAGCCTTGACAATGAGTCGTACAATGGATCAATCGCAGGTAGGTGCTTGGTTGCTAGCTCAATTTCAACAGTAGTTATTGGTTATTGGTTGTTGGTTATTGGTTGTTGGTGAAAGAATTAATAATCAATTACACCAATCAATATAAAATAATCAATTAGCGATAATTAGCAATCGATTCAGAATTACCCATAAAATGTGAGGCTGATACAATGAACATCTTACTAGTTTATCCCCTATTCCCCAAAACATTTTGGTCTTATGAAAAAATCCTAGAATTAGTAGATCGCAAAGTACTGCTACCACCTCTAGGCTTAGTAACCGTAGCAGCAATTTTACCACAAGAGTGGGAATTTAAGTTAGCAGATCGAAATATCCGCGCTGTAACGGAAGCGGAATGGGAATGGGCGGATATCGTTATTCTCTCTGCTATGATTGTGCAAAAACCAGATTTGTTAGACCAAATTCGGGAAGCAAAACGACGTGGTAAGCTAGTGGCGGTAGGGGGACCTTACCCAACATCTGTACCCCATGAAGTGGAAGATGTCGGTGTAGATTACATGATTTTGGATGAAGGGGAAATTACCCTGCCCATGTTTGTTGAAGCAATTCAAAGAGGGGAAAAATCAGGTGTCTTTCGCTCTAATGGTGAGAAACCAGATGTAACAAATACACCCATTCCTCGCTTTGATTTATTGGAGTTTGATGCTTATGATTCCATGTCGGTACAGTTTTCGCGAGGCTGTCCATTCCAATGTGAATTTTGCGATATTATTACCCTATACGGTCGCAAACCTCGCACCAAAAATCCCGCACAGCTATTAGCAGAATTGGATTATCTCTATGAGTTAGGATGGCGGCGGGGTGTCTTTATGGTGGATGACAATTTCATTGGCAATAAGCGGAATGTGAAATTGTTCCTCAAGGAGTTAAAAGTTTGGCAAGCTCAACGGAAATATCCCTTCCGATTTAATACGGAAGCCTCTGTGGATTTGGCCCAAGATCCAGAATTGATGGATTTAATGGTAGAATGCTATTTTGATGCCGTGTTTGTGGGGATTGAAACGCCTGATGAAGATAGCTTGCAGCTAACTAAGAAATTCCAAAATACACGGAATCCTTTAGTTGAATCAGTAGACACAATCACGCGGGCGGGATTGCGGGTGATGGCAGGGTTTATTATTGGTTTTGATGGGGAGAAATCTGGATCGGGCGATCGCATTGTCAAATTTGCCGAAATTACAGGTATTCCTACCACAACATTTGCCATGTTGCAAGCCCTACCAAATACTGCCCTTTGGCATCGGTTAGAGAAAGAAGGACGACTTCAAGGAAAAGATGGTAATATTAACCAGACTACCTTAATGAATTTTACTCCAACTCGCCCTCTTGAAGAAATTGCCATGGAATATGTTGAGGCATTCTGGCAATTATACGAACCAGAAAAATATTTAGATCGAATTTATCGCTATTTTCTCAAATTAGGCGCACCCAAGTGCCACCCTCCCTTCAAACTACCGAGTTTGGTGGATTTAAAAGCCCTGACTATTGTCTGCTGGCGACAGGGAGTTAAACGGAAAACTCGTTGGCAGTTTTGGCATCATTTATTTAGCATGATGCGGCGCAATCCAGCCGTTTGGGAACATTATCTAATCCTCTGCGCTCATAATGAGCATTTTCTAGAATATCGCCAGATTGTCAGAGATGAGATTGAAGCACAGTTAGCTGAGTTTTTGGTAAAAGAGGCTAAGATACAAGCCCAAAGCGATAAAGTGAGAGGTGAGATAGTAGGCGCAATTGCCAATTAATATGATAGGGGTAGTTTTAATTCAAAACAATGAAACTTTCTTCCCCCTTCCCCCTTTCTTCTTCCCCATTCCCCTGGTTTAGCATTAGCTTAACCGGGATTTTCTTAGCATCCCTTTTCTTGCGGTTTTGGGGATTGGGTAGATTTAATGCCTTAGTATTCGATGAAGTTTATTACGCTAAATATGCCAATAACTACTTAACCGCAACGCAATTTGAACACGCCCATCCACCTTTAAGTACCTATATTATTGCAATTGGTATGTGGATTGGTTCCCACCTACCAATTGGGCAAGATATGGTGAATGGTTTAACGGGTTCATTGCGCTCCACTTGGAGCTATCGCTGGCTAAATGCCCTGACAGGTTCCTTTATTCCTTTAGTAGTTGCTGGGATTGCCTATCAACTCAATCGCCGTCGCAGTTATGCTGCGATCGCTGCCCTATTTTCGGCGGCAGATGGTTTATTTTTGGTGGAATCTCGCTACGCATTAAACAATATCTATCTAGTTATTCTAGGATTATTAGGTCAGTTATTTTTTCTGATGGGATTGAATCAGCGCAAGCAGTGGCGATGGGGACTATTAGCATTGTCTGGTATGTTTTTTGGTGCTTGCGCATGCATTAAATGGAATGGCTTATGGTTTTTATTAGGAGTTTATTTTGTTTGGGGAATTGCTTGGCTAATTAAATGGAGGATTTCAGGTATTGGGGATCATAATTCAGATGTTGTTAAGAGAAAAGTATCCCGAAACCCCTTGATTAATCTCACCCAGTTAAATGTCATTCAGATACTTTTAAATTTTGCCATTATTCCCTTTGCCACCTACAGTCTTCTTTGGATTCCTCAGATGCAAATGAATCCCAATTATGGTGGATTCTGGGAATTGCAAAAGTACATTCTGGAATTTCATGAAAAAGTAGGGAGTGGACCTAATGTCCATCCTTACTGCTCTCAATGGTATACTTGGCCTTTGATGATTCGCCCCATTGCTTATTTCTATCAAACGGCACAAACTATTCATGAACAAGTACCTGCTTATCCACCATTACCTAGTGGTGCAGGCAAGGTAATTTATGATGTCCATGCAATGGGAAATCCAATTTTGTACTGGCTATCAACAGCAGCAATTTTGTTATTAATTTTGCTATTTATTCAGCGTTTGTGGTTAGGGGTGTGGGGAGTATTTTTTCCAACCACAACCAACTACATGATTCTATATCTGGTAATGAATTGGTTTGGGAACTTATTACCTTGGGTGAGAGTAACTCGCTGTATATTTCTGTATCACTACATGGGATCTTCTGTATTTTCAAGTTTAGGGCTGGCATGGATTATCGATCGTTGGTTGCACGGAGAACAGCGTCAGCGGCAAATTTGGGCTATAATTGCGATCGCGTTAATTTTAATAGCATTTGCTTGGTGGTTACCTATTTATTTAGGGCTACCTCTATCTCCTCAAGGATATAAACTTCGCATGTTGTTTGATTCTTGGATTTAGAGGGCTGTTATAGCAATTCTAAATTGTGAGAAACCAAGAATCCCAGTTTCTTTGAGAAACCGGGATTCTGAGGTGGTTAATTATGACAAATCAAATACGATCGGTATCTGTGTTAAATTAGCAGTATACTTTGAAATCTAACTATATGACAGCACAATCATCTCAACTTGTTCAAACCTTGTACGAGGATGACTATTACCTATGGGTAGATACAACAGTCAGAAAACTACGCTGTGCTGAGTTTGATACCGTAGATTGGGAAAACTTAATTGAGGAAATCGAGAGTATGGGAAGAAGTGAGAAAAGGGCGTTAGCAAGTTTGTTAACTAGACTTTTTGAACATCTACTCAAGTTAACCTACTGGGAATCAGAAAGAGAAAACAATGAAAACAAGTGGAAAGGAGAAATCACTGCTTTCCGACTGCAAATTAAGAAACTCCTCAAAGATAGTCCTAGTCTTAAACCATATCTAACTGAAATTTTTGATGAATGTTACTTAGATGCTCGAAAAGTTATTAGTCAATTGACAGGGAAAAAGTTGGCTAATTTTCCTCCTCAAGCAATTACCACAATAAAGGAAGTTTTGGATGAGAATTGGTTTCCAGATGGCAAATCAGAATCTACCAAAGAAGGATGATAAGCTAATATTCATTTAACTTCCATATCCGTACAACCCATACCCTATCCCAATCAATCTTTAATAAATAAAGCGCGATAAACTGGTTCACCACGAGAAATTGTATAGGTTTCTCTTTCTGTAGGAATGGGGAGAGGGTTAATCGCTAACCAATCCGGATCTTTTCTATAAAAAGCAGAATTAGCTTCAAATCGCAAACACATTTCTCTCTCTACTTCCTCAACGTCAGACTGGAGAAAAACATATCCTCCTCCCGCCAAATATATTGCCAAATTATTCACCACTTCTGGCTGCAATAAACGACGTTTCATCTGTCGCTTTTTGAACCAAGGATCTGGAAATTGAATAGTAACGCGCTGTAATATTCCCTGGGGAAAAGACTCTAAAATTGGTACCAACGAGTTATTTACATTGCAAAACAAATAGTGTATATTTTTCAATCCTAACTCAGAAACTAGCTGGTTAGCATCTTTAACTAATGGTTCCCGAATTTCTAAACCCAGAAAATTCCAGTCGGGTTCCAGTGTTGCCATCTTTAACAAAAACTCACCTCTAGCACAACCAATATCTAAATGTAGGGGTTGATTTGGTTTATTATAAATTTCACTCCAGTTAGGCGGAGTAACTGGTGTTTGGTATTTTTGGCTGAGTGGATTAACATGTTGACGCACGCGGACTTTTGCCAATGTTTTAACCTCCTATTTTGAGTTTTGAGTTGAAGATTGTAAATTCAACAAATAACAAATAACAAATAACAAATAACAAATAACAAATAACAAATAACTAACAACTAATAACTAACAACTAACAACTAACAACTAATAACTAATAACTAACAACTAACTAACGAATCAGCAATTCTACCGTAAATTCAGTTCCCTCTCCCGGTAATGAAAGAAAACTTAACTTTCCACCATGTTTATCCACTACAATATCTTGGCAAATCGACAATCCCAACCCCGTACCTTTACCAAATGGTTTAGTGGTAAAAAATGGTTCAAATAGCCTAGGTTGTATTTCCACTGGAATGCCTGGACCATTATCCATAATCCGAATTGCTACTCGATCGTTATCGCTTAACTCAGTGCGAATCCAAATTGTCGGCATTTTTCTATCTTTAGTAAATCCTTCCAAGTTATAACTTCTGAAGTCTGCCTCTTCCAAGGCATCAATTGCATTAGTTATAATATTTGTAAAAACTTGATTCAACAAACCAGGATCGCACTCTACTGGCGGTATATTCCCGTACTCTTTGATCATTTCAATACCTGGACGTTTTCCCGCTTGTTTTAGTCGATGCTGCAATAACACCAGGGTACTATCAAGATGTTGGTGAATATCCACTGTGATCATCGATCCTGATTTAATCCGAGAAAAATTGCGCAAGCTACTAATAATTTGGCAGATGCGATCCGTTCCCAATTCCATCGAATTCAGGAGTTTAGGCAAATCTTCTCTCAGGAAATCAAGTTCAATATCCTTTGTTTTTTCTTGTATTTCTGATTGAGGAGATGGATAGTATTTAGCATAAAGTTCGATCAGTTGTAGCAAGTCTCGTACATAGTTTTTCGCATAGGAAATATTCCCATGAATTGAACTTACTGGATTGTTAATTTCGTGAGCAACTCCGGCAATCATCTGTCCAAGACTGAACATTTTTTCATTCTGTACCAGAATCGTGTGGGCTTTTTGCCAATTATCTAGAGCTTCTGTAAGTTTCGTTGTGCGCTCTTCTACCCGTTGCTCTAATTCTTCAGCCAGTTTTTGTAATTTGGCTTCAGCAGCGATACGCTGTTCAATTTCCTTTAGGAGTGTTTTATTTTTGTCTTCTAGGGTCTTAGTTAAGGTGTATAATTTTAAATGTACCCTAACTCTAGCCAATACTTCCTCTTGCCGAAATGGTTTGACAATATAATCAACTGCTCCTAAATTGAGACCTTTAACTTTATCAAGTGTATCAGCAAGAGCTGTCATAAAAATCACGGGAATATTTTGGCTAGATGGATTACCTTTCAAGCGACGGCAAGTTTCAAAGCCATCAATTCCTGGCATCATTATATCCAATAAAATTAGGGATGGTGGTGAGTATTCTATCTGCTCTATTGCCGTTTCTCCATCCGTGGCTACAGCAACTTCAAAACCCGCATCTATTAGAGTATCTGATAGCACTTCCAAATTATTTGGGCTATCATCAACGATGAGAATAATGTCTTTGTCTGGGCTGTTCATATATTTTTTTTTATTCTTCAAGTAGCTGTCACAGGCATCCTGCCTGTGATAAGATAACTAATAACCGAATGTTTACTCGCCATTCATTTTTCGATATTCTGAAATAAGATTGCGGATTTTTTTTACTTCATAATTCTTGGCTAGTTGACGGATATGTTGGGCAAATGGGATAAATTTTTTGTCCATTTTTTCCAGATTATCAATTTGATCTATAATATGTTTGACACGACCTTTCATTGCTAAATCCCACAAGATATCTAGTTCCTCTTTCTCTGGTACAACCCATTCCCTATATTCTATTTTAGAGTGTCCATTGTTCGTCGAATTGACTGGAGATGATTGACTAGTAACTCGTTCCGAATCTTCATAAATCCATTCTAATTCTAAATGGTACTGTAGCTTCTGAAATAGATCTTCAGCTTGGATTGGTTTAGGTAGGAAATCATTACCACCTGCCGCCAAGCTATTTTTTTTATCGATATCATAAACGCTAGCAGATGAGACGATAATTAACATATTTGCTACTTGGGAAGATCTCCGAATCTGCCCCATCATCTCAAAGCCATCCATCACGGGCATGATCAAATCAGTGATAATGAGATCTGGGTTAATTGCCATCGCACTTTCTAACCCTTCCTTACCGTTGCTGGCTTCAGTTATTTCAAACCCAATGGGTTCGAGCAGATTAGCAATGACGGAACGATTTTCATCAGAGTCGTCTACAATCAGAATTTTCCGTTGTTTCCCCTGATACCCAACAATCTTACCACCCCCGGGCACTCTATCCTTCAGCATCCATTCTGCTGCTCCTGGTAAATCCAAATCCAGCCAAAAAATACTTCCCTGATTCAATTGGCTTTTAACTTGAATAGTACTCCCCATCATTTCGACGATCTTAGCACTAATTGCCAAACCTAATCCAGTACCTTCTCCCTGATGCTTACTACTACCAACCTGCTCAAAAGGTAAAAATATTTTCTCTAATTGCTCTGGAGTCATACCAAATCCTGTATCTTCGATTTGAAAGCGAATTTTATTAGCTATTGGTTGGTGGTTTTCTGCCACTGATAAATAGCCAACTTTGAATGTCACACCGCCAGTTTCGGTAAATTTTATCGCATTACCGAGTAAGTTTAGCAATACTTGTCGCAGCCGCTTTTCGTCTGCATTGATGCCAACGGGCAAGTCTGAAGTGGGTTGATAAATAAAGGTAATTCCTTTAGCTTCGGCTCGGATTTGGCACATTTCCACTACACCCTGAAGAAATGAATGAAAATGAAAATCTATGGGGAATAGTTCCATTTTACGAGCTTCAATTTTAGATAAATCCAGAATATCATTAATTAATGTTAGCAGGTGCGAACCGCACTTGTAAATAATCCGAACGCCATCAAGCTCTTTTTCCGTCATCCTGGTAGAATTTTGCAGAATTTGGGCGTATCCCAAAATACCGTTCAAGGGAGTTCGCAATTCGTGGCTCATATTAGCCAGAAATTCACTTTTAGCTTTGTTAGCTGTATCCGCTATTTCTTTGGCAACTTTTAGTTCAGCAGTACGTCGCTCAACTCTCTCTTCTAACTCAGCATTTGTTTGTTCTAAAGCGGTGAAAGACTCTCGTAATTGTTCGGCCATTTCGTTAAAGGAATCCGCTAAAACCCCTAATTCATCAATGCCTAATAAGGATTTTCCATGATATATCTTCACCATATAATCTAATTCTCCCTTCGCGATTGCTTCAGATGCCATACTCAATCTGAGAATAGGTTTACTAATCCAACGAGCTGTAAAAAGACCCAATCCTGTGGCGATAATTAACGCTAAAATACAGAGAATGATAGTAGTTTTAGTATTTTCGTTAATCTGTTCCATAAATTGGGCTTCCGGAACAACAACTACAATCAGCCAGTCTAGTCCTTTATCATTTTGAAACGGCATTATTTGGACAAATTTTCGCTTGCCATTAGATCCAAAATCTACCTGTTTCTGATCTTTAATTGACTGGAAACTACCAAAAGTTTTAAACAGAAACTCTGCTGTATCACGAGTAATTAAATTGGTACTTTCCATTGCCTTGAATCTTTCTGACTTTTCAGATCTTTTCGCTCCAAAAGGGTTGCTTTCGGTAGAAGTAGCAACCATCAAACCATTGCGTTCCACAATAAAAGTTTGCGCTTTTATAGACTTATTTTTGGCGTGGTTAATGGGCAATTTTTTCAGGAAATCGCCAATTTGCGATAAAGATAAAACAGTACGAGTCACTCCAACAAAAGTTCCATCTTCTTTATAAAGTGGAGTTATGGCTGCGATAGCTAACGTATCTCCATCAGGTGAATATCGATATATTTTACTCCAGGTTGGTTTTTTAGCTGCGGCTGCTTCTTGATACCAAGGCTGAGATCGGTAATCGTAGTAGGGGATAGACTGCAATAACCAAGTGGGATTACCTCGATTATCTGTATCGTATACGTTAATTTTGTAATTAACAGATTCGCGAATATGTATTTGTCCATTTTCCAGACGTACCACCTCAGTATATTTTCCATCCTCAGTGGCAATTGATGTCGCCATAACCGGAAATACCTGTAGCTGTTCCCATAAATGACGATCTAAATTTGGTAATTTACTTAAATATAGATTGGCATTGATCGTAACATTTGTGTTGATTTTATTGACAATATATGGACTTTCTAGATCGCTATTTAGTTTCTGTTGGATTTGAGCGACAACTTCCTGACGTAACTGAGAGGCAAGATCCTTGACTGCCTCTTGTCCATTCCGCAATCCGAGCCAACCCGTTAATCCCACAGCCGCAAATATTTGTAGGACAAAAGGTACGATTAAAACAAGGCGCAATGGCACTTGTAGGGAGAATTGTGATAGTCGATTTGTGACGAAATTTAGTGGCATCTGAAAAATGTAATTAACTGGGTAGCTCAAGTTACTATTTATCAACTCAGTTGTTGCTAAAAATGCCTATTACTATCTTGGTGATTATAATAGTTTATATTAAGTATGGGATTATCCGTCTGTTTCACTTATTTAATAAGTGTTATAGACTATGGCAATTGCACCCGATTCTGTTGTGGCAAGTAGCCTTTCACTATTCGATCGGCTATAATTGCACTAAAGTAAATTTTCAGGATTTTTGTCCTATGAGATTAACTCGGCAACAGGGAAGAAATTTAGCTGTTTTATCTGCTGCTACACTCTTGTTAATGCCGACTACTCCAGCCGCCTCCCTACCAGATAATGAACTTGCTCAACAGATAAACTGTCGAAATCCTACAAGCAATGTGGAGTACAAAGAATGCGCTTACAGAGCTTATCAAGCTGCTGACAGAAGGTTAAATCAGGTTTATCAACAAGTTATTTCAACCGTTACTGGAGAAGAGAAGCAAAAACTGATTGATACTGAATTAGCCTGGATTAAATTTCGAGATCTCCACTGTGAATTTGAGGTATACAAGAATCGCGGTGGCAGTGGTTATGGTGGTTTTCTGAGTGAGTGTTTGGAGCAAGTTACTAATGAGCGCACTGCTCAATTAGAAAGTTTTCTCAATGGCAATTGAGATAAATAGCTCGACAAGCTAGGGAAAGGGAGAGAGTAGATGAATATTACAGCAGATTGCAGGTTTATGATACACACTCCAGAAACCCAGTTTCTTTGAGAAACCGGGTTTCTCTGTACCTCAGATACCTGAAAATTGCTGTAATTAACCGAACAATACAGCAGAGCAAATTTTTCCGGCTCTACAAATACTCTCCCCCAAACCCTATACACTCATCTCCAACATCCGCTGAATCGGTTGTAATGCCGCAACTCGAACATCTTCTGACATAGTAATTTCTGGTTGACGATTTTTCATTGCTAGATACAACTTTTCTAGAGTATTCAATCGCATAAACGGACATTCATTACAATTGCAATTGTTTGTTCCTGGTGCAGGAATAAACCTTTTATCAGGATTATTTTTCTCCATCTGGTGAATAATTCCTGGTTCCGTAGCTACTATAAATGCCTGAGATGAACTTGTTTTAGCATACTTTAATAATGCTGTGGTGGAACCGATATAATTAGCGTGACGCAGCACAGGAGGTTCGCATTCCGGGTGAGCAATAATTTCCGCCTCTGGATTTTCAATCTTTAGCTGAACTATCTTCTTTTCCGAGAATGTTTCATGTACAATACAACTACCTTGCCACAATACCAAATCGCGCCCCGTCTGTTCCATCACATATCGCCCCAAATTGCGATCCGGGGCAAAAATAATCGGTCGATCTTCAGGAATTTGCTTGACAATTTGCACGGCATTAGAACTCGTACAAATAATATCGCTCATAGCCTTAATTTCTGCCGTGCAGTTAATATAGGAAATGACGATATGATCCGAATGTTCTGCTTTAAATTTAGCAAAAGCATCGGGAGGACAACTATCAGCTAGGGAACAACCCGCATTTAAGTCTGGTAAAAGTACCAGCTTATCGGGATTGAGGATTTTGGCAGTTTCCGCCATAAAGTGAACGCCAGCAAAGACAATTACATCAGCATTTGTCTCAGCAGCTTTGCGGGCAAGCCCCAGAGAATCTCCCAGGTAATCAGCAAGATCCTGAATGTCAGGATCTTGGTAATAGTGAGCGAGGACAACCGCATTAAGTTCCCGTTTGAGATCGTTAATCGCCTCAAATAAGTCATCAGGTATATCAGCAGTTTCTGGCTTTGGCAGGAGGGTAGTTGTAAACACAGTTTTAAGTTGTCGGGATGTGAAGTATAGCGGTAATTATAGTTAAATTTACCAAAAATAGCATTCAAAGGGGAGTGGGGAGTGGGGAGTGGGGAGT
>NZ_JAMZMM010000613.1 GCF_024178385.1 Limnofasciculus baicalensis BBK-W-15 | reverse complement strand
GGCCCTTGAGGCTGCGCTTGGTTTGGCGGCAATGCTCACGATGAGCCACTTGCTGGGACAGGTGGGATTGCTGCACGGAATAGTCGGGCTGGTCGTGTCGCTCGCGATTGCCGTGGCGGGGATCGGGCGGGGCGTGGTGGATGGTGTTCGCTGGCGGAAGGAGCGGGCGAATCGTGCGGTTGTGGGCCGGCCGACGGCGTTCGAAACGCTCGCGAAGATCGCGTGTGGCATTCCCCTTGGTGTCACGCTTTTCGCGATCGTCAATCCGCCGGGTGTGCTGTGGGGGAGTGAGTTTGGCGGGTACGACGCGCTGAGTTACCACCTGCAACTGCCACAGGAATGGCTCGCGAACGGACGGCTTGCTCCCGTTGAGCACAACGTGTACTCGTTCTTGCCCGGGTACATGGAGGCCGCGTTTCTGCACATCGCGGCGATGTCCAATGCCCCCACGTCGAGCGCGTTCCCGCACGGACCGATGGGCTTGCTTGCGGGCGATGGATGGCGCGTGATTGCGTGCCAGGCGTTGCATGCGGGGGTGATGGTGCTCGCTTCGTGGTTGTGTGGCGTGCTGGGATCGCGCGCGGCGATGGCGCGCGGCGCGAGTGAAGAGCGGGCGAGAGCCGCGGGTTGGTGTGCGGCGTTGCTCGTGCTGTTCACGCCCTGGTCGATCGTGGTGGGAACGCTCGCGTACAACGAGATGGCGCTGGTGGCGATGATTGCTGGCGCGATGATCGTGGCGGTTGATGGCGAGTTGTCGCCAGTTCGGAGGGGCGTGTTGTCGGGGGTGTTGATCGGAGCCGCGTGCGGTGCGAAGCCCACGGCGTTGCTCTTTGCGGGCGTGCCCACGGGGCTAGTGCTGCTGGGGATGATGCCGTTGAGGCAGTGGTGGAGGGCGGCGGTCTTTGGCGCGAGCGCGGGGCTGATCATGCTGCTGCCATGGATGGTGCGCAACTGTATGGCGTGCGGGAATCCGCTGTTTCCGTTCGCGTTGACCAAGTACCTGGGCACGGCACACTGGTCTGCGGAGCAGGTCGCGAACTTCCTGCAGCACCATGTTTCGAACGAGCCGCTGATGGATCGCGTGAAGTTGCTTGCGCTTCCCGATGCGAACGATCCCGCGGCGAGCGCAGGACGAGCGGTCTATCGCGGCATGAGCCATCCGCAATGGGGCGTGTTGTTCCTGATCTCGCTTGCGAGCATCACGCACGCGCTCTTCTGGGTGCGCGGGCGAGGGAGGTTGCTGGCCGCGTTGCTGTCGGCGGGTGTTTTTGTGCAGGTCGTGCTGTGGCTGACCACGACGCACGTGCAGAGCCGATTCCTGATGCCGATGCTGGTGCCTTGCGTGGCGCTGGTCGCGCTGGCGTTTGATACGCCAGTTGCTGGCGAGGGCAAGCCGGGTGGTCTGCGGCATCTCTCGCGCACGATCATGAACATCAGTGCTGTCGCGGTCATCGCGGTGCAGTGCGGGTTCCTGGTGTGGACGGTGCAGCAGCAGCGTGGGGGCACGCCGACGGCGTTGATGCCGCTGGAGCCTGCGGACTTCACGAGTGATGCGTGGCATCGCGAGACGGATCCTGTGCGCCGCGAGCGGCTTGTGGCGAGTTCTGCGGCGATCGGGGTGGCGGCGCTCGTGCCTGCGGGGGAGCGTGTGCTGCTCTTGGGCGAGGGCGCGCCGTTCTGTTTTCCGGCTGATGTGAAGTACAACGTCGTGTGGGACCGTTGGCCATTCGCGGATGGGGAGTTGACCGATTTGGCGGCGAAGTTTGTGCTGGTCGATCTTGGCTCGATCGCGCGGTACGAGCGTTCGGGGTACTTGCCCAAAGGGGTGAGTGTCCGAGCCGTGCAGGAGTGGATGGTGCGAAGGACGCGGGGGATTCGGCAGTGGGAGGGAGAGGGCAAGGTGTTGGTTGAGGTTATTGGCGAGCGTTGAGCCTTGCGACGCGCGGTCCATCTACCATCCCCGCGCATGAAGATCGCTTTGGTGCCGCTCAATCCGGTGGTGGGGGACGTTGCCGGCAACGCCGCGTTGCATGTGGCGGCGATCGCGCGGGCGCGTGAGGCCGGTGCCGATCTCGTCGTGTTCCCGGAACTGTCGATCTGTGGCTATCCACCCAAGGACTTGTTGCTCGCGGAGGGGTTTGTCGAAGCGTGCATGGCCGCGGCGAAGGAAGTTGGCGAGAAGCACTCGAAGGGCGGGACGGCGATCTTTGGATTGCCGCTGCCGATGGATCGTGCGACGTATCCCCCCGGCGGGCCCATTCGTAACTCGCTCTTGGTGTATCGCGACTGTCCCTT
>NZ_JAMZMM010000149.1 GCF_024178385.1 Limnofasciculus baicalensis BBK-W-15 | reverse complement strand
ATTCTGTAGGGTGCGTTATGCTTTTCTAACGCACCACAATCGCGATATCTAGTATATCTGCCTAACTCCTGTTAGTAATGATTTCCAGACTTACGGTGATGGACTGCCGTTACCCCATCAGATTTCAGCAGCTTACCATTGGTTACCACCCCATAAACCAACCAATGATCCCCACATTCCAGGCGATTTTCCACCGTGCATTCCAGATAAGACAGAGAATCCGTAAGAATCGGACAACCATTATCCCCATCCTGAGTAGCAACACCAGCAAATCTATCTTCCCCAGGAGCAAAAGGCTTAAGGAAATGCTTCATCAACCCCAAATGCCGCCCTTCCTCCAAAATATTCACAACAAACTTATCCCCCTGATACAGCAAAGACTCCATTGCCCTATCTTTTGCCACCGCCACAGTCAAACCAGGAGGATTAAACGTAGCTTGAGCAATCCAATCCGCCAACATCGCCCCCGTAATTTCGCCCTTATGAGCTGTCACAATACAAAGAGAACCAATCAAACGTCCCACAGCCTGTTCCGTCCGATCCACTTGAGAAGTTATATTACCTTGACGAGAAGTCCGAGATTTTTTCGACTTCTTCAAAGCCTGAGCAAAATCCGTCCCCGCCTCCTCACATAACTTCAGAATTGCATCAGTCGGCTTAAACTTCACCCGAATAGTATCAAAACCAAACTGAAAACCCGCATCCCGAAACTTACCCTCAATTAAATCAATCGCCTCACCACTCCACCCGAAGGAACCAAAAACACCAGCCAGCTTAGTTTTCGTTGCCGTCGATAGTACAATACCCAAAGCAGTTTGAATCGGCGTAGGAGCATGTCCCCCCAAAGTAGGAGAACCCATAATAAACCCATCAGCCTTCTCAACCACCGCCCGAATCTCATCCGGCTCAGTAACCTCGCAATTAATCGACTCTACAGCAACCCCAGCCTTAGTAATCCCCCGCGCGATCGCACTAGCAACAGTACCAGTATTACCATAAGCCGAAGCATAAAGAAGAGCAACAGTAGAATCCTGAGACCGTTGATCCTCACACCACCGACGATAAAATTGAGTTAGAGATGTTAAACCATACTTCACCAACTGACCATGACCAGTAGCATATAACCCAGCCTCAAAACCCGCCAACTTATCCAAAGCCTTCTCAACCTGACGAGCATGAGGAGCCATCACACAATCAAAATAATAGCGACGATCCTCACTAATGCTAGTCCACCCCTCATCCAAAACCTGATCGCCACAAACATGGATACCAAATAACTTATCAGTAAAAAGAATACCAGATTCCTTATCGTAACTACAAAGAGAATCAGGCCAACGAGAATTAGGAGTAGGAACAAACTCCAAAACATGACCCCGCCCCAAATCCAGAGACTCATCACCCCGCGCCACAGTAATCTTTAAATCCGGTAACTCCAAGATACTACGAAGTGCGATCGCACCAGGATTAGAACAAACAAACTGAACCTGCGGAGCCTGCTCCAGTAGAGCTTTTAGAGTTACACCTCGATTAGGATTAACATGACCCAGAATCACATAATCAAGTAACTTAGGGTCAATTCTTTCTTGTAACTTCGTCAGAAAAATGTCTGTAAAAGACTCTCCAGGAGGATCGAGCAGGGCTATTTTATCCCCTTGAATAATATAGGAATTAGCAGTAGTTCCCCGTTGGAGAGCATATTCTATTTCAAACTTTAGCCTATCCCAAGTGCGGGAACGGAGGACAGTTGTCTCTGGGGCTATGGGGTAGACTTGGACATCGCGGGGTTGATTCATTGTTTTTGGTTTGTTGGTGGGCTGAGGGATTTTTTTTTAACGCAGAGGTGCGCAGAGGGAAAAGGAGGTTCGCGGAGGGGAGGAGAGGAGAGGGAGTTAGAGGTTGTTTACTACTCTTTTAATGCCATCTTTGAGGTGGGTGACGTTGAAGTTGATGAGGAGACCTAGTTTACATTTGGATAGTTTGAGATATGTTAGGAGTTGGGTGGAATGGATGGGATGAAGGGATTCGACTGCTTTGATTTCAATAATGAGTTGATTTTCGACAAATAAATCGATCCGATATCCACATTCTAGATGTACTTCTTCATAGACTAAAGGTAGAGCTTTTTGCTTTTCAACCTTTAATCCAGCTTTTTTCAACTCATATTCTAAACAAGCCTCATAAGTCGATTCCAGCAATCCCGGTCCCAAAGCCGTATGGACTTTCATCGCCAACCCAATTACTTTACCCGACAAGTCGTTTCCGATCATTCTCTGCGTACCTCTGTGCTAACCTCTGCGCCCCTCTGCGTTAAAAAAAAGATCAACGCCAAGAGACGCAAAGTCTAATTTACTTAATAATAGTTCCCAACTTTGCGATGATGCACCGCAGTTAGAGAATCTGCTTTAGAAACTCGTCCACTATCAACGGTGGCGTAAACTAGCCAATGATCGCTTAGTTCCATTCGGCTGGAAACATGGCATTCTAAATAAGCTAGTGCGTCTGTTAAAATTGGGGAGCCATTAGTTGCTGGTTGGGTTTTTATTCCTTCAAATCTGTCTGCGCCAGGGCTAAATCTTTTGAGGAAGTGTTTCATTAGTGTTTGATATTTTCCTTCTTCTAGTACGTTGAGGACGAATTTATCTCCTACGTGCATTAATGATTCTATGGCTCGATCTTTGGCTACTGCTATGGTTAATCCTAGGGGTTTGAAGCTGGCTTGGGATACCCAGGAGGCTAGCATGGCACTTTTTAGGTCTCCTTTCTGGGCGGTGATAATATATAGGCCTGTGCTGATTCTGCCTAGGGCTTTTTCGAGTTCGTTATCGATGGCTTTGATTTTCTGGATGTTGCGATCGCGGGTTAGTATTTGTCCTAGGTCTGTTCCTGCTTCTTCGCAGAGTTGGTAGGTGTTTTCTGATGGGGTGTCTTTGACTCGGATTGCACTGAAGGCTTCTTTGAGTCCGGCGTTTCTGAATTGGGTTAAAATTGGATCTATGGGGTCGTCGTCTCCGCCGTAGGATTCAAATAGTCCTATTATTTGTTTGGCTTTGGCGGCGGCTAGTACTGTGCTAATGGCGGCGTTGGCTATTTTATTGGTGACTGGGGGCATTCCGATGACTATGCCTGCTGATCTTCCTACTATTTCTTGTACTTCTTGGGGATCTGCTGATTTGAGATCCATCATTTCTACGCCAACGCCTGTTTTGGTTATGCCACGGGCGATGGCTTGGGAGAGACGATCGCTATGGCCGTAGTCGGATATGTAAAATACTACTACTGATGTTTCGGCTTTGGCTTGGGCTTGGCTCCATTTGCGATATCTTTCTACTAGTTCTGTTACATTATGCTGTAGTAATGGTCCGTGTCCTGTGGCTATTGTGGTTATTTCTCCTAGTGGTTCCATCCTTTTTAGTGCGGAGAGTACCGATCGGGCGTTGGGTGCCATTAGGCATTCGTAGTAAAATCTAAAGTCGGGTTCTATTTCTGTTAGGTTTTCGTCGTAGGTTTTTTCTGAGCAGTAGTGCATCCCAAATGCGTCGCAGGTAAACATGATTTGGGTGCTATGGTCGTAGCTGAATATGGTATCTGGCCAATGGAGGTTGGGGGCATTGACAAATTCGATGATATGCCCATTGCCTAGGTCGAGTTTGTCGCCGTTTTTGACGATTTGCCGTTTGAAGGGCTGATGTACTAAGTCTTCGAGGAATTGAATTGCTATTTTTGCCCCGACTACTGTAATATCGGGTGCGAGTTGGAGGACATCTTTGACTAATCCACTATGATCTGGTTCGGTGTGGCTGATAATTAGATAATTTATTTCTGTGGGGTCAATCAGTCCTTTGAGGGTGTCTAGGTAAAGTTGCCGGAATTTTTCATGGGAGGTATCGACTAGGGCGATTTTTTCTCCCCGAATCAGGAATGAGTTATAGGTAGTGCCGTTTTGCAGTCCAAATTCGATGTCGAAGCGATCGCGATCCCAGTCTAATGAACGTATTGTAGTTGTATCTGGTGTAATGTCTCTGACTTGTATCGTTAACCGCTTTTGGATTGGTTGAGCAAGTAATACCATTGGCTAACTCCTTTTCCTTTTTTCTTTATTTTTACACGGGTAACTCCTCAATCTCTATCGAAATAGCTGATAACGATTGAGTGTAAATACTTATCATGGTAAAAACAAAACAGAAGAAAGGCTACCACCCCCATCCACCAAAGCCACCCACAGACAAACCATCCGCTGCCACCCCATCCACCCAGCCACCCACAGACAACCCATCCGCTGCCACTCCCTATCATGTTGTTTTTGAAATTCAAAGGGGAATTACTAAGATTAATTACCATAAGTATTAATCCAACGCATCTATGACCTATAGTCTGAGAATTGCCGATATTCCCACAACTGAGCGTCCTCGCGAGCGATTACTGAGTCAGGGGGCGAAAAATCTAGCGACAGCGGAGTTAATCGCGATTTTGTTAGGGACGGGGCAAGGGAAAGGTAAACTATCTGCTTTGGGTTTGGGACAACATCTTTTGCAGGAGTTGGGGAAAGATCAACGAGATCCGATGACGGTGTTGCGGGATATTGTACCTCATGAGTTGATGAGTATCCATGGGGTGGGACCGGCAAAGGCTACTACTATTTTAGCTGCGGTAGAATTAGGAAAACGGGCGTTTTTATCTAAACCTTCAGAACGAACGGAGATCGATAGTCCCGCAACAGCAGCGGCGGCGTTGAGTCACGATTTGATGTGGCAAAGACAGGAACGATTTGCCATATTAATGCTGGATGCGAAGCATCAGTTATTGGGGACTAAGGTGATTACTATTGGTACGGCTACTGAGACTTTGGCTCATCCTCGCGATATTTTTCGGGAGGTGTTGCGTCAGGGTGCAACTAGAATTATTGTGGCTCATAATCATCCTACAGGAATTGTGGAACCGAGTGAGGAAGATTTGATTCTGACTGGACAGCTATTGCAAGGGGCGCAATTTCTCTCCATTCCTCTACTAGATCACCTGATTTTAGGGGATGGTAATCATCGGAGTCTACGGTTGACTACGGGTTTGTGGGAGGAATATCCGCAGGGGGAGTAGGGAGTAGGGAGTAGGGAGTAGGGAGTGGGGAGACAAAATTTAATCTCTGTATATTCCCTAAACTCTAACCCTATGGGTTGTGTTTTGAGGGTATTTTGTGTTATTATGAAAATCTATGGGCGATTAGCACAGGGGTAGCGCACTTCCTTCACACGGAAGGGGTCACTGGTTCAAATCCAGTATCGCCCATTTTTTTAAGTGACAACAACAGGGTAGCAGGGGTTCTCTTGTTTCCGTAATCCTTGCTAGTGAGTATTTTTAGGGTACTTCTGAGATTATTCAATAAGTTATTCAATAAGTTAATGAATAACTCTGGGAAGGTACGTCCGGGAAATCTGACCTAAAACTGACCTAAAAAAACAGATAGGCAAGAATACCTATCTATTACTTGTTTGTTATTGACTGATTTTTTACTGACTACTTGGAATCGCTGCATTAGTTGGGACGGTTCGTAGCGATGTCAACACTATGATTTGTGATTGGATTTGCACTGGGACAAACACTGAGTGGATGGTTATCCCTCAAATAGGACAGCCAAGGGTTGATGAGTAGATAAGCCTTTCTTATCTATTGGGCTATTCAATGTCAGTTCATTTTTATATTCCCCCCCAGCACCCGGTAAGTTAGCGGGTAACTTAGCCGCTACTGGGGGAAATATAGAATATAAGACCAATAAACAAGGGCTAGAGGGTATCGACACACCTCACTACCCTGGTTATTGATAAGCCTAGGTTGTATCAGTCACTCCTGACTAGCAAATCTTCTATCTCGCACTTTTTAGGTCAGTCGGTAGTAGTTACTTGGGTTTCCTCTTGTCAGTAGGCATTTTTACTGTAGGGGTATCAGTAGTGGGAGTGATGGGAGTGGGAGTAGGGGTAGCCGTTGGAGTGTCAGCAGTGGGAGTAATGGGAGTGGCAGTGACTGAGGTAGGGGTAACCCCTGTTGGTGAATTTATTTGCACGGGTTGTCGTGTCTCTCTCTGTAGCTGTACTAGTTCTTTGTGATTTCGAGCATCTTCATATAATCCGCGACGGACGTATTCAGCCGCCAGACTGCTTTTTGTAATTCCAGTTAGGTTAGCAATCTGTACTAGGTAGTCGTGTATCTCGTCACTAAGGGAGATATTTATCTGCGGCATAGCTGTTATAGGGTTCTCATAGGATTCTCTATCTTAATTATCGCTCAAAAGCATTGATACTACTGGGTAACTCGATATCTACTACTAGGGAACAGTAACTAAAGGCATTGACATCTCTTACGGTTCTCTATTACTATCCGATTGTCAGGTTTAGCCAAAGTTTTGGTAAAACTCTACCAAAGGATACCCACATGCCAGACACCTTATCGCCATCATTCCCCCAAACTGAGGGGATATCAGAGGCAGAATACAAGCGACTTTGCAAACAAGTACGACACTACCAACTCGCCAACAGCAAATCCCGTAAGCGCTCCAAACCAATCCTTAAGCCAATTGGTCAAACAGTCGCAGTAAATAAAGCACTCACTATCCAGCAAAACCCATGTGACTGGGATGACATCGGGAATGGTACACCCTTTGCCCTAGACCCGAATGGGGTAATGCTTTATACCAAGTGTGGGACTAGTCGGGCGCTTTGTCTGAATACCATGACAACAATGCCAGTTGGCGGCGCTTCCGTTTATCGAGTTTTTCTCTAATTAATCAGGAACATCATGGATATCAGAAAACCTACAACAACCACAACAGAAACAGAAACATCACCACAACCGACAAGTGAAAATAAATTCAACACTGGTGTGGTACAAACTGCTGATGCGAAAGTGATTTTACCGCCAGCTATCCAAGGCAAATTATCTGCTTTGGGTAAAAAATATGGTATTCCCTTTGACTTGAGTAATATCGGGTTAGATGGAAAAATGGCTCAAAATGTTAAATCACTGAGAACCATCGCAGACATGGCGATTGGTGATTCAAAACTTTTGCCAGAAATGGTCAAGCTTGTTCGCCAATTATTCAGAGCTGAAATCAAACTAGCTCAGTTCCATAAACTGGTAACTCAAGCATCAGTCAAACATCAGGAAAAGCTAGACAAGGAAACCGCTGACATTTTCTTAATGATGGCTGGCTATCAAGCTAAGTCAACAAAACTACAACACCGGACTAATGTACGGAATCAGCTAAAAGAACGTCGTACCCAAGCTTATAGCGACTACTACCAGAACTCAGTTTACGGCGCTGAATCTGAACTGATTGACGTTGAGTTTGAACGACTAGCTAGTGACCGTAAAGTACTAGGGGAAACCAAGCTAAAGAAAGCAGAATTTGATAGCCAGCGTAAACAGAAAATAGCTGATTACGTTCAGAGTGCTTTTGTCGATTAAGCCTGTGATTAATCTGAGGGGTTATCAAGTGGTAATTCCTCAGTATTACCAAAAAGAAAGGACTAGCATGGATAGACAACAAACAACCCTATTAACTTTGTGGGATGACTTTCGAGATTACAAGTCACTGATGATATCCCCAGTCACAATCAAAAAATACGACACCTTTCGGCATCACTTGCAATCATTTTTTGCTTCATCGGTAATTGGCGAAACGAATAGAGCTATCGCCAGAGGATTCCTGATTTACCTAAAAGATAAGACAGAACAAAGGAGCGGTTCACTCCTTACGGCAAAGGGACAAATTGGTTACTTAAATGCAATGTGGAACTGGGGAAGGGATGAAGGATTGATTGATTTTAATTTACCTAGTCCTTTTTCTGGGTTAAGTAAAGAAATAAAGTCTAGTCCGAAACAACCGCCAAGACCATTCACTAGGGAGGAGATAACCTTGATTTTGAATGGATTCTCTCGATATTACCCACACTATTTACCTTATGTGCAATTTCTTTTTAGTACTGGGATGAGAGTGGGGGAAGCAGCGGGACTTTTGTGGAGACATATAAACTGGGAACAACAGAGTATTTGGATTGGTGAATTACTGACAAGGGGAAGTCGGAATCCTACTAAGGCAAGGAAAACGCGAGTAATTCCAATGAACGAGAAAATCAAATCAATTATTGAGGTTGTTTGGGATACAGAAAGTAAAGATTGTTCTCTGGTTTTTGTCTCGCTAAAGGGCAATGCGATTGACGACCATAACTTCAATAAACGTGTATGGAAAAATGTCTTGAAGAAAATGGGAGTTACTTATCGGCGACCGTACAATTGTCGCCATACGTTTATATCGCATTGCCTAGAAAGTGGATTAAGCCCAAATACAGTCGCAAGTCTTACTGGACATAACGTTGATACGCTTTACAAAAATTATTCGGGGTGTGTAATTAGCAAGCCAGTCATCCCTGAGTTGTTCTAAGTCACATAAAGCAAACTTATCAATAACCAGGATCAGTCCCTTTGAGCATACCCCTTAACCCTGGTTTTTGGCTGTATATTTTATGTTCTCTGGGATTACCCCTTAAGTTAGCGGCTAATTTAAGGGGTAATCTGGAGAGGATAAAAGATAAGACCAATAACTGGGGTTATGGGGATGCCTGAAGCTCCCTATCCCTAGTTATTCATAAGTTATTGTTATACCATCCAGTGTCTACTGATAATCACAATGCTAAGACATCTAAAAAACCTTGACGAATTAATTCTATACGCGAGTATTTCTTGCGGTATAGCGTTCATTAGTAGATTGTTTCCAGCGTTCTTTTTCCCTATTACTTTCCTCAGAATAGGAATATTCGGATACTGCCTCTACATCATTGCTGGTGCTGAAAAGAATAAAGAATTAGCAGCTACTTTAGGCGGTGCATTATTTCTGGGGATGATTGGCGGTAACTGGGATTATCTCGAAGTGTATCTGAGGTACAACCAAGAATTAATCAGTCGTGTCATGACTGTAACGACTATCATTTCATTAATCATTTTGGGATTATTTCTCTACTTCAAAGGTGGAAGTTATGGAAAAACTAGCAAGAGATAAACCATTATTTATTGGTTTAAGTTGTGCTGCTTTAGTGTCGTTAATCGGTTCTTTCGCTTATCCACTACAAAAGTTAGAAGTGTGGAGACAGAAGGAACACGGCGCATTTAACCTGAACTATGACCGTCACTTTATCATCACAGAATCGACTTCTGATTACCCTTACGGTTTTGACATTAATAAAGCTGTGAAAGTAGCACAAATTTATCGGGACTACAAAATAGAGAAAATATCTCTACTAGTAATCGCCATCGGTTGTGCATCTACTGCGATTAAATTAGGTCACAACACCTGTATCGGCGATGAAATCGATAGCGAGGTAGAGAGCATTAAATCTGAGGGTAAAAAGCAACTCATTCTAGAGGGAATTAAGCACCGATTGGCGATGGCATCAAAAAGTCAGCGATTGATTTTCCTTGATGAAATGAAAGCGTTAATGGAAGAATTCGATAGTGTGGAGAGTGAAATTATGGATGTGGATGAATTGATGATTACTGGGGATGAATCAGGATTAGAGGATAATTTGCCAGTAGTAAATGATTTTCGGCATATATTCCCTGAGTCAATGGACAATAGTTCATGGAAAGTAGTATTAAAGGGTATCTCTGATGGATTAAGTGCTGATGAAATAATCAAGGATATTCTCTGTTGTGACGTGAAAACAGGGGAGTCTTACCTAAAATACCTCAAGCAAAGGTTTTTAGGGATTTGACGACTGACAAATCGTGACTCTAACTAAAACAAAAATACTTTTCAACCCCTAGGGGTTGTTACCGCTAGTTGCCCGCGATTACCGCTAGTTAATTTTTGGCAATGGATAGCACAAAAGCCCGAAGATAATCGTTTTACGCTTGTTTTAGGTTGTAAAACGATTAGTGGAGGAACCCTAGGGTTTCAGGGTATTGTTCTTGAATTGTTTTTGAGTGATTCTCGTCATATCTGCAATTAGAAAAGATATCTGCAATCAAAATGAGCAATGATTACAGATATCCCTCATGTCCACCATAGTTAAGTTTGGGTAGGTATTAATTATGTCACATATTTGTCGTACCATCAATTGCATCGACAATGTTAGTCAACTGAAAGTACTGAATGAACTGGGTAAGCATCTTCAGCAATTATCTTATGAGGCACAATCAAATAATGATAACTATTACTTGCAGGGTGTATTTTGGATTATTTTCGAGGCTTTTGTTGAGCAGTTAGAAAGTGAAATTAATGAACTAGAGAATAACCTCGAATTACTTCATCAAGAGTTACGCGCTGCTGAGGATGAGGTAATGGCGACTCGCGAGAAAAGTCTGGCTTAGGTATTTTTGCTTAATGCCTAAAAGGTACATTTTGTGGTAATTGCAGTAATAACAATGATTACTAGATAAAACTTCTAGTAATTGAAACCATTTTGTTTGTTTAACAATTTCAGGCATTTTACTTGCGTTAGTCACAATCTGTACCTTATAATTCAGTCAAGGCAAAAGGTGAAAGTCCTTTTTACCAAAAAAAACCCGGCAACTTGACACGTCGCTGGGGTCTGAAAAAAACATTAAAATACGAGGACAATCTTAATATGTCAAACCAGAATTACGCAACCCCTGGAGCTTCTTTCATAAGCAATCCAAATACATCGAGTAATGTTATTAATCATAGCATTACTACAGAATCTACGCAAGAGAACCGGGGATTCAATATCCTTGACCATCTGGATAAACTGACACCCACCAAGACCAAAGGCAAGTACATTTGTCCAGTGTGCGGCAAGAATGATTTAAGTGTTAGCAGCAAAGGGGCTTATCAGTGCTGGAGCGGTGGCTGTGATGTAAAAGATATTCGGGAAGCTATTAGTCCATGGGATGAAGTTAAGAAGGGGGAGTTTGCGCCAAAGACTCCCAGTAAGAAAAAAACCGCACCCACTAAAAAGCCAGCACCAATCCCAGACGATATGGAGATTGAGTTGGCTTGGGAAAACTTTTTAACGTCAGGAGAGCTAGCCAAGCGGAAATTCCACGAACCTAACGAGAAGAATCCCCATGGCAGTCGGGTAATTGAGTACAAGTATCCCGATGGGAACCTAATCAAACGATACGAGAATATTGAGACTGACCTGGAAAAACATCCAAAGGGATATTCAAAAAAATTCTGTCAATACCACATGGAGAATGGGGAATATGTGAAAGGAAAGGGAGATAAGCCATGGTCAGCCTTCTACCTAAAAAGTCGTGACTGGTTTAATCGTTTTACGAAAGACAAGTACGTGATGGCTGTAGAAGGTGAGTCTAGCGTAGATTCAGTTGGATGTGAAATAGGGATATTCGCTATTACTTTTCAGGGTAGTGATTGGAAAGTAGACGAATTGTCACGGATGATAGGTGAGTTTGCAGGAATTAAAGGAATTGTATTTTATCCTGACAATGACAAAGCAGGATATGATAAGGCAAAAAAAGTGGCTGAAGCTTGCGCAAAAATAGAATTACCCTGTGCAATCCTAAACCCACTAAAGTTATGGGAAAACTGTCCTAATAAGGGAGATATAGTTGATTGGACAAAAACGATGAAGGATGAAGGATTGACTCCTGAAGAAATGAGAGAGAAACTAGAGCAAGCGTTTAATAGTCGTGACAATTGGCTTGATTTTGCTCCAGAACGAGATGACACTGATACGCTCACAGTTCAGGATGTTATAGAAGCTCCAAACGTTGAATTCACCCAGAAAGCGATTAATTTTCTTTACAAAACTGGGGATGAATCATGGGTTTTTATTAAAGGTATTCCTCACCGTTGGACAGGTATTTATTATGAGGAACAATCTCTAGAAACAGAAAGAGGCAAGATAGCCAACTACTGCAATACTTTTGTTGTCAAAGACAAAAAGGATGAGGCTTCTTATCCTTATGCTAATTCCGTGAGTGTAGACAAAGTAATTAACTGGGCAAAGGATATATTGTCCGTAGACTCAAGGAAAGTAAACCCACCAGGACTAAACTGTACAAATGGAATACTAGAAATTATTTGGGAGAATAAATATCCTTCAGTTAAATTTTCTCCACACTCACCAGAGAAAATTTACACCTATCAGCCATTAGTAAAATACGACCCTGATGCCAGTCCAGAAATGTGTTTGAAAATGCTTTCTGTACTAGATAAACCACAGAGAGATATTTTCTTAAAAATTATTGGCGCTTCACTAGATTTACCAATGGTAAGAAAATTAAAAGGTGCGCGGACTATTCGAGGTATTTTAGCTTTGGGCGATGGAAATAACGGCAAGGATACACTACGAGAAGCGGTATCAAGGATGTATGGAGAAAAAGGCATGACGGGGTGTACTGTTACTGATTTTAAGATTTACGATGAGGGAAGAAAATTTAACCTGTCTTCATTACCCAACTCTCGGATTAATTGGGCATCAGAAAACAAAGCGAACGTTAAAATACATGAATTACAATCACTAAAGGCATTCCTTTCTGGTGACAAATTAGACCACGAAAAGAAAGGCAAGGATAGTGAGCCTTTCACTCCGATGGCGGTTGGTATTTTCAACTTTAATCGAGTATCGGATATCAATGCCTCTCAAGATGCGATTAAAAGTCGATATGCCGTACTTGAATTCAAGAAGACTTTTACTAAGAACGCTGATTCATCGAAAGGAGAAGTTGAAATCGACACAAGATTTAAAGATGATTGCGAGTTTATCGATAACGAAGTACTTCCATCTTTCCTTAATTTTTGTATTGATGGCTTACAGCGACTAATCAAAGAAGGGATTGATTATTCTTGCACTGATAAAGCATTAGAGGAAATTCAATGCGAAAGTTCTCATCTATTCCAATTTGCTCAAGATACAGGATTGGGATACCAAAAGGATTCTTTTGTAACTGCTGGTGAACTATGGGAATCACTAGAGCAATGGTATCTAGGTAATGGGACATTAAATTATGAGGAAACCAGTTCAGGCAAGCAGAAAGCTATCTGGATTGACCAAGCTAACAGTCGGGACAAGAACGTCAAGGGATGTAATCAGACTATTCCCCGAATCAAAGATTTATTCCCTAAAGCCAAGGTGGTATCCGTACTACACCCTAGCGGTAAGCGGTCAGTGAAAGCACTGCAAGGAATAAGCTTTGATTCTGGTAAGCCACAGGGTGACAAAACTGGTGTGGGTGGTGTGGAAGTACGCAATACCAAGGAAAACTGGTGTGGGAATTGGTGTGGAATTGGTGTGGAAAAGGACCAAACTGGTGTGGGAAATAGTGGAAGTAATGTGGGAGTAGCTGGAATCCTAAGCGATACCAATCCCACTCCCACACCAATTATTGAAACTCCCACACCAATTCCACACCAGCTACCACACCAAGAAACAACGCAAAATCAAGGGTTCCACACCAACCACATCAATTTCACTAACTCTGTGCCAGTAGATAAATGCAGTAAACCAATAACTACAGAGTCCGTAGTACAGACCCCACTACCCATATATCAACGCAGCGATGGCGGCTTTAACGTAGAGGAATCCGCTATAACTCCTACTGCCACTGAAAATGAAACCAACCCTGCTATTGGGGAACAGTCAGTCAGTATCAGTGTCGGTGACCGAGTTGAGATTCAGAGTAATGGTGGACGTTACGACGGTCAGCAAGCGAAAGTAGTTGGGTTTGAGCAAGACGGGGATTCCATTACAGAGGTTGTTGTTGTCATTGATGGCATGGATTCCGATTCTTGGTTTAAACCTGAGTACTTAATCCTGATTAAGTCTTAACAATTTATTTAACCTTCCCCAGGGTGTGGTATATTCTGGGGAAAGTTATTTAACAAAAGTAAGATGATAAGTTAGCGAAAAATATGGGAACATTATTTAATCAATCTGAACGCTCATACTTTGATGTTAAGGAAGATAACTTATTGGCTGATTAAATATGATTAATCTATTCGTTTATACGGATTTTGTACCTATAATACTTGCTATTATTTTACTTGTTACATTAGTATTTGGCATTGTATCCATATTGTGGATATTGGTTTCAGACAATAGAGCTAAAAAGGCATTGACTTCACGAGAAAGAATTATATGGTTAGAATACCAGCTATCTCTTTTTGAAAGTGAAAAAAGAGAATTTTTATTTGATAAAGAAATTGATGCGATTGAAGTGGTTACTACAAGTCAAGAAGTAATCAACAA
>NZ_JAMZMM010000612.1 GCF_024178385.1 Limnofasciculus baicalensis BBK-W-15 | reverse complement strand
AGATGGGAGGGAGCGATATTCTTCTGTTACCTCTCACCTCTTTCCTTTGGTTGGCATATCTCTCTCTATCATTCCCGCTCTTAGGTGTTTATTGTTACTCTAGTTTCGCCAATTTGCGGTAAAAACTTGTACATATTTAGGAATTTTTCTATAGAATTAATACAATTTATTACTAAACAGCCTATACTACACCTGTAGTCAGGGAGCGTGTAAGGAAGACAGATGAAAGCATTTGTAGCTGGTGCAACGGGTGAGACGGGACGACGCATTGTGAAAGAATTGCTTAAGCGCAATATTCCTGTCCGCGCTTTGGTGCGTAACTTGGAAGCTGCGAAGGAAATGCTGCCAGTGGAGGCTGAATTAGTCCAGGGAGATGTATTACAGAAAGATAGCCTGAGTGTCGCTATTGGAGATAGTACTGTGGTACTATGTGCTACGGGTGCGCGTCCCAGTTTTGACCCGACTGGACCATACTTAGTGGACTACGAAGGTACTAAAAATCTGGTGGATGTCGCTAAAGCTAAGGGAATTGAGCATTTTGTCCTGGTATCCTCTTTATGTGTTTCCCAATTTTTCCATCCTCTTAATCTATTTTGGCTAATTCTGGTGTGGAAAAAGCAAGCGGAGGAATATATCCAAAAAAGTGGCTTAATTTATACGATTGTCAGACCTGGGGGTCTTAAAAATGAGGATAACTCAGATCCTGTTGTCATGTCAGCGGCAGATACTCTGTTTGAGGGCAGCATTCCTCGGACTAAGGTAGCACAAGTTTCTGTCGAAGCACTCTCTCAAGCCGAGGCTCGGAATAAAATAGTAGAAGTAGTAGCTAAACCAGATGCTCGCGATCGCACTTTCCAGGATTTATTTGCCAGTATTAGTTAAAAAGGGAATGGCTAATGGCTAATGGCTAATGGCTATTCCCCATTCCAAAAAACCTACTCCCCACTCCCCATTCCTTCTTGCCTGATGAACCGTATCATTAAGTGGATTAACATATTAATCATAATTACTGTAGCGTTAGAAATACGTGCGGGATATCGACCTGATGGATGGAATTTTAACAATCCAAAAGGTATTTCCGGAACACAACCATTGGTGATGAGGGGAGGAGATCCTTATATTAGGGCTTTAATGCGGACAATTTCGGCAAGTGAGGCGAATGTTTCCCAGCCATATTCAGTACTTTATGGGGGACAACATGTTTGGGATTTGAGTCGTCATCCCAATCGTTGCGTGAGAATTGTTAATGGCCCTAATGTTGGTAAATGTACCACGGCAGCGGGACGATATCAGTTTATTAATACTACTTGGGCTGATAAAGCTAGGCGCTATCACCCACGCCCTTGGGGTTTTTTGACGTGGAAGGATTATAGTTTTGAACCACAATATCAGGATGCGGTGGTTTATTCGTGGCTTGCTGATAAGCAATATTGGGGGATAGATATTTCTGGACAACTACAGAAAGGAAATGTGAGTAGGGTATTGCAGCGGTTGTCTGGTACTTGGACTAGTCTAGGTTATGGTATAGAAACTAATTCGATGTCGAACTCTTTACCTGGAATTTATCAGAAAATGCTCAAGGAAGAATTGGGAAAGGCTGGTTAATTGCTAATGGTTAATTGCTAATCCCCACTCCCTATTCCCTATTCCCCAAATAATTGAGTTAACCAGTCAATAAATGCGATCGCAATAGTTGAATTATAACTCAATACTCGTGCGGTAATTGCTTGTCCCATGGGCATTCCTGGTGTTTCTTGCCAAGCTAGCCAAGTGTGAATTAATGCTTTAGGATATCGCCAAAGAATGAAGGTTTCTGCTGGTTAGTCTGCAAAAGAATTGAACTTTGTGGATAAGATGTTGAGCGGAAAGAGATAATTTGCTCCAGGCTAGGTCGATGATTATAAAATAGATGCCTTACCTGATACTCAATCTGGTGGTGCTGAGGTTCACCAGACATACTTAAACCTAGTCTTTCAATAATTTCACCTCGTTTATGAAGTAAATAAACTAAGGATTGAGAATTGATCTTATTAACTAATAGATAAATAGCTTCCAGTAGACTGGTTTTGCCACTATTATTCATCCCGACAATTAGATTAACTTGCGCCAAACCGTCGATATGGAAATCTTTGAAGCAGCGGTAATTCTGGATAGTGAGATCCCGTAACATAAAGTCCTCGACTACAGTAATAGCGATCATCTTCTATATTAGAAGGGATGGGTGGCTTTGACGATAATCTGATGCCAAGTTACAGTAGAACTTGTAGAGCAGGCCTCTAGACTCCGGCTGACAGGAGAGATGCCTAT
>NZ_JAMZMM010000611.1 GCF_024178385.1 Limnofasciculus baicalensis BBK-W-15 | reverse complement strand
TAATAATCCTCCTCGATTTCCTAGTAAACAGCTTCCCAAACCGTAGGCGCTACCAATTGCCCCGATACTAAATAATGTTTCAAGAGAGCGCATTGCTCCTTCGCCGTTGCCAAAAAGTCGCAGCCAGAAATGTTGGGTTAGGAAAAATAGGGGGGGATGGGGTTCCGCTGCTAAACCCTTTAGTAAGTTGGCGATTGTTTTGACAATATCGTTAATACTGTTCTCGATTGGCAAACTTAATAATGGTTTATAGTCTGCTAAAATGACGGGTACTTCACCGGGGGTTTGATAGGCATTTTTTTGACCTCCTGCTAGGAGGAGAGATAATACTTCGTCATACCAGAATTCCCGGCTACCTAAATTTACGATTCTTAAAATAACTGCGATCGCAATTACGATCAAGAGGATTGTGGTAAACTGGACAGATACTTTAGATTTACTCATTCTCGGTCATTAATAATCGGGTTTCGTTATAATCAATCAACAACTCTTCTCAGGATGTTTATTTTAGTAGCTCCATTCCCTGCTTGATTATTGCTGAATAATATCTGCCTCATATAGAGGATACTTGCCAAAAGTACCTAAATCTTTCAACTCAATGGTAAACCTCTGATTTTTTCGCTCAAACTGGAAAGCGTCAGGGGCTTGTTCGGGCAGATTACACTTTTCATGGGGATAGCAGATGTAAATAAACTTATTCTCCCCTTGCTCAACTAAAGCTTGACCTAATTTTACCAGCTTATCCCGATCTTCAGCCTTAAAGAAAAATTTATCTTGCTTCAACCCTGGTTGTAGGGCTTGAGCCACAAATTGATGAGACATGGCGATGACTTTATTTGGCTCTTTTTGTAATAACTCTAGGGCTGGTAAAATTCCCTGATGATTTTTTTGCAAAAATAATGTCGCCTCATAGCTATTCTTATTAATCCCCAATAGCAATAGAATTGAAAAAATACCGATGAGCGGGTATTTAACCAGATTAGTGTTGTTTTTCCACATTTCTTCCAACTGAGTAACTACCAGCAGGGCAATCATTGGGACGAGAATCAATAAAAACCGAGGCCCCCATTGTTTCCCCCCAGCGATTAAACCAGATGTCCCGACAGGAACTAATAATGATACTCCAATATTAAATAACAAACAGGATAGATAGACTAGAGTCATTTTAATATTTAATTTTACCTTAGTCCTGACAAATAATGACAAAACTAAGTAGGCTAAAGACAGGAGTAAGTAGAGCAGCCGTGACTTGACATCGGTCAGTAAAGCAACAACAATCAATGTTGTCAATAAATATATGGTATAGCCGATGGCGGTTTTAAGATTGAGACTTACCCTGTCTTGCCAGAATAAGTAGGAAATTTGTAGATATATGATTGAATAAAATGCCAGGGGAAAGAAAACAAAGCCAGCTAATCCCAATCCCTGGAAATTCTGAACACCATCTAATAGTCTCTGTGAGAAAGACTCTTTAACAACCTGAATTGCATGAATTCCCAGAGGATGACCGTAAATCAATTTATTCCAGAGGAAGAAGATGCCAATGGTTGCCAGAGTGCTGGCGAGGAAGATCTCTTTACGTTCAGACAACCAAGATATTTTACTGATATTACAAGTATCGTTAAGGAAACTTAGCTTACTCCAGTTAGATGCAGCTACTCCATAAACCAGTATAATCAAAAGAAATGCTAGGCATAAAAATTCTGGTCTAAACCAGACAGCAGTGCCAATCAAAATACCACTCAAGATTGCTTCTTGTTTAGATAAAGATTGGGATATCTTAGGAATTAATAGCATCGCTCCCCCATGGAATGCGAGGACAACAGCAAGGGTATGCTCCCAATACATCGCACTATATAGAGATAAGGGCGAAGCAAAGATAAGAATAATTAGAGCGATAGCAGTAGTAACTTTTGTTAAGTTTAGGCGTTGGCAAGCGAAATAAAAACTTACCCACATAGCCCAGGTTGCCACCAGAGGAATGATATAAAATCCTCGATAACCGAAAAGAGCATAAAATGGCGCTGTCACGAGAGGAAATGTAAAAGGAAATGTAATATAATGACGATTGTTAAAATTATAGACAAATGGTTCTGCAAAGGGATATAATCCCTCTTGCCAAAGGTTGGTTACCCAGGTTTCTGGTGGTGGCGCTAAGTCGAAGCGAAATTCACCCCCACTTAATTGTTTAGCTAATAATGCTTTAAGTCCAGCATCGCCACTAAAAAATACGCCATCGGGAATTTGCCATTGTAAGTACAAGGAAAATAAAATCCCGAATCCTATGATAATTAAGGGAAAATTGTATTGT
>NZ_JAMZMM010000148.1 GCF_024178385.1 Limnofasciculus baicalensis BBK-W-15 | reverse complement strand
ACGGGTAAGGATGTCAAGTTAAAAGATAGTAATGCTATTGTATTAGGTGCTTCTAATGTTTCCGGTAATTTAACTGCCACTGCTACAGCAGGGAATATTACTAACAGCGGTACGGTAACTGTAGCAGGTACTAGTAGTTTTACAACTTCCGCCGCTGATGCGGATATTGACTTAAACAATTTGGCGACTACAGGTGCGATTTCTGTTAATACAACTGGTGCTGGTGGTGACGCTACTCTTAATAAGAGTGGTGGGGTTAACTTAGAAACATCTAATGTTGGTGGTGCATTGAATGTAACTACCACTGGTGTGATTACTCAAAGTGGTGCAGTTACAGTAAATGGCACTACCACTCTCGCCGCTGGGGCAGCTAATGATATTACTCTGGATAATACTGGCAATGACTTCAACATAGTAACTGTTACTACGGGAAATAATGTCAAATTACAAGACATTAATGGTATTGAATTTGCCCTCAATAACGGCACAATTGCTAGTGTCGATGGAGGAACAGGAAATAATACTCTAACTGGTAATAATGCTACCAATACCTGGAATATTACTGGCAATAACAGTGGTACTGTTAATACCCTAATATTCAGTAATTTCAATCAGCTAAAAGGTGGTAGCAGCGCTGATGCTTTTACTTTCAACGGTGGCACAGTTACTAGTATTAATGGCGGGGCAGATAATAATAATACTCTAACTGGCGATAACACTGCCAATACTTGGAATATTACTAGTAATAATGGCGGGAATCTTAATGGCACAACAAGTTTCGCTGGAATTCAAAACCTTAAAGGTGGTAGCAGCACTGATAACTTTACCCTCAACGGTGGCACAGTTACGAGTATTGATGGCGGGACGGATAATAATAATACTCTAACTGGCGATAACACTGCCAATACTTGGAATATTACTAGTAATAATGGCGGGAATCTTAATGGCACAACAAGTTTCGCTGGAATTCAAAACCTTAAAGGTGGTAGCAGCACTGATAACTTTACCCTCAACGGTGGCACAGTTACGAGTATTGATGGCGGGACGGATAATAATAATACTCTAACTGGCGATAATACTGCTAATACTTGGAATATTACTGGAAATAATGCAGGTAATGTAAACGGAGTCAATCCCTTCACACAAATTCAAAACCTGACAGGAAGTAGTAATACCGATAACTTTATTTTCAGCAACGGCGCTAGTGTTAATGGTAGTATCGACGGCAAAAATGGCACAGATACCCTTAACTACACCGCCTACATAACTCCAGTTAATGTTGATTTAGCCACTAACACAACCACAGGAGTTGGTGGCAATATCCTCAATATGGAAGCGGCAATTGGTGGCACTGGCGCGAATACTCTCATTGGCGCAAACACCACTAACACTTGGAATGTTACTGGCAATAACTCAGGTAACATCAACAGTACATTTACATTCACTAACTTTACAAATCTCCAAGGCGGAAGCGATACTGATACTTTCACTCTTAATGGTGGTACGGTAACTAGTATCAATGGAGATGGGGGCAATGATACTCTGATTGGTGATAACACGACTAACACCTGGAATATTACTGCTAATAATGGAGGAAATCTCAACGGCACGACTAGTTTTAGTGCGATTGAAAACCTGACTGGGAATGATAATACTGACAAATTTATATTCAGTGATGGAGTTATCGTTACTGGCAATATTGATGGTAAAGGGAATACAGATACCCTTAACTACACTGCTTACACGACTCCAATTAATATTAATTTAGCCATCAACACAGCCACAGGAGTTGGTGGCAATATCCTCAATATGGAAGAGGCAAGTGGCGGCATTAATCTACCGAATACTCTAATTGGCGCAAACACCGCTAACACTTGGAATGTTGCTGACAATAACTCCGGCAATATCAACAGTGCATTTACATTTACTAACTTCAGTAATCTCACTGGTGGCAGCTTAGATGATACCTTTAACTTTAGCACTGTCTCTAGTAACATCAGTGGCAATATTCACAGTCAAGACGGAAATCTTACCCTAACAGGCGGTGAGATAAAAGCCGCCAATATAACAACTAATGCCAGTGGCACAACCTACATTAATACGAATACAGTTACTACTACTGGCGGCAACCAAACTTACGCTAATCCAGTGGTATTGCAAAAAGATGCTACTCTCAAAGGAAATAATATTACCTTCAATTCTACTATTGATGCCAATACTCCAGGGGGACAATTTTTAAGCATCAATGCTGGTACAGGAGACATTACTTTCACCGGAATAGTTGGTGGTAGCAACCGTCTGAATGCTCTAACTATCACTAACGCTCAAAATGTCACCGCTAGCAACTCAATTAATGCCGCAAGTATTACTCAAAGTGCGGGTACGGGCACTACTACATTTAACGGCGCACTCAATACTAATACAGCAAGCGGTATTAACCTCACTGGTACAAACTTCAATCTCAACGGTATCACCAATGCTACTGAAGGTGCTGTTACAATAAATGCTAGTAACCTAAACACGCAAGCAATAGCCGCCGCCAATATTCAAGTTACTGGTGTAAACACTGCGATCTTTAACGGCGCACTCAATACTAATACAGCAAGCGGTATTAACCTAAGTGGTAATAATTTTACCCTCAACGGCGCGATCGCAACTACTGAAAATGGTACTGTCACTATCGCTAATAACGGACAACTAACCATCGATGCCGCAGCAGATATGACTCTATCGGGAGCATTCCTGCAAAATGGTGCGGGTGGAGTTTCCACAGGTGGAGATATTACTACTACCAACGCTAATATCAGCTTCAAGAGTCCCGTTAATCTCACTAGTAACGTCCAACTCAACACGGGTACGGGTGGGGGTGACATCAGCTTTACAGGCGCAATTAGCGGTACGGGTAAAGATTTACAACTGAGTGCTGGCACAGGCAAGATTACTTTGGGTGGAGATGTAGGGACTAGTGGTGCTATTGGGAAATTCACCATTACCAGTGCCCAAACAGTCGATACCAAAGGGATTTCTGCAGCCAGTATCCAAGTTACAGGTACAGATACCACTACATTTGATGGGGCACTAAATACCGATGCACCGATTGGCATTAATCTCACTGGTACAAACTTCAATCTTAACGGTGCAACTAATGCTACTAATGGTGGTAGTATTACTATTGATGCTACTAACTTAAGCGCTAAAGCGATCGCCACAACTAATCTAACCATAACTGCCAGTGAAATTGACTTTATGGGTGGAAATAGTTCAGTAACAGGCACAAACACCCTCACACTGCAACCAGCAACAGCCAGCCAAAAAATTGCGATCGCAGGATCTGAACCCCCTGACACCCCGGCTCTCGATATCTCACAACGCGATATCGATGCCATAGGCGGCTTTACTTCTGTAATTATTGGTCGAGATGATGGTACTAACCCAATTGCCATCAACGCAGTCAATTTCGATGAACCAGTAACAGTTAAATCTCCCAGTGGGATTATAGATGTATTAGGAGAAGTTAAAGGAAATGCCTTAATTTCCCTTAATGCGCCGACAGTTAACCTTAATGGAAATATTAGCACGCAAACCCAAGGTGTCACCCTAGGTCAATCTGGTGGTACTGTGTGGCTTCAGAAAGATATTACACTCAGTAGCACTGGCGGTAATATTATTTTCAATAGCCATGTCAGCGGTATAGCAAACGATCAACAATCACTAACCCTTAAGCTGGGTGAAAATGGGCAAGCTATCTTTAATGGTGCGATTGGTAGTCCATTCCGCCTCAAAGGTTTAACTATTGATAATGAATTGGGCATTGTAATTATCGGTGGTGAAAATGCTACATTAGTAGGTAACAGTGCTGATGTATTTAAGGAAGTCATCGTTAATGCACTACAGACTAATTTATCAGGTACTGTAAGAACAGCAGAAGGGAATATTACTTTTAATGGCAATGTCACCCTGACTGACGACACTTTCCTCGACACAGGCGCATTAGCTGGAGGAAATATCTTCTTTAACGGTACATTAGACAGTGAGTTAAATGAATATAACGATTTGAGAATGGTGGCAGGTACTGGCGATATTTTATTCGCCAAGACAGTCGGTGCTGGGGCTGGCAGAGAGTTAGGCGCTATTTTAATTGAAAATGCAGGAAACGTCACTGCTCATTCCACTATTGCAGCAGCAAGCATTTCTCAATTATCTGGTAGCGGCGCAACTATTCTGAGCGGTGATATCGCCACTACCGCCGCACCAGGTGTCAATATTAATACGAAAAATAATATCGCCACAGCCCATATCACTGCCGCAGGTGCTGGAATCAACTTTAACAGCGAATTAGGTTCCGTAAAAACTGGTAATTTGACAACCGCAGGAGAAACAAACGCAAATCCCATTAAAATTATCGCACTAGGCGACATTACCACTGGGAATATAAATGCTTCCTCCACAAACAGTACAGGTGCTGCCATTGGGTTAATCAGTCAAGAAGGAAACATTGCTACTAATAATTTAACCACATCAGGAACCACAGGTGGTGGTAATGTCCAAGTATCTGCACCTGGCACTATTACAACAGGAGATATCAACTCATCCTCCAGTAACGGGAAAGGCGGCAATATCACCATCCCCCGCCAAAAAATAGACACTAATACTACCGATTTAAACTCATTAGGAGCTTTTCGTAACAATCTTGCTGAAATTTTAACACTAGGAGACATTACCACAGGTAATTTAACCTCATCCGGCGCTACTGGTGGCGGTCGAATTGATGTGTTAACTTTAGGTAAAATCCAAATTGGACAGATTGATTCTAGCTCTACTAACGGCAGTGGAGGATTAGTCGTGGTAGACAACGGACAACCTGAATACAGAAGAAATGCTCCCGGTATCGATCTAGAATTTATTAATGCCCAAGGTTCCCTGCTCCAAATCTGTAATCTTAACGGACTCTGTGGCATAGATATTACCACCGATGGTTATTTCCGAGTACTGCAAAGCTTCACCACCCCAGTTGGTACAGCCAGTATTGCCACTAAGGGAGATCCCATTATAATACGCCACGGTGGGGGCACAGCATTCGATCCTTTTGAAGTAGGCAATCCCCTGCAAAATGGTACGTTTGCCGCAATTACCAATGGCAAGGGATTGCTAGGAAGTATTTTCCCAATTCAATCCTTTGAAGAGCCAACTCAACAGGATAATATCCAAATTATCCCCCGGATTCCCTTTCTAACCAATCTGCCATTTAAGACAATATTCGCCACAGCACAAGCAACAACAAATAACAATAAAATCGAGGAAGATATTTCTAGTACCGACGGTATTTTAAGTAGTGAATTTACCAGCTCACTTAATCTACCACGTAGTGTAAATAATCCGAAAGATGCTGCGATTATCTTGAAGGATATAGAACAGAAAACACAAACTAAAGCCGCTATTATCTACGCAACATTCTTAAACGAGCGCCTGGAATTGAGAATCGTCACTGCCGAAAAAAATCGGTTTATAACCGTATATGGTACAACCGAGAAGGAAGTACTAGACGCTGCGAAAAAATTACGCCAACAAATTACTAATCCTATCAAACGACGTACCAAAAGTTATGAACAGCCAGCTCAACAATTATATCAATGGTTGATTAAACCACTCCAAGGAGATTTAGAAGTGCAAAAAATTACTAACCTGGTATTTATTATGGATGCTGGCTTGCGTTCATTACCTGTAGCAGCACTCCATGATGGGCAAGGATTCTTAATAGAAAAATATAGTATTGGTTTGATGCCGAGTCTCAATCTAACCGATATTAGCTATAAGAACATTCAGAATGAACCTATCCTCGCCATGGGAATTTCTGATGTTAGTGATGAGGCGAAGAAAGCGGAATTGGGACCATTACCTGCAGTTATTGATGAAATTCAAACCATTGTAGGAATTCGAGGAGGGCAATCCCAATCTTTACTGAATCAATCATCCACTGAAGAGAATCTCAAGTCAAAGAGTCAGAATTTTTCAATTATTCATCTAGCTACCCATGGAGAATTTAAAGGAGAGTTGGACAATTCTTATATTCTGTTGTGGAATCAACTACTTCGCCTAAATCAAGTGGGAGAGTTAGGTTGGAATAAACGACAACCACCGATTGAATTATTAGTCCTTTCTGCTTGCAAAACAGGAGAAGGAAATGATAAAGTGGAATTGGGATTTGCAGGGTTTGCGGTAAAAGCTGGTGTTAAATCAGCTCTGGCAAGTCTGTGGTATGTTGATGATGCAGGTACATCTAAATTAATGGTTGATTTCTATCAGCAATTAAAAACTGCACCAATTAAAGCAGAAGCACTGCGACAAGCACAGTTAACTATGCTTAAAGATGATTCTCTCAAGCATCCTTATTACTGGTCAGCATTTACTATGATTGGTAGCCCTTGGTAAAGGAAAGATGCTAAAAATATCCCCATGATACAGACACTATCGAAGCCAACAGACCAACGGCTCATCCACTCGGGAGTGAGCTGGCAACAATTCCAACTAATCCAGGAAGCATTCTCTGACTCCCCTGGTATCCGACTTTCCTACTACAAAGGTGAGGTAGAAATCTTTGCAGTTTCCCAAGACCACGAGATTTTTAGCGGAACAATCGCAGGACTACTTTTTATCTACTTTGCTGACAAAGAAATCGAATTCTTCCCCACAGGTACTTGTACTCAGGAGAAGGAAGGGGTAGCATCGGCACAAGCAGATGAGTCCTACTGTATCGGGACACAGAAGAAAACCCCAGACTTATCTATCGAAGTAGTCTTTACCAGCGGTACTCTCTCCAAACTGAAGCGCTATCAGGAGTTGGGAGTACTCGAAGTTTGGTTTTGGGAAGATGGGCTATTTACCATACACCACCTGAGAGTGTCAGGTTACGAGCGGATTTACCACAGTGAGGTTTTGCCAGACTTAGACATCGACTTGCTCTCCCGATGCCTGCTGATGACCTCTAGGGTTGAGGCAGTAAAGGAGTTTCGGCGGGGGATTTCTTGAGTCGAGCCTCCGCAACCGGAGTGAGGAGTAACTAAACAACCGCTGATTCTAACATCCGAATCACTCCTAAATCTGCATCAATCTCCACCTCCACACCTAGGGGCAGAGTAAACTTATCTGGAATATGTCCAATCATTGAACCATACCACGCTGGAATTCCTAAAGGTTGAATATGCTCTAATAAAACCTCCTGCAAAGTCAGTGATGGCTCATTATCTTCACCAGCAGTACACTTAGTACATTGACCAAAAATAAAACCCGCTATTTTATCTAAAATCCCCGCTAATTTTAGCTGAGTTAACATTCTATCTACCCGATAAACATCCTCCCTCACCTCTTCCACAAACAAAATCATTTTATCCCAATTCGGTAAATAACCCGAACCCACCAAAGCCGTCACCAAAGATAAATTCCCCCCCACCAAACGTCCCCTAACTTTACCACTAGTAATCGTTTCCACAGAAGTACTCAGCAAATTTCTGAACAGCATCGCCTCCCCATCAAACAAAATCTGCCGTACATATTCCACCGAAAACTGATTCCAAGTCGAAGTCGCCAGCGGACCATGAAATGTAATTATCCCACACCGAGCATAAATTGCCAATATCAAAGAAGTAACATCACTAAAACCCATAATAATTTTCGGATTTCGGCGAATTAATTCATAATCCAGTAAAGGCAAAATCCGATTGCAGCCCCAACCCCCTGCCATAGTAAATATTCCTGCCACTGAAGTATCGGCAAACATAGCATTGATATCAGCAGCGCGAGCAATATCCTTCCCCGCCAGGTATCCATATCGATCTAGAATATGGTTTCCTAGCTTTACTTTTAATCCTAATTCTAATAATATTTTGGTAAACTCATCTACAGTTTTTTTGTCAACTACACCCGCCGGACTAATTAATCCTACAGTATCGCCAACTTTGAGGCGAGGTGGTTTGAGAATGGATGGTGGGGATAAATTATTCTGGGCTGCTGCTGGTAACTGAGTGGCTAATAGGGTAAATCCGAAAAATTTAAGAAATTGGCGGCGATTGGGGAGATCTTTTAACATCGGGATAATATTTTTTTAACACAGAGAGCGCAGAGGTTAACACAGAGGTACACAGAGGTTTTTCTGTTAGAGCAAGATCTTCGTTTAATAGCTTTTAGGTTGATTCTGCCATAAATTCTCTCAACCGCAGTGCATTTATTACCACAGAAACAGAACTAAAAGCCATCGCCCCACCTGCAATAATTGGATTGAGTAACCAACCAGTAAACGGGAATAAAATTCCAGCAGCAATTGGAATTCCTATTATATTATAGATAAAGGCAAAAAACAAATTTTGCCGAATATTATTCATCGTAGCACGACTGAGTTTAATCGCGGTAACAATGCCATGTAAATCGCCAGAAATCAAAGTAATATCGCTCGCCGCGATCGCAACATCTGTCCCCGTACCAATCGCGATGCCTACATCTGCCTGTGCTAGTGCGATCGCGTCATTAATCCCATCCCCCACCATCGCCACAATCGATTTCCCTTTTTTCCCTCTTACCTCTTGTAGCGATTTAATAATAGCAGCTTTGCCATCAGGACGGATTTCGGCAAAAAACCGATTAATACCAACTTCAGATGCAATTTTACTGGCAGTTTCCTGATTATCTCCCGTCAGAATAATCACCTCTAAACCCATTTTTTGCAATGCTTTTATAGCCGACTTAGATGAAGGTTTAAGAGTATCAGAAATTGCCACTAATCCGGACAGTTTTCCATCTAGAGCAATCCATGCTGTTGTTTTGCCAGCTCCCGCCCATTTATTTTGATAAGATTGCAATATTTCCGTATTAATCCCCAATTCATTTAACCAACGAGATGTACCAACTTGTACTAATCTTTCACTAACAATACCTTGGACACCAGCACCAGGAATAGCGCTAAAATCTTCTACCTCTGGCAAGGGGAAACTTACCCCTTGGGCTTTAGCATATTTTACAATAGCTTCAGCCACAGGATGTTCAGAATTACGTTCAATAGCAGCGGCTAATTCTAGTAATTTTATTTCATTACTATCAGCGGTTCCTAACACAGTAATATAATCTGTTACGACAGGTTTCCCTTCAGTTAATGTCCCGGTTTTATCCAGAACAATAGTTTGAATCTTGTGAGCAACTTCTAAGCTATCTGCTCCTTTAATTAAGATACCGTTTTGGGCAGCAATACCAGTTCCCACCATTACCGATGTGGGAGTTGCTAAACCTAATGCACAGGGACAAGCAATTACTAAAACACTTACAGAGGTAATTATGGCTAAAGTGAGATTACCTGTTAAAGTAAACCAAAGAATAAAGGTAATGAATGCAATTGCCATTACCAGAGGCACAAACCATTCCGTTACCAGATCGGCTAATTTCTGAATCGGTGCTTTCGAGCCTTGAGCTTCTTGCACTAACTTAACAATTTGAGCTAATAGGGTATCTTTCCCCACCCGTGATGCGCGAAACTTAAAACTACCAGACTTATTAATAGTTGCCCCAATAACCTCATCTCCTGGTAACTTCTTCATGGGTATACTTTCACCCGTTACCATAGATTCATCAACAGTTGAAACTCCCTCAATTAATTCACCATCCACAGGAATTTTCTCCCCTGGACGTACTATAATTATATCTCCTACCTCCACATCCTGAATCGGTATATCTATTTCCTGCCCAGAGCGAATCAATCGTGCTGTTTTTGCTTGTAACCCAATTAGTTTACGAATAGCATCAGAAGTTTTACCTTTAGCTTGACGTTCTATCAGCCGACCTAGTAAAATTAGGGTAATAATTACTGCTGAACTTTCATAATAAACAGGAGGTTCTAATCCTTGTGATGTGAAAAAAGTAGGAAAAAATGTAGCAAAAACAGAGTAAAAATACGCGGCGCTAGTACCCAAAGCGATTAAACTATTCATATCAGAGGTACGGTGTTTGAGAGCTTGCCAAGCACCTCGATAAAACTGTCCACCACACCAAAACTGCACAGGCGTACTTAAAATCAACTGAAACCAGGGATGATGGAGCCATCGGGGAAACCAAGACAGAGCAAAGCCAGTCATCATCGGCAGTGAGCCTATAATGAGGAGAAGTGCGATCGCACTTGCCAAAATTAGCTTAATATTTAGCTCATTCTGTGGCGTACCGCCAGCGACTCTTTCAGGATTGTCATCAGACGCGATTGTATCCTGAAGTGGTAGGGCACTATATCCTAAATCTATAACCCCTTGTTGAATAATTTCTGCTCGCGTTTTCTCGGGATTGTACTCAACAGTGGCTTGCTCTGCGGCAAAATTAACATGACAATCTATAACACCAGGAATATTTTGAATGGCTCGATCAATTCTATTAGCACAGGCGGCACATGCCATCCCTCCTAGTTTTAACGTAAGACTCTCCATAGTGACTAACTCCCAGAAAGCAATTGCTCTACTGTTAGAGTACAGTCTCCACTTAACAGGAGAGTCAAGCCCTTTAAGGGGAATGGGAGAGTTTTGAATTAAAACTCTCCTCCCCTGCCCCCCTGCCCCTGACACTAGCCAACAGAAAAAAGTTAGAATTGTGCTTACCCCACCATCCCCAAGCCGTAGTAACAATTTTCAGGGATGGCACTTGCATCTACCAGATTTTGCTCAACTTATTGCAGTTAGGCATTAACTTCCCTGATTCGGGTTAGCTTTTGGTGTCATTACTTACTTACGACTTAGGCAGAAACCAGGAAAATTCACTGGAATACGTCGTTTCAGCGATGAGCCTCCATTCCGAAACCGGATTTCTGCGTGAGAGTGCGTAAATCCCATTATCGATCGGTATCTACAGGGATGACGAATCGCCTCTGTATAAGCTAAAACGACGAAAAACAAAACAGATGAAGGAAGAACTGGAATTTAATGAGGTGATTTCAGATATTATAGCGATTTCAAGGATGAAAGCAGTCTCTGTTTCCGAAGAAGCACCGATTATTCTTGTCGTCGATGACGATCAGTTTATACGGGATTTATTACGCCGAGTCATGGAGAAAGACGGCTATCAGGTTGTTGAAGCAACTAACGGTGAGCAAGGTTTAGCAGCCTACAAAAGCATCAATCCCCATCTGGTTATGCTTGATGCTCTCATGCCCGTCATGGATGGCTTTACTTGTTGCCAACATCTCCAAGCTCTGACAACCTCCTCCCCACTAGAAGGGAAAATGCTGAATGGAAAAAGCTTACATAATAATGCTCGCACACCTGTGCTAATGATTACTGGTCTTGACGATCCGGAGTCAGTAGACCGAGCTTTTCAAGTTGGAGCAACAGATTATATCACAAAACCGATTCATTTGGCAGTTTTACGCCAAAGGGTGCGGCGACTAATCGAACAGTTTCAGCTTTATAAAAAACTCGAAGAGGCTAATCTTGAGTTGCATCGACTGGCTACTTTAGATGGACTAACTGGAGTGGCAAACCGACGACGATTTGATGAGTACATTAATGATGAATGGCAGCGTATGATTAGAGAGAAATTACCGATATCTCTGATTCTTTGTGACATTGACTATTTTAAAAAATACAATGATAGTTATGGTCATCAAGGTGGGGATGCCTGTTTACGTCGCGTTGCAGATGCCCTACGATTTTGTGTGAAGCGTTCCATCGATTTAGTAGCAAGGTATGGAGGTGAAGAGTTTGCCGTGGTTTTGCCTAACACTAGTGCAGTTGGTGCATCTAAAGTAGCTGAGGAAATTCGGGCACTTGTGAATCAATTACAGATTCCCCATGCTCAGTCTCTAGTGAGCGAACATGTCACCTTAAGTTTAGGTTTCGCTTGCATGTATCCAACACCGAGTACTTCACCCACCACGCTGATTGGAGCAGCCGATGAAGCATTATATCAGGCAAAAGCATTGGGGCGCAATATGTCATTCCCTAAGTGTTAATTTAGTTGTTGGTTGTTGGTTGTTGGTTGTTGGTTGTTGGTTGTTGGTTGTTGGTTGTTAGCAATAAAATAACAAATAACAAATAACAAATAACAATTTTTTTGAGGAGTGAAAGATTATTATGCAAGAGCTAACGCGACAGGCAACACCTAGCTTATGGGATGTGTCTGGCGGAATTTGCCAACGTGCCTGGGTGGAAATAGATTTAGCCGCGTTATCCCATAACGTGCAGCAATTAAGGCAGATTTTAGCCCCCCATACTCAACTGATGGCAGTTGTAAAAGCTGATGCTTATGGACATGGGGCGACAATGGTTGCTAGTACGGTATTAGAATCAGGTGCTAGTGGGCTATGTGTGGCGACGGTAGAAGAGGGAATTCAACTGCGAGAAGCGGGGATTACCGCCCCGATATTATTATTAGGCGCAACTAATACTCCTCAACAAGTCCGCGCGATCGCATACTGGAATTTACAACCGACAATCTGTACTCCTCAACAAGCTCTCATTTTTTCAGAAACCTTGGGAAATATTAATAGTACCCTATCTGTACATTTAAAGATAGATACAGGTATGTCACGATTGGGAATGCCTTGGGAAGAAGCAACTCAATTTGTCCAACTAGTACAAGGGTTATCTCATTTACAAATAAAGAGCGTTTACTCCCATCTCGCTACCGCTGACAGTCCCGATCTTACCATAATGAAACTTCAGCAACAGCGATTTGATGAAGCAATTACTAAACTTAATAATGCTGGGATGAAACCACCATCTTTACACTTAGCAAATTCCGCCGCCACCTTAACTAATCCTGCTTTACATTACGACTTGGTACGAGTAGGATTATCACTTTATGGACTCTATCCCGCCCCACATTTACAAAATGCGATTCACCTCAAGCCGAATGCCACTAACTCAAAAGTTTGTAGTCAGCGCTTTAGTGCTACTGGCACTGAAGTGCCTACTACTAACCAATGTAATGTCATTGCCATTAATCTTAAGCCAGTGATGCAAGTCAAAGCACGAGTGACTCAAGTAAAAACAATTTCTCCCGGTACAGGTGTCAGTTATGGTTACCGATTTATTGCGGATCGATCTATGATTATTGCGGTAGTCGGAATTGGTTATGCCGACGGTATTCCTCGCCTCCTTTCTAACAAAATGACGGTATTAATTCGAGGAGAAAAGGTGCGGCAAATTGGCTCAATTACTATGGATCAAATTATGCTGGATGTAACTGACATTCCCGATTTGCAGACTGGAGAAGTTGTCACTTTAATTGGCAATGATGGCGATGCTTATATTTCTCCTGACGATTGGGCTGAGTCTTTGGGTACTATTTCCTGGGAAATTCTCTGCGGGTTTAAACATCGGCTACCTCGTGTGGCTGTTTGAGTAGACATAAAAGGGAGTGGGGAGTGGGGAGTTAGGGAGTGGGGAACGAAGATTGGCTGAGGATATTCAGAGTTTCTTGGGAATAGCCACGATCTTCTTGTATTTTACCTTGCGATCGCAAAATGATATACTGCTTAAGTTGATTCAGATTATTTTGATAAATTTTATTGTCTTCAGTAAAAGATTGACCGACAAATTCATAGCCTTTTCTCGGCTGAGGGAACGGCTTTTCTGTGAGAAATTCATCATGAATTAAACTTCGATCTTGAACTAATGGGTAAATAATATCCGCTAAAAATATTTGATCGATTCCATATTCAATATGACGGTTATCAACTACCTTTAAATAAGCCTCTATCATTCCCCTAATATCATGGAAAACCCCTTTCTTAACCCCCCACATCCCCCCCATAATCGGACAACGATGCAGGGGATGATCTCGCATAATATGAAAATCTTTATCGCTTTTAAGCCATTCATCTACTGCTGCTTTTTCTCGCCAATTTAATCGTGCATCTGTATCTCTGGAAATCATCACAGCCACATCTTTGTCTGCGGCAGGATAAAATCGCCACAAGGAAGCTTCCCAATTCTTTTGACTTTTCCAATCTAGCTTGACAATTTCTATTTGTTCTCTTCTTGATAATTGAGCGATAATATTTTGGGGAACACTTGGAGCCAGATAAAATCGACAAATCCAACCAGGATAAATGATTGGGGCAATGTCAGCATTTTTAATTGCGCCCAAGGTATATTTAGGATTATCTCCCCAAAGAGTAAAAGAAATTATTTTCGCATTTTTCTTATTATAGCAACCGCCAAGGCGGTTATGGTGTAAAGTTAGAGTAGTCCCTTCTG
>NZ_JAMZMM010000610.1 GCF_024178385.1 Limnofasciculus baicalensis BBK-W-15 | reverse complement strand
GTAACCCCCGCACTACCAACAAAGGCACTAATTCCTGGAAAAAAGCCCCCGCGATACCAAACACCGCATAGAGAATCAGGCAAGGGATTAGCACCCGCAATCTACCAATCTTATCTGCCAAAATCCCTAGTGGCGGGCTAAATAAACCAATAGTCAGGCAGTGTATACTAACTAGATTCCCGGCAAACGCTGGATTGAGGTGCAATTGATCTACCATATCTGGTAGCACTGGGGCGACAACTCCCCCCGCCATCGTGGTAAGGGAACCCGCTGCCAACAGCACTAAAAGCCTGGAATCTCGAAACATAAGTTAACATACCTAAAACTTTTGACAACTCTACCGCATAGCGCTAGATTTACAAAGTACGACGTTTAACAGTGCCATTGAGATTCCGATATCTGTAGGGTGCGTTACGCTTTGCTAACGCACCCAGAGATGAAAAGACCAAAATGATAATTAAAATTCCTACTATTTCTGGATTCCCTGTTGAAAAGTTTTGATCGCTTCCACATGATTCGCCATATTAATGCAGCGTAACAATAACTCAAAATTTATCCCCGGCACTTCCTCACTCTGAGTAATCTTTTCATAGTGCAACTCTTCACCCTCTTCCCGGAGATGATAAACTTCCAGCACACCATCATCCCAAAACCATACTTCAGGAATTCTCAGCCGCTTGTAGAATTCCAATTTGTCAACTCCGCCACTACTAAATACTACTTCAATCGCTAAATCGGGACGGAATCTACCGGGGGCAAGTTTGTAGGATTTATCCGCCTCTCGTTTTACTTTGCCACCTTCGCTTTCCAGCGTCATTGATTCAGTTGGTGTGAAATCAAATCCCGCCATCAGGAGGTAAAGTTCCAATAATGCGCCTATTCTTCCTTTCACTGTTTCATGTGGTTCACCTGGCATCAGTCTAATCTCCAAAATTCCATCTAAAAAAGAGAGTCGGTATCCGGGCTGATGTAGCAATTGCTCAACGGCTTTGAATTCCCGCCAAGTCAACCCTTCAAATAACAAAGGTTGTACCTGTTTGGGTTTAGCTAAAATTGCTGTTGTCATAATATTTCCATTTACTTATTTACAACTTACAGGAGATTGCCCGTTTATGAAGTACGCCCCAGAAACCCGGTTTCTTTAAGAAACCGGGTTTCTTTGTACCTCACGTACCTGAAAAATGCTGTAGTTCCAAGTTGATGCTTTACTCCCTATCATATATAGATCGAGATGAATACGATTAAATAAAAAAGCGACAAGAGGCAGGAGTGATGGAACTAGCGACAACCCTAAAGGGTCAAACTGTGCGTAACGCAGTACGAGAAGTAGGGATTAACCCCAATTATTGGTATGCGGTGGGTTGGGCAAACCAACTTAAGCCAGGGGAAATTATGCCTGTCACGATTTGGCAAGAGGCGATCGCAGTTTATCGCGATACAATGGGTCAACTCCATGCCCTAGAGGATGCTTGTCCCCACAAAGGTGTTGCCCTCCACAAAGGCATCGTCCAAGGTGAAAACTTGGCTTGTCGATATCATGGTTGGGAATTTGACGGGGCAGGTAACTGTGTCAGTATTCCCTACCTGCCAGCAGGACAAAAATTACCCTGTGCCACAGCCAAAAGCTACCCAATTCAAGAAAAATATAATATAATCTGGATTTTTCCAGGAGATTCAGCTCTAGCAGAGAGCAAACAGATACCAGATATCGTCGAATTCGATAACCCAGACTGGTTTATGGCACCAGTAACAGGCAAAATGGGGGCGCATTTTTCTATCTGCAACGAAAACTCAATGGATGTATTCCACGGATTTCTCCACGAAAACCTGCAAGGCTGGTTCGATCCGATTCTGAAAAGTTTACGGGAAACTGACAATACAGTTTGTGCCGAATATGATGTGTCCTACAAAGGCACTATGGCGAAGTGGTTAGGTTTGAGCGACGATGCCAAGGAAGTCACCACCCGCACCATTTCGGTACAATATCGCTATCCCCATTACTACAGCAATTTAGAAGGAGTTTCCACCCTATACCTGATGCGCCTACCCGTTAGTCCAACTCAAAGTAGATCTTTTGCCCTATTCTTCTTCAAAATCCGCTTGCCACAATGGTTACCTCAGATAGGGAAACGACTCCTGCAACAGTTTTTGGAAAAGTTCGTATTCATGCGATTTCTCAACCAAGATATTGAGATGATGGAAACAGAACAACAAACCTATCTGAAAAATCCCCAACGCCGCTATGTGGAAATTAACCCGGCCATTATTGCCATTCAGCGGTTGATAGTCCGACAATCGGAAGAGGGGAATGGGGCTAGGGCTAGGG
>NZ_JAMZMM010000147.1 GCF_024178385.1 Limnofasciculus baicalensis BBK-W-15 | reverse complement strand
ATTAGACATCTCCAAAATATAATTTCAAACCCTTACCCTATCTAGCTCAAAACCTAATTTCTGGAGATGTCTATTGAATGAAGAAAACATGCTTGAAAGAGGTTATGGTTGCCGCTCTTATTTTTGCCAGTGGATTAAATGGCTGTAGTTCATCATTGAGTATCAACCCAACTCTCCCCACTGAAACAGTGCCGCCTTCAAATATTTCTCAAAACTCAAATCCCGGTGAATTTACGAAGTTGGAGGAATCGGTACATCAAGAGATTAATCGATATCGCCAATCCCATAATTTGCCAACCTTAACCCTAGACACGGCTATCAGCAAAGAGGCAAGACTTCACAGTGAGGCGATGGCAACAGGAAAAGTTCCCTTTAGCCATCAAGGATTTGAAACCCGAATTAAAGCTATTTCCCAAAAGATTCCCTATCGCAGTGCAGCAGAAAATGTCGCCTATAACCAAGGTTACACCAATCCAGTTCAACAGGCAGTTGAGGGATGGATCAAAAGTAAAGGTCATCGTGAGAATATGGAAGGAGACTTCAATATGACTGGTATTGGTATTAGTAAAAATGCCAAAGGCGAGTATTATTTTACCCAAGTTTTCATCAAACGTCGTTAGTTATTCGTTGTTTGTTATTGGTTATTAGTTGTTTGCGATCAGCTATTTATCGCAGCCAATAACAAACAAAAAGAGGCTTAATCCCATTGCCATTAAGCCCATTACCAACAACTAACAACCAACAACCAACAACTAACAACCAACAACTAACAACCAACAACCAATGACAAACCCATTGCTGGAGAAAGAATTGACAGATTTCCAAGTTTGCGATCGCGATCTTCCCGACGCTATCTGTCGAGAGTATCAAAAAGCCGAAGCCATTGCGGTAGATACGGAAACTATGGGACTTATCTACCAACGGGATCGCTTATGTTTGGTGCAGTTGTGCGATCCCCAAGGGCGAGTTACAGTAGTTCGGATTGAGAAAAGACAAGTAGAGGCTCCTAATCTCAAACGGTTACTCGAAGATCCCAACGTACTAAAAGTATTCCACTTTGCCCGCTTTGATTTAGCAATGCTGCGAGAAAATATTAACATCAAAGTAGCACCAATATTTTGCACAAAAATTGCCAGCAAACTTGCCCGCACCTATAGTAGTCGCCACGGACTAAAGGAATTAGTTCTAGAATTAGAACAAGTAGAACTAGATAAAGGTGCCCAAAGTTCAGATTGGGGCAATGCCACAAATCTTTCCAACGAGCAATTGCGTTATGCCGCTAATGATGTGCGCTATCTACTAAGTCTACGACACAAATTGATTAGTATATTGCAACGAGAAGATCGTTGGGAATTAGCTCAAGAGTGTTTTAAAGCATTACCTGTTATGGTGGATTTGGATTTGCTCCACTATAAGGATATCTTTGAACATTAATTAATGGGGAATGGGGAGTAGGGAGTGGGGAGTAGGGAGTAGGGAGTAGGGAATGGTGACATAAAGACATTTAGCCTATTCCCTTTTGCCTTTGCCCTGTTTTTTCAATTTTGGCTTGAGTAGGCTGTCGATAAAACTGTTAGAATCGAGAACTACTACAATTTTGATAAATTAACTCTTCACAAATCTTCCCAGCCATGACTGCTCAACTTGTTGTCGAAAAGAAAAAGTTAGAAAATCCACCCCTACAGATTTATCATCTGGGCGATCGCGTCCTCCGTCAACCTGCCAAGCGGGTTGCCAAAGTAGATCAAACCATCCGGCAGTTAGCATATCAAATGCTACAAACCATGTACAGTGCCGATGGTATCGGTTTGGCAGCGCCCCAGGTAGGAGTTCATAAGCAAATTATAGTGATCGACTGCGAACCAGAAAAGCCAGAATATCCACCACTGATTTTAATCAATCCCACCATCAAGCGGTTTGGTGCAGCTTTGTGCGATGCTCAAGAAGGGTGTTTGAGTATTCCCAATGTGTACTTAGATGTTAAACGCCCAGAAGAAGTAGAAATTTCCTACAAAGACGAAAATGGACACCCAAAAACAATCAAAGCCACAGGATTATTATCTCGCGCCATTCAGCACGAAATGGATCATCTAAATGGGGTAATGTTTGTAGACAGGGTACAAAATAGTTTAGCCTTAACAGAGGAACTGCAAAAACACGGCTTCTCCACCCAATCAGTCAAACCTATCGAGCGATCCTGGTAAGATATTATATCGATAATTAATTCCTAATTCACTCTAAATCACTAAACTCCAATTCCCAAACCAATGACACCAAAAAGTGGTCTACTTTTAATGGGTTCCTGTATTACAGCCATCGCTGCTGTAGGTTCAATCTTTGAACTATCATCGGGAACTCCCGGATTAGGAACAACCGTCACAGGAATTATCCTGACGGCTAGTATCCCCTTAACAGGATTATTTTTCTACGCCGCCGTGCGCGATACTAGAGCAAATCAATAGAGTTGTTTGTTATTGGTTGTTGGTTATTGGTTATTTTTATTCCTTATTCAACCAACAACTAACAACTAACAACTAACAACCAACAACCAACAAATAATGACTAATGACTAGTCAAAATTACCGTGGATTTATCCGACCCATATCTATTAAAAATACAGCTATAACCCTACCTGCTTATCCCCTATCTGATGAGCGAGAGGTAGTAATTGGACGAGATCCTAGCTGTGACATTCCCTTAGATCCCAATCAGTATTTAATGGTATCGCGGCATCATGCAAAATTCCATCCTTTTTACCTACCAGAAAATGGTTTACTCAGGTGGGAAATTTGTGACTTAGGTAGCATCAATGGCACATACATCAATGGTAAATCCTTACATGGGTGTCATAAATTGCAAGCAGGCGATTGTATTGAACTGGGTCAAGATGGTCCTCAATTTATCTTTGAATATCAACTAACTACTCCCTTATTATCGCCCCCACACCATCATAATCATACCTCTTCAGGACACTCAAAACCAGATTATGTCACATTCACTCAACTATTTCCCCTCGCGTCAACGGGACGAGATTTAACTCAAAAAGCATTTTTTGTTCCCGCAATTGTCACAGTAATTTTTGTAGTATTACTGTTTGCCGCTGTTGGTCAAGCGATGGCGTTTAACCTCCTAATTGCCACCTACTTAACAGGCGCTATATCTTACTTTATCTATCAACTGTGTGGCAAGTCTAAACCTTGGTGGGTATTAGCAGGTTGTGCCGGATTTACTATTCTAATTTTAGTTAGTCCGCTCTTGCCGCTATTTATTATTATTTTTCGTGATATTTTACCTGGAAAATTGCCTACGGAAGGCGAAAATATTAGCTTTCTTACTCTCCTAATCCGGATGTTTTTTGGAGCAGGGCTTATGGAAGAATTACTTAAGTCATTGCCTATTTTATTGGTCTATTTTATCGGGAGACTTTTACAATCTCCATGGCGAGAAAAGGTGGGAATTTGGGAACCTTTAGATGGAATTTTATTAGGAACAGCATCCGCAGTTGGTTTTACTTTATTGGAAACATTAGGTCAATATGTACCCAATATTATCGATATGGGAACCTTGCCCACAGGTGAAGGCTCCGGGCAATTATTAGGATTACAGTTATTAATTCCTAGGATTCTGGGTTCAGTAGCTGGACATATTGCTTATAGTGGTTATTTGGGCTATTTCATTGGATTAAGTGTCCTTAAACCCCGGAAGGCTTGGCAGATTATCACCATTGGCTATATCTGTGCGGCTTCTCTCCATGCTCTCTGGAATGCGATGGGATTTGTTAGTGTGGTATTATTGATAATTATTGGAATTTTATCCTATGCCTTTTTAGCTGCAGCAATTTTGAAAGCAAGGGCACTTTCACCAACGCGATCGCAAAATTTCGCCACTCGCTTTTTTGGTGATTAATTTTTTTAGATCATTTCCGGTTGCATCAGAATTATTCAACCTCTGACAGAAAAACCTCTGTGTACCTCTGTGTTAACCTCTGCGCCCTCTGTGTTAAAAAAAAAAGATATTATACCAATGCCAAAGGATTTGATCTTACAACCTAGTTCACAATACTAATAATAGTGTGGATGGCGCGTTACGCTACGCTAACGCACCCTACAGATAGAGGCTTTGGGTAAGTCCTATTTTTTCAAATCTCAGCCGCCACACCTACCCCTAAAAATTCCCGCACCTGACTCAGATACACCTCCGGCGCTTCTAACATCGGAAAATGAGCAGTTTGGGGAATCTCTAAGTACTTGACATTTTTACTAAGTTGTGCAGCATTACGCCCTAAATCGGCGGGAATAATCCGATCCTTTTCTCCAGCAACCAATAGCGTTGGTACAGATAGCCGCGCAAACTCTTGAGGCATCACCTCAGCGGCGTACTTACTCACTACCCTCACCATTGTCCCCAATGCCGCCTCATAATCCGCAATTAAGAAATCTTCTAAAAATGCCTTACTTACCGATAACGGTAGGGGACGATGTAAAAATCGTGCCATGAATAGGGCAGGGGCAAAGGGAATGTGTAATAACCAATGGGGACGGAATTTCACCACATAACTGCCAAATTTATGAAATGCCCCAAAAGCTTTCTCATCGTATTTAAAAATACCGCTACAAGTCAAAATTGCCCTTTCCACTCGCTCAGGATAGCGATTCAGAAAGATTGTCGCTGCTGATGCTCCCATGGAGTGAGCTTTAATATAGACGCGATTCAGTGCCAAGGCATCTAATAATACTGCCAAATCATCGGCATAATCTTCCATTTCATAGGCACTATCTCCTGTTATTTGAGGTAAACGCGATCGCCCAAAACCTCGCATATCGTAAAGTAAGCAATCAAATTCATCGGACAAGGCTTGGGCGGTACTTTCCCAGTAACGAGCGGAACCACCCCAGCCATGAACAAAAACTATTATGGGTTTTTCTTTAAAGGGTTGTGATTCTTTTATCCATTCGTAGTAATGAGCGACACCCCTAACTTGAATGTAAGGCATTCTTTTGTTGTTTGTTGTTTGTTGTTTGTTGTTTGTTGTTTGTTATTTGTTATTTGTTATTTGTTGTTTGTTATTTGTTATTTGTTATAGCAACCGCCAAGGCGGTTAAGACACTCTGAATTGCTGAAGCCCTTAATTCTATTCCCTTTTTCCCCTAGCCCCTAGCAAGAAAGCCCCTAGTGCCTAGCTATATTTGTTTGTTATTTTTCTTGACTACCAACAACCAACAACCAACAACCAACAACCAACAACTAACAACCAACAATCACTAAGCTGATTCTGGCTTGGGTAGAGAAGAGGGATGGAGTAAAAGTTCAGCAGTAGAGCGCTTCTCAACCATTTCCCGTGTAATCGTACAGCGAGTAACATCTTTCCGCGATGGTAACTCGTACATCACTTCCAACATTAATTCTTCCACAATACTCCGCAGCGCTCTGGCACCAGTTTTCCGGCGGTAGGCTTCTTGGGCGATCGCGCGAACAGCATCGGCTCTAAAATCTAACTGTACCGAGTCCATCTTCAGGAGTTTCTGATACTGCTTGACCAAAGCACTGCGAGGCTGAGTTAAAATAGCCATTAGTGCTTCTTCATCCAACGGATCGACTACCGCAGTAACGGGAACCCGCCCGATGAATTCAGGAATCATCCCGAACTTCACCAAATCATCTGGCTCTAAATGGCGCAACAAATCGGCTGCCCGTTTTTCCCGTGATTGTCCTTCTCCAGGCTGAATAAAGCCCATGGAGCGTTTACCAATCCGCTGTTCAATTACCTTATCGAGACCAACAAATGCGCCACCACAAATAAATAGAATATTGCTGGTATCAATTTGAATGCAGTCTTGATATGGATGCTTCCGTCCACCTTGAGGAGGTACATTAGCAATTGTCCCCTCTAACATTTTCAGTAAAGCTTGTTGAACACCTTCACCAGATACATCTCTGGTAATAGAGGGGTTTTCGCTCTTACGAGCAATCTTGTCAATTTCATCAATGTAGATAATCCCCCGCTGTGCTTCCTCTACATCTAAATCGGCAACTTGTAGAAGTCTTAGTAAAATATTCTCAACATCTTCCCCAACATAGCCAGCTTCAGTAAGGGTTGTAGCATCAGCAACGGCAAAGGGGACATCTAAAACACTAGCTAAGGTTTGGGCTAAGAGAGTTTTGCCGCAACCTGTCGGACCTACCAGAAGAATATTAGACTTTTGCAGCTCAACTGGATCTTCTCCCGCAGGCTTAGTACTTCCTTTACCCTGAACAAAACTTAAGCGTTTATAGTGGTTATAAACTGCAACTGAAAGTACTTTTTTGGCTTCATCCTGACCAATAACATGTTCGTCTAGATGCTTTTTCAGTTCTCTAGGTTTGGGCATCTGATTTAAAGATAAACCCCCAGTACGAGTACGACGTTTCTGAGGGGTTTCAGGACGAGTTACTTGGGGAGGAGCAGGGGCGCTGGAGTCAAGCAACTCCTCATCTAAAATTTCGTTACAAAGATCGACACATTCATCACATATATAGACTCCTGGTCCTGCGATTAATTTGCGCACCTGTTCTTGAGATTTACCACAAAACGAACATTTTAGATGGGAGTCGTATTTAGACATAAAGCGCCTCTTACTTAATAGGAGTGACAGTGGCTTGACGGGAAAGGGGGAGCCGCGAAATGACTCGATCGATCAAACCGTAATCTTTCGCTTCTGCTGCCGACATGAAAAAGTCCCGTTCGGTATCAGTCGCTATTTTTTCTAATGACTGACCCGTATGATATGCTAACAGCTCGTTAAGCTGACGTTTGTGATATAGAATTTCTTTAGCTTGAATTTCAATATCAACTGCCTGTCCTTGAGCGCCCCCAAGAGGCTGGCTAATCATCAGTCGAGCATTCGGCAAGCACATTCGCTTTCCTGGAGCGCCTCCTGCCAGCAGAAATACGCCAATATCAGTTGCCGCACCAAAACAAATGGTAGCAACATCTGGACGAATTTGCTGCATGGTGTCGTAGATTGCCATTCCAGAAATCACACCACCTAGTCCGAGAATTGGACCACCAGGGGAGTGGATATAAAGCTGAATGTCCTTGGTTTGGTCTTCTGCTTCCAAATAAAGCAACTGAGCCATAATCGAGTCAGCGACTGCATCGTTGATTCGAGTTCCTAGGAAAATAATACGATCTCGCAGAAGGCGGGAGTAGATATCAAACGCCCTCTCTCCAATCCCAGACTGTTCTACCACCATCGGCACTATATTGCTCGGACTAGTAGAGTAAATTTCTGGGACAGTCCAACTTGTGGGCGATTGATTGGGGAACTGGGATTGTCGCATAAAGATTAGTTACCAGACGATCGTTAACAACGGGGGTGTTTTTAGCACTGAGGGCGATTTTCTCTTTTGATAACTTAGCTTAACTAGAATTATGCCGTTGATTAACCTCCCCGGATCGAAGACTAGCCTCGCTCACACGAATAAAATATAGTGAGAGTACTTTTGGGCTGGATATCTTAGGGGAGTGATAGATAGATGGATCTATCTATCATCTGGCTGGAAAGCCTCCGCGATAGTCGGTACTCCGATTTAACGGTGGGCAGTTTACTCAATCGGCTGAACTTAGATTTCAACTTTCCTTACCTCGATCGCTCTCCTCTTGATTGCTGTGTAATTAGCTTTCTGTTTCTGGCGTTACCGACGAGACTTCCGGCTCTATTTCTAGCTCTGGGTTCTCACCTTGAGCTTCCGCTTCCTCATTTTCCTCTGTTTCTGGGGTTGTCAAAGAACCTTTAGGAACTAGTTCAATGGTAGCGTGTTCTTCGAGCCATTGCAGAGCTTTCCCTTCTAGCAAGTCAGTTTTGACGAACTCTAACAACCGCTCGGGATCTACATCTTGCCCTGCAAATTGCTCCATCAATTCTTTAGCTTTTGCTTGAATTTCCTCTTTTTCAAGCGTTAGGGATTGCTGCTTGACAATTTCTTTGAGGGTGAGGGTTTGCTTGAGCCGTTTCATGGCATCGGGGCGCGATCGCTCTCGCATTTGCGGTACCATTTCTGGGGTCAAGATCTTTCTGACATCCATACCGTAGCTTTCCATCTGCATCACAGTCTGGGTGAGAATTGTCTGGACTTCCCGTTCAATCATGGTTTCTGGCAAGTCAATTTCTACTTGTTCTAGCAAAGCTTCTAATACAGCTTGCTGCTTACTTTGAGTTGTTTCTTTCTCTGCTGCTTCGGCAAATTGCTTTGTCAATGACTCCCGCAACTCAGCAAGGGTTTCCATTTCGCTAATCTCTTCAGCGAATTCGTCATCTAACTCTGGTAACTCTTTTTCTTTGATTTCTTTGAGGGTGATGGTAAACATCGCTGGCTTACCTGCTAGATCCTCTTGCGGATAATCAGCAGGAAACTCTACGGGGACTTCTTTGGTTTCCCCTGGATTCATCCCGACAATGCCTTCGACAATACTGGCGATAAAGCGACCTTCTTCTAGCTCTATTTGAAAGTCATTCCCCTCACCAACTGAAGTTTCGACTGATTCTTCTCCTTGGGCGACCAATATTCCCGTATAATCTACTATCGCCACATCTCCCATCTGTGCCGGACGGGATTCCACGGGAATCAGTGTTGCTTGCTTAACGCGACGTTCTTCTAAAAACTTATCTACCGCATCCGGATCTGGTTGGGTTTCTTCAGCTTTCACACTAATTGTGCTATAATCTCCCAACTGAACTTCAGGGGGAACATCTACTGAAGCTGACATGGTGAGGGGTTCCCCTGGTTTAAACTGACTGACTAATTCCTCAAAGGAGGAAATTAACGTGTAGTTTCCCAGAGGCTCAATGTTTTCTTGTGCGATCGCATCCTTAATGCTATTGTTCACCAACTCTTCCACAGCCGATTCTTTGATCCGTTGCGAACCCAAGCGCTGTAATAATATCTGACGTGGCACTTTCCCTTTGCGAAACCCAGGAATATTAGCAGAACGGGTCAGATTTTGCACGACCTGTTCGTATACTTTTTGGGTCGTTTCAGCGGGGATTTCAACTTTCAGACCGATCTGACTCTTGGGGAGCTTTTCCTGAGTGACTTTCATTGACGCTTTTTTGTGAAGACAACTGAATAGAGCTTTTTTTGGTTGCGGGATAGATAATAATTCAACAGATTTCCTATAATAGGGTTTTAGTCGAGCTTAATCCCGATCCCTTATGGTATGCTAGTTGTGCCCCTATTAAACATAACCACTAGTTCTTCTTCCTTAAATCAGATGGGAGAGAGACACTCAATTGGTATGGTGGGGTTGACCTGACCTATATGATGATAGTACATCCAGGAGCCTGTTAGCGAGACGCGGCACACTATCTAAGCAGGTAGAGAGAATAAAAGGGAGGGTGGATAATCTCCATCAAAGTCCTGTAACCCTTAGCCACAAGGCAGATTGTTGAGCATGGTACAAGTTATCAGATTAAACTAAATTTTCACTTCCTAGGGTGGGAGCGCGTCCCGTAATAGATTAAGTTCGCTTCTCTAAATATTAATGGCTTTCAGGGGCTGGGTTGATCCGCGATCAAAACTATACTTTTGTTAAGTAAATTGGAGGAAATTCGTTTGAAGAGTCAAGTGCGCGTGGCTATCTTGGGTGCAACAGGCGCAGTCGGGACAGAGTTACTAGAATTACTAGAGAGTAGAAACTTCCCTATTGCCGAGCTTAAGTTATTGGCTTCATCTCGTTCCGCTGGACGTACCCTCCCCTTCCGAGGCGAACAATTACCAGTGGCAGCAGTAGGAGAGGATTCATTTAAAAATATTGATCTAGTTTTGGCATCTGCTGGCGGCACTACCTCAAAAGCTTGGGCAGCCACAGCGGTTGAGAGTGGCGCAGTGGTAATTGATAACTCCAGCGCCTTTCGGATGAACCCCCAAGTGCCCTTAGTCATTCCCGAAGTGAATCCTGAAGCAGCAGCAACTCATCAGGGAATTATTGCCAACCCCAACTGCACGACAATTTTAATGGCAATGGCAGTATGGCCTCTCCATCAAGTCCAACCCGTAAAACGTATTATCGCTGCCACCTATCAATCCGCTAGTGGTGCAGGATTCCAAGCAATGGAGGAACTTAAACTCCAAGCACAAGCAATTTTAAATGGCGACACCCCACCCACCGAAATTTTTCCCTATCCCTTAGCCTTTAATCTATTCCCCCACAATTCAGCCCTAAACGAGGAAGGGTACTGTGAGGAAGAGATGAAAATGGTCAACGAAACCCGCAAGATTTTTAACGCCCCAGAGATGAAAATCAGCGCCACCTGTGTAAGGGTTCCTGTACTACGCGCCCACTCAGAAGCGATTAATCTAGAATTTAGCGAACCATTCCCAGTGGCAAAGGCAAGAGAAATTCTATCCAATGCCCCTGGTGTTCGACTGGTAGAAGATTGGCAGGCAAATTACTTCCCCATGCCAATTGACGCAACAGGCAAGGATGAAGTACTAGTAGGACGGATTCGCCAAGATCTTTCCCACCCATCTGGGTTGGAACTATGGTTATGTGGCGACCAAATCCGCAAAGGAGCAGCATTAAATGCAGTACAAATAGCTGAGTTGGTTGTTGGTTGTTAGTTATTGGTTGTTAGTTATTGGTTAGTTATTATTGGCTATTTAAAATACAAAGAACAAAGAACAAAGAACAAATAATAAAGAACAAACAATAAAGGAGGAAAGAAAAAAGAGTGGTAAATTTTGGGAGTGTACTAACGGCAATGATTACGCCGTTCAACTCAGATGGTAGTGTAAATTATGAAGTTACCGAAAGATTAGCAGCTCACTTAGCTGACAACGGTACGGATACAGTGGTAGTATGTGGTACAACAGGAGAATCTCCGGCATTAACATGGGAAGAGGAGTATAATTTATTTCAGGTAGTGCAGCAAGCTGTAGCAGGGAAAGCCAAGGTGATAGCGGGAACAGGATCAAATTCCACAACCGAAGCGATCGCAGCCACGCAAAAAGCAGCTACACTAGGATTGGATGGCTCATTACAAGTTGTCCCCTATTACAACAAACCACCCCAAGCAGGACTATATAGACATTTTCAGGCGATCGCACAATCAAACCCCGATCTGCCGATAATGCTCTACAATGTGCCGAGTCGCACTAGTCAAAACCTGGAACCGGAAACAGTAGCTCGTTTAGCGGAAATTCCCAATATCGTAGCCATTAAAGAAGCTAGCGGTAACTTTGAACAGGTAAGCCAACTGCGACGGATTACGCCACCAGAGTTTGCTATCTATTCTGGCGATGACTCCTTCACCCTAGCAATTATGGCATTGGGAGGCGCGGGCGTAGTCAGTGTTGCATCTCATCTTGTCGGTAATGAACTTCAACAAATGATCCAAGCCTGCCAATCTGAGAAAACGACACTAGCTAGAGAAATTCACCTCAAACTTTTTCCCCTATTTAAAGTATTGTTTTGTACCACAAATCCGATTCCGGTAAAAGCTGCACTCAAGCTACAAGGGTGGGATGTAGGCTCACCGCGTTCGCCCCTGTGCGATATCCCACCTGAATTAGAAGAAGAATTAAAGTCGGTTCTCCTAGACTTGTCTCTACTTTGAAGAAGTACGGATATTACTACCTTTAAACATTTCAGCGATAAAGGTATTAGAATTTAATCTATCTATGTATGAATGAATCGTGATAGTGAGATGCCCAGAGACGAGATCGCAGTTAAACATAGCGACGAAACCCATACCACTTAGCTTTTTTATTGCCACAGGAGGATAGCTAAGTCTGGTATTATAAAAACATTGAACAAGCCTAAATGATGTAAAATCGCAAATCTCAAATATACTAATCAATGGGAGAGAAAATATGATATAAATGGTAAGAACGAAAATAAAATAAAAGATAGGATTTTCAGCCATCACCATGTGAAAGATCCTGACTCCATAAAGAGTGTTGGCGATAATGCCTCTTGAATAGGAGGGCGATTGTAGATATTTTTTATCAAGCTACCGCCCTGTAATTAAAATATTTAGTTGGCGATCCCATTTAGATTATTTAGTTGCCAGAGATTTCCATAGATAAAAAGCTGTTCATCAGTAAATATTTAGCATATAAAAAGCTAAATCATGTCCTTTTTTAGTTTGTAACCGATGTTAAACCAACTACCTCAAAGGAGGCAAATGACTAACCAAAAATCCAAACCTACCCTAAAAATTATTCCCCTAGGTGGACTCCATGAAATTGGCAAAAATACCTGTATTTTTGAATATAACGACGAGATAATTCTCCTAGATGCCGGACTTGCCTTCCCCAACGATGAAATGCACGGGATTAACATAGTCCTGCCAGATATGACCTATCTGCGGGAAAATCGGCACAAAATTAAAGGTATGATCGTTACCCACGGTCACGAAGACCACATCGGTGGACTTCCCTATCACCTCAAACAATTCGACATTCCCGTAATTTATGGTCCCCGACTAGCAATGCTGCTACTCCAAGGGAAACTCGAAGAAGCAGGTGTCGCCGATCGCACAGTATTACATTCAGTGATGCCCCGTCAAATGGTGCGGATTGGTTCTCACTTTATGGTGGAATACATTCGTAACACTCACTCCATCGCCGACAGCTTCACCGTCGCCATTCACACCCCCATTGGCGTGCTAATCCATACCGGAGACTTTAAAGTAGACCATACTCCAGTAGATGGAGAATTCTTCGATTTCCAAAGACTAGCAGAACATGGAGAAAAAGGTGTCCTCTGCCTCCTGAGCGATTCTACCAATGCAGAAGTTCCCGGGCACACCCCCTCAGAACGTTCAGTATATCCCAATCTCGATCGCGTTTTCAGTCAAGCAGCGGGACGAATCCTAGTAACAACCTTTGCCTCCTCTGTCCACCGACTCCAAATTATTCTGGAATTAGCCCAAAAACAAAACAGAATTGTATCAGTAGTTGGCCGTTCGATGCTCAACGTCATCGCCCACGCACGCAATCTCGGCTATATTAAGTGTCCAGATAATTTATTTGAGCCGTTGCACGCTGCCAACCACTTACCACCAGAAAAAGTCCTCATTCTCACTACAGGCTCCCAAGGGGAACCCATGGCGGCAATGACGCGGATTGCGAACGGGGAACACCGCCAACTGAGAATCAGAAAAGGTGACACAGTAGTATTCTCTGCTAATCCTATTCCAGGAAATACGATCGCGGTTGTCAATACAATTGATAAATTAATGATACTGGGCGCTAATGTTATTTACGGAAGGGATAAGGGTATCCACGTTTCCGGACATGGGGCACAAGAAGATCAGAAACTGATGCTATCATTGACCCGACCGAAATTCTTCATGCCAGTTCATGGGGAACACCGGATGTTAGTCCAACATGCCAAAATGTCCCACGCTATGGGTATTCCCCCGGAAAATACCGTTGTTACCAATAATGGGGATATTGTGGAATTGACAGAAGATGGTATTTCAATTGTCGGGAAAGTGCCTTCTGGTATTGAACTAGTCGATAATAGTGGTGTGGTACATCACGAGGTAATGAAACAGCGGCAGCAAATGGCAGATGATGGGGTGATTACTGTTGCAGCTGCAGTAAGTGCCGAGGGCAAATTGCTGGCTAAACCAGAACTTCATCTGCGGGGTGTGGTTTCCACTGTGGAGAAATCTCTGCTACATCAGTTGGTGATTAAAACTATTGAACGGATATTACGGGAACGTTGGACTGATTTTGCTAAGTCTTTTGACAGAGAACAAACTGAGATTGACTGGGTGGGTTTACAAGTCCAAATTGAGGCAGATTTAGAACGTTTAACCCGACGGGAATTGCGCAGTCGCCCTATGGTAGTTTTCTTACTCCAAAATCCAGGGGAAACAGCGGTTAAATCAGTTGAAGCTGTTAAATCAGTGGAACCACCTGTTAAATCAGTACAACCTGTTAAGTCAGTGGAAGCACCTGTTAAATCAGTGGAACCTGTTAAGTCAGTACAACCTGTTGGCCGCCGCCGCACGCGGACTACTGCTAAAGCAGCTTCTTAGTAATTTGTCAAGCTGGTTTTAATCTGTTTGTAGTGAGCGCTTGAGCGCTCAAGCGCTTACTACAAACGGCTAGGGAAGAAAGCTGTAAAATCAAGGGTTTGAGGAATTTAGGTTGAAACTGATAACTTGCAGCAGTTTCAATAAGCATGGGCGATTGGAAATCGCGGCTAGACAAACCAAGTCTGCCTGCGCAGACTAATTAATA